>JALOOU010000038.1 GCA_025454255.1 Desulfobacterales bacterium | reverse complement strand
GATGTACGAGG
Source organism: Desulfobacterales bacterium (assembly GCA_025454255.1). Taxonomy (GTDB): domain Bacteria; phylum Desulfobacterota; class Desulfobacteria; order Desulfobacterales; family SpSt-501; genus SpSt-501. The sequence goes on along the minus strand of JALOOU010000038.1, from coordinate 28,975 downwards.
ACAGCTTCGGCCAGTTCAAGGAGGGCGAAGTGGTCACCGGGGTGATCACCTCCGTCGACAAGGACCTGGTGCTGGTCGACATCGGCTATAAATCCGAAGGGCAGATCCGCATCAACGAGTTCCGGGCCGAGGACGGCAGCATCACCGCCAAGGTGGGCGACACCGTCGAGGTCATGGTCGAGTGGTGGGACGACGAGGAGGAGCGCGTCATCCTCTCCAAGGACAAGGCGGCCAACATCAAGGTGTGGGACAACATCAAGAAGTGCCACGACGAGGACGGCACGATCCGCGGCGTCATCACCAGCCGCGTCAAGGGCGGCTTCTCGGTGGACATCGGGGTCCCGGCCTTCCTGCCGGGCTCGCAGGCCGACCTGCGGCCCATCCGCAACCTGGACGAAATGGTCGGCAAGACCTACGACTTCAAGATCCTGAAATACAACCGCAAGCGCAGCAACATCGTGCTCTCCCGGCGGGTGCTGCTCGAGAAAGAGCGCGAATCCAAGCGCGCGGCCACGCTGGCCTCCATCCACGAGGGCAAGGTGATGCCGGGCGTGGTCAAGAACATCACCGAATACGGCGTTTTCGTGGACCTGGGCGGCATGGACGGGCTGCTGCACATCACCGACATCTCCTGGGGCCGCGTCAAGCACCCCTCCGACCTGTTCAAGATCGGCGACCAGATCACCGTCAAAGTGCTCAATCTGGATCTGGAAAAGGAGCGGGTCTCCCTGGGGATGAAGCAGCTGATGGCGGATCCCTGGAGCACGGCGGCGCAGAAATACCCGGTGGGTTCGCGGGTGGCGGGGCGCGTCGTGAGCCTCACCGACTACGGCGCCTTCGTGGAGCTGGAGGAGGGGATCGAGGGGCTGATCCACGTCTCGGAGATGTCCTGGACCCGCAAGGTTCGGCACCCCTCCAAGGTGGTCTCGGTGGGGGAGGAGGTCGACGCCCTGGTGCTGGACATCAAGCCCGAGGCCCGGCGCGTCTCTTTAGGGATGAAGCAGGCCGCCCCCAACCCGTGGGACGTCATCGCCGAGAAGTATCCGGTGGGCACCACGATCGAGGGCAAGATCAAGAACATCACCGACTTCGGCATTTTCATCGGCATCGACGAGGGCATCGACGGCCTGGTGCACATCTCGGACCTCTCCTGGACCAAGCGCATCAAGCACCCCTCCGAGCTCTTCAAGAAGGGCGACCTGGTCCAGGCCATCGTGCTCGACATCGAAAAAGACAACGAGCGCTTCTCGCTGGGGATCAAGCAGCTGCAGCCGGACCCATGGAAAACCCTGGGCCAGCGCTTCAAGGTGGGCAGCGAGATCACCGGCACGATCACCAACGTGACCGACTTCGGCATTTTCGTCGAGATCGAGGAGGGCATCGAGGGGCTCGTGCACGTCTCCGAGATCAGCAAGGAGAAGATCAAGACGCCGGTCGGCCGCTACACCATCGGCGACATGATCACCGCCAAGGTGATGACCATCAACAGCGACGAGCGGCGGATCGGGCTGTCCATCAAGCGGCTGGAGATCGAAGGCGAGCAGGGCCTGCTGAGCGACTATGTGAGCAGCCTGGGCACCCAGCGCACCACGACCTTCGGCGAGCTGCTGCGCGAAAACCTGCAGGAGAAGCTCAAAGAAGAGGAGTGACCCGGCCGCCGTCAGGGGCTGCTTCGGCCGAAACCTCCGCCCGTCGCCCGGGCGGAGGTTTTTTTATGCGCGCGGCGCGGTTTTGACTCCGCCCGATCGATGGCTATGTTGCGGGCGGCAAAGGCGCCGGCGGACGAGAGCCGACCGGTCGCATGTCGCGCGCAGCGAACGGGAGGTGAGAGATGAGAGGAGCCTGGATGAAGGCGGCCCTGGCCGTGCTGGTGGCCGCCGCGGCGGGCTGCCAGAGCCGGCCCCCGATCCACACCGTGGCCGCGGTCGACGTGGAGCGCTTCATGGGCGACTGGTACGTGATCGCCGCCATCCCGACCTTCATCGAGACCCAGGCCTACAATGCGGTCGAATCCTACCGGCTGGATGCCGACGGCAGCGTCGCGACCACCTTCACCTTCAACCAGGGCGGCTTCGACGGGCCTTTGAAGCGATACACCCCGCGCGGGTTCATCCGCGACCCGCAGTCCAACGCGGTCTGGGGCATGCAGTTCATCTGGCCCTTCGAGGCGGAGTACCGCATCGTCTATTTGTCCGAAGACTACTCCCGGACCATCATCGGCCGCACGCGGCGCGACTACGCCTGGATCATGGCCCGGCAGCCGTCGATCGCGGAGCAGGACTACCGCCGGATGGTGCAGTTTTTGGAAGGCCAGGGCTATGAGGTGGGAAAGCTGCGCCGGGTGCCCCACGCGCCGCCGGCGGCCCCCAAGGGCCCCTGAGCGGGGCGGCCCCCCCGGCACGGCGCTTGACACAGCCGTCCGCATCAGGTATGGTTGAACCATTGAATGTCTGGATGGGTGGTGTTTCGTGCGGGGTGCGTGGCGAAGGTCGGCGGGGCTCGAGGGGCGAGGCTGTCTCATCGGCACGCAGGGCCCGATTCTGCGGGAGCGGCGTCCAGCCGGGATCCGATCGCGGCGCCGCCCTAACCGCCCGCTGACCGCCAATCTCTTAACACCGACCACTCAACCCTAAACACCAACCACCACACTCTAACCACCGGCGGCACTCATTATGTTCTCCAAGGTCAGACAGGTCCGGGCGTTCGAGAGCATCATCGTGCAGGTGCAAAACGCGATCCTCCAGGGCCGCCTTGCCGTGGGGCAGCGGCTGCCCTCCGAGCGGGAGCTGCAGGGGCTGCTGGATGTCAGCCGCAACACCCTGCGCGAGTCGCTGAGGGTGCTCGAGCAGAAGGGGCTGGTCGAGATTCGCAAGGGCCACCGCGGCGGGATTTTCGTCAAAGAGCTCAACAGCGACTCGATGACCGAGACCCTGGCGCTCTTCGTGCAGTCCCAGCGCATACGCATGGGGGAGATCTCCGAGTTCCGGCAGGACCTCGAGGGGCTGGTGACCCGCCGCGCGGCCCTGCGCGCGGACGCCCGCAACACCGGCGAGCTGCGCCGCCTGCTCAAACGCGCACAAACCCTGGCCGCGCGCGGCGCGGCGCAGTGGGACGCGTTCATGCAGGTGGACAAGGAGATCCACCTCGCCCTGGCGGTCGTCGGCGGCAACCCCCTGCACCGCTTTTTCCTGGAGACCGTGCACAACAACCTGCACCGCTACCACATCAACGCCTACCTGCCGCGCACGGCGAAAACCATCCGCGACACGCTGGCGGAGCTCGAGCAGATCGTAGCCGCCGTCCTGGCGGCCGACGCCGAGCGCGCGGAGCGCCTCGCGCGCGCCCACGTCCGTCGCGCCACGGCCGCCATGGAAAAGAGCTCCGCGGCCGCGGCGGCCGCACCGGAGGCGAAAGCCTCCCGATCGAAAAAATCAACCGCAGGAGACCCCCATGAAGACCGCCGCCGTTGAGTCCCCCCGATCCGTTCTATTCCCCCCGGAAACGCCCGCCGCCGGCTGCGCTCCGACGGCGCGGGTGACGCTGGGCATCCGCCGCAACCAGCTGGCGCGGCCCGAAGTGCACCCCGAGCGCGCCGTCTCCGTGACCCGCAGCTACCGGCAGACCGAGGGCGAGCCCTTGTTCACGCGGCGGGGCCGGATGCTGCTCGCCATCGCGGCCGAGCACGCGGTCGCCATCCAGGAGGGGGAGCTGATCGTCGGCATGAAAGCCCTGACCCCGCGCGGGTCGCCCCTGTTTCCGGAGATCAGCTGCGACTGGGTCGAGCGCGACCTGGACCGGATGGCCACCCGCACGAACACGCCCTTCTACGTGAGCCCCGAGACCCAGCGGGTGCTGCGCGCGGAGGTGTTCCCGTACTGGAAGGGGCGGCAGATCAGCGACCGCATCATGGAGGCCGTGCCGGCCGAGATCTGGAAGGCGGACGAGCGCGGCGTGATCTACAACTACTTCCGGTCGCGCACCATCGGCCACATCAACGCCGGCTACGAGAAGGTGCTCGCGAAGGGCATGCAGGGCATCATCGCCGACGTCGAACGCTCGCTCTCGCGATTGGACGCCCGGGAGCACGACCGCGAATCCAAGCGCCTTTTTCTGGAGTCGGTGATCATGGCCTGCGAAGCCGCCATGCTGCTGGCCGCGCGGCACGCAGCCGAGGCCCGGCGGCTGGCCGCGATCGAGGCCGACCCGGCCCGCCGCACGGAGCTGGAGCAGATCGCCCGCGTGCTCGACCGCGTGCCGGCCCAGCCGGCCGCCACCTTCCAGGAGGCGCTGCAGTCCTTCTGGATCACCCACCTCATGCTGAATCTGGAGACCGACGGGCACGCCTTCGGCCCCGGCCGGTTCGACCAGGTCCTCTACCCCTACTACCGGGCGAGCATCGAGGCCGGCGAGATCACGCAGGATCAGGCCCAGGAGCTGCTCGACCTGATGTGGGTCAAGTTCGACGAGATCACGCTCGCCAAGGACTCGGGCGAGGCCGAGACCTCGAGCTCCTACCCCGAGTTCCAGAACCTGAACATCGGCGGGCTCACGCGCCAGGGGCAGGATGCGGTCAACGCGCTCTCCTACATGTGCCTGGAGGCGCTCGCGCACACGCGGCTGCCCCAGCCGGGGCTCTCGGCCCAGATCGCCTCGCTCACCCCGCCCCGGTTCCTGCTGCGCTGCTGCGAGGTGCTGCGGCTGGGCACCGGCATGCCGGCCATGTTCAACGCGGACGCCATGGTCCTGGGCATGGTCAACCGCGGCAAGACGCTGGCCGATGCGCGCGCGAGCAGCCTGAACGGGTGCGTGGCGACCTTCTGCGACGGCAAGGACCGCATGGCCTCGACGGGCTACTTCAACCTGGCCAAGGCGCTGGAGCTGGCGCTCAACGACGGGGTGGACCGCCTGAGCGGCGAGCGGCTCGGCCCGGCCACCGGGGACCCCCGGGCCTTCGCCGCCTTCGACGATGTGATGGCGGCCCTGCGGACCCAGGTCGAGCACTTCGTGGACCTCAAGGTCCGCTACGACGACACCGTGCGCGCGATCTACGCCCGGCACTGCCCGGTGCCGTTCACCTCGGCGGTCATCGACGACTGCATCGCCACGGCCACCGATTGGCATGCAGGCGGGTCGCACTACAAGATCGCCACCTTGAGCGGGGTTGCGGTCGGCACGGTGGCCGACGCGCTCGCCGGCATCCGCAAGCAGGTCTTCGCCGACGGGCGCTTCTCCATGGCCGAGCTGGTCGATGCGCTGGACCGCAACTGGGAGGGCGCGGAGGAGCTGCGCCGGATCCTGGCCTGCAAGACCCCGCACTACGGCAACGACGACGAGTTCGCCGACGCGCTGGCCGTCGCCGTCCAGGAGATCTTCTGCGCGGCGGTGGAGCGCCACACCGACATCCAGGGCGCCCGCTACTGGGTGGACCTGCTGCCCACCACGAGCCACATCGCGCTCGGCGCGCTCACGGGCGCCACCCCGGACGGCCGGCGGGCGCGGGAGTGGCTCTCCGAGGGCGTCAGCCCGGTCCAGGGCCACGACCGCAGCGGCCCCACGGCCTCCACCCGCTCGGTGGCCAAGCTCGACCACGCCCGCACCAACGGCACGCTCCTGAACATCAAGATCAACCCGCAGACGGTGGCCGCCGAGCCCGACCTGCGCAAGCTGGCCGCCCTGATCCGCACCTATTTCGCCCAGGGCGGCTTCCACATGCAGTTCAACATCGTCGACCGCCGCACCCTCGTCGATGCCATGGAACGACCCGAGGAGCACCGCAACCTGCTCATCCGGGTGGCGGGCTACTCCGACTACTTCGTGCTGCTCAGCCGCGACATCCAGGAGGAGATCCTCTCGCGCGCCGAACACGGGGTGTGAAGCGGCGCACCGTGCGCACGCTTTCGGTCGGGCGGGGGGGCGCTGCGGTGCCCGGCCGGCGGATTCCGGGCGCGGCGCAAGGCCGGGGTTGCGGCGGCGGCAGGTTTCGGCCGCGGGGCGGGGTCGGTTTCGGGCAAACAGGGGCGCGCGAGCGTCAGTGCCCGCCGCCCAGGTAGGCCTTCACGATGCTCTCGTCCTCGCGCAGGGTGGCGCTGTCGCCTTCGACGACGATTCTGCCCGTCTCCAGCACATAGCCGTAGTCCGCGAGCCTCAAGGCCACCTTGGCGTTCTGCTCCACCAGCAGGATCGTGGTGCCCTGCTCGTTGAGCTTGCGGATGATCTTCATGATCGCCTGCACCAGGAAGGGGGCGAGCCCCATCGAGGGCTCGTCGAGCAGCATGAGCTCGGGGTCGGTCATGAGGGCGCGGCCGATCGCGAGCATCTGCTGTTCGCCGCCGGAGAGCAGCGCGGCGTCCTGGTTGCGGCGGTTGGAGAGAATGGGGAAAAGCTCGAAGATGTACTGCAGCCGCCGCTGCTTTTCGGCCCGCTCCCCGCGGTTGGTGAAGCCGCCGAGGTCGAGGTTCTCCTGGACGGTCATGCCCTTGAAGATGCGCCGGCCCTCGGGCGCGTGGATCAACCCCATGCGGACGATGGCATGGGGGGCGGCGGCGGTGATCTCCTGGCCCCGGAAGGTGATCCTGCCGGCGGCGGCGCGGGTCAGCCCGGAGATGGTCTTGAGGGTGGTGCTCTTGCCGGCGCCGTTGGCGCCCAGCAGGGTGACGATTTTTCCCTTCGGCACGTTTAGGCTGATGCCCCTCAGGGCGTGGATCTTGCCGTAAAAGGTCTGCAGGCCTTCGATTTCAAGAACGGTTTCGCTCATCTGCCGCGCCCTCCTCGTCTTCCCGGCCGAGATAGGCTTCGATCACCTTCGGGTCGCATTGGACGGCGTCGCAGCCGCCCTCGGCGATCTTTTTGCCGTAGTCGATGACCACGACCTTCTCCGAGATCTGCATCACCAGCCCCATGTCGTGCTCGATCAGGAAGATGGTGATGCCGAGCTCCTCGCGGATGCGGCGGATGAGGCCGATCAGGCGCTCTTTCTCGTCGTAGTTCAGCCCGGCCGCCGGCTCGTCGAAGAGCAGCAGCCGGGGGCGGGTCGCGAGGGCGCGGGCCCACTCCACCCGGCGCTGGTCGCCGTAGGGCAGGTTGCGCGCCAGCCGGTCCTTCAGCGCGAGGATGCCCACGAACTCCAGGCACTCCTGCGCCACGCTGCGGATGTGGGCCTCTTCCCGGCGCTGGCTGCCGCTGCGCAGGACCGCCCCCAGTGCACCGGCACGGGTGCGGCAGTGCATTCCCGACATGACGTTTTCGAGCACGGTCATCTGCTTGAACAGGCGCAGGTTCTGGAAGGTGCGGGCCATGCCCTTCTGGGTGATTTTGTGGGGCTTCAGCTTCGTGACCGGCTGGTCCATAAACCGGATCTCGCCGGAGTCGGCCTTGTAGAAGCCCGTCAGGCAGTTGAAGACGGAGGTCTTGCCGGCCCCGTTGGGGCCGATGAGGCTGACGATCGAGCCCTCATCGACGTCGAAGCTGAGCCGGTCGATGACATTCAGGCCCCCGAAGCTCAGCGCCAGATCCCTCACCTGCAGAATGCGCATGCCCCCCGCCTCTTTTTCAGTTCCGGCGCTCCGGCCAGATCCCCTGGGGCCGGAAGATCATCATCATCACCAGCACCACGCCGAAGACGAGCATCCGAACGGAGCCGATCTCCCGGAAGATCTCCGGGAAGAGGATCAGCGCCAGGGCCCCCACGATCATGCCCGGGATCTTGCCCATCCCGCCCAGCACCACCGCCATGAGGATGGTGGCCGACTGCATGAACTGGAAGGTCTCGGGCGAGATGGCGGTCATTTTGCCGGCGAAAAAGCATCCGGCCACCCCTGCGAAGACGGCGCCGATCACGTAGGCGTAGAGCTTGACGGCCACCCGGTCGATGCCCATGGCCTCGGCGGCATCCTCATCCTCGCGCACGTACTGCCAAGCGCGGCCCAGGCGGGAGTGCTGCAGGCGGAAGCTCACGAAAACGGCCAGGAGAACGAGGATGAAAAAAACATAGTAGTAGTGGTGGATCTGGTTGAGCTCCAGACCGAAAAACGACGGGCGGTTGATGCCGATCAGGCCGCTCGCCCCCCCGGTCAGCTCTTTGAGGTTTCTGGCGGCGATGCGCGTGATTTCACCGAAGCCGAGCGTCACGATCGCCAGGTAGTCGCTGCGCAGCCGCAGGGTCGGGCCGCCGATGATGACGCCGGCGATGATGGAGAAGAATACGGCGGCCGGGATGGTCAGCCAGAAATTCCAATCGAACTGGGAGGTGAGAATGCCCGTCGTGTAGGCCCCCACGGCGAAAAAGGCGGCGTAGCCCAAATCCAGGAGCCCGGCGTAGCCGACCACGATGTTCAGCCCGAGGCACAGGACGATGTAGAAAAACGAGTTGGTCAGGATCTCCAGCAGGTAGCTGTCCCCGACCAGCGGGATCGAAACGGCGGCCAGGACCAAGAGCCCCTGGACGAGCCTGCGGCGCGAGCGCTTGTCGAAAAAGACGAACAGCCGCTCCTCCAGCCCGGCCAGCCCGGATGTTGCGGCCGCGGCGGGGGGGGGCGTAGACGGTTCAGCCATGCCCTACATCCTCTCGATCTCCGTTCGCCCCAGAATTCCGGTCGGTTTGAAGACCAACAGCAGAATCAACAGGCCGAAGGCGAAGACATCCTTCCACTCGGTGCCGACCCAGGGCAGCTGGGTCCCGAAAGACTCGAGCAGGCCGAGCAGGAGGCCCCCCAGCATGGCCCCGGGGATGGAGCCGATGCCGCCGATGACCGCCGAGGTGAAGGCCTTCAGCCCGATGACGAACCCCATGAAAAAATGGATGGACCCGTAATACACCCCGGCCATGACACCGGCGGCGGCCGCCAGGGAGGAGCCGACGAAGAAGGTCAGGGCGATGATTTTGTTGACGTCGATGCCCATCAGGCGGCAGGCGTCCATGTCGATGGAGATGGCCCGCATGGCCTTGCCGTAGATGGTTTTGGCGATGAAGAGGTGCAGGGCGATCATCAGCACCGCCGTGGCGCCCACCATCACCATCTGGGTGTAGGTGATGTGGACGTGCCCCATGGTGATGCCCTCGTATCCCAGGCCCGAAGGGAAGGCTTTGTACTCGCCGATGGTGACGACCATCACGCTGTTGAACAGCACCAGGGAGACCCCGACGGCGACGATCAGAATCGACAGCCGCGGCGCGGAGAGCAGCGGGCGGTAGGCGATGCGCTGGATGAGAACCCCCAGGAAGCCCACCGCCGTCATGGCGAGAATCATGCTGGGCAGGATCCCCAGCCAGCCGTCGCCCAGCAGCGTCGACACGAACGAGAGGATGACGAAGCCGACGAAGGCCCCCACCATGTAGATGTCGCCATGGGCGAAGTTGAGCAGCTTGATGATGCCGTAGACCATGGAGTAGCCGAGCGCCACCAGGCTGTAGAAGGATCCCAGTATCAGGCCGTTGGTGAGCTGCTGAATGATGATGTCGAGTATCGTCACCGCTCGATGCGCCTCTCGTTTGCCATAGTAAAGGTCCGCGCCGTTCGCCGGCGCGGACCGCTTTGCTGGAGTCGAGCCGAGCCGCTCAGTTGACCAAGGTGAATTTGCCGCCCTTGACCACCAGGACCACGAAGTTGGAGCGGGCGAGCAGGTTCTTGTCGGTGAAGGTGACGGGGCCCGACAGCCCCTTGAACCCTTGGGTCGCCTTGAGCGCTGCGGCGATCTTATTCTTGTCGGTGGAGCCGGCGCGTTGGATGGCATCGGCCAGCAGGTGCATGCCGTCGTAGGAGAGCGCCGAATAGGGCCCCGGACTGGTCTTGAACTTGGCCTTGTAGGCATCGATGAATTTTTGGCCTTCGCCGAGGAACTCGGGCAGGGGATTGGCCAGGGCGTAGACCCCCTCGGCGGCCTTGCCCGCGATCTCCATCAGCTTGGCATCCGTCGAACCGTCGCCGACGGCGATCTTGCCGTTGTAACCCCCCTGCCGGAGCTGCTTGATGATCAGGGCCCCGTCCGCGTAGTAGGCGGTCCAGAAGACGAGCTCCGGCGCCTTGGACTTGATCCGGGTGACGAGGGCGGAGTGGTCCTGCTCGCCCTTGTTGACCACCTCGAAGGCCACCACCTCATTGCCCATCTTGGTCCATTCCTTCTGGGTGAGGCTGGCCAGGTCCTCGGAGTAGCCGTCGCCCTGATGGACGATGGCGATCTTCTTGACGCCGAGCTTCTTGAAGAGGCCGACGGCCGTGTCGACCTGATAGGTCCCGATGGAGTTGATCAGAAAGGCGTTGCCCGGGTTGAGGTCGATGAATTTGGTGGAGTTCGCCGCCGGAATGACGATCGGCACGGCGGCGTCCGCGTAAATTTTCAGGGTCGGCAGGGTGGCTCCGGAGCAGTAGCCGCCGACGACGGCGTCCACGTTGGCCGAGACGATCTTGCTGGCGGCGGCGGTTGCCATCTGCGGATCGCAGCCGTCGTCGCCGGTGAAGGTGGCGATCTTCCGGCCGAGCACGCCGCCCTTGGCGTTGATCTCGTCGACGGCCATTTTAATGGCATTTTCCATGTCCTTGCCGTAGGTGGCCTCGGAGCCGGTGGTGGGGACCATGATGCCGACTTTGATCTCGGCGGCGGCCGGCCCGGCGGCGAGCAGTGCGGCCAGGGCGGTCATCGTGAGCAGCAATCCGATTCGTTTCATGTTCTTCCTCCTTTGAGTGGCGGTTTCACTTCGGACGATGCGTCCCTCCGGTTGAAGCAGCAGGCTGCGCCCGTCGGTTTCGGCGCTCAGCGTTTCGGATGCGCGCTGCGCGGTTCGCGGCACGGCAGGGTGGGGTCATTGGTCGGACCAGCCGAACGGGTCGCTACTTATAAATGTTCGCAGGCATCAAAGTCAAGCGAAATGCGCCGGCGGGGCCCGAGCGGCGGACGAGCAGGCCGGGTTCCCCGCGCATGGGGTTTTGTCCCGCCGCACTGCGGAAAAAACCGAACCCGCCCAAGCTGCCGGGCCGTCGACCCGCGCCTGCCGCGAAAGTCCAGATCGACCGCCGGCACGCCCGCACGGCCCGCAAAAACCCCTGTTGACAACCGCCCGGTTTCCGCGTAACTGGTCGGACCAGCAACAGGCGCGTGGCGCCGTCTGCGCGCTGCGCCCCTTTTCGAGCGCGGGCCCCATGGAGAGGCCGATGAAGACATCAACCGTCGACGCGGTGGTCGAGATCATCCTGAATCAACTGAAGCTTGGCACCCTCAAGCCCGGCGGGCGGCTGCCGTCCCAGCGCCGACTGGCCGCCTCGCTCGGGGTGAGCCGCTCCACCATCCGGGAAGCCCTCAACACGCTCGCCGGGATGGGGCATCTGTTCTGCGCCCAGGGCAAGGGCACCTTCGTCCACGCGGCCGCATCCCCGGCGGGGGCGGTGAGCGCGCACCCGTCCGCATCGTTTCCTTCCGGCTCCATCCTGGAGCTGATGGAGGCCAGAGAGCTGCTTGAATCCAAATCGGCCGAGCTGGCCGCGCTGCGAGGCCGCAGGGAGGAGTTCGGCCGCATTCGTAAAGCGGTCAGGGAGATCGGGCGCAGCGGCGACGACGTGTCGCATTTTTTCAACGCGGACCTCGAGTTCCACCTGGCGGTGGCGAAAGCGAGCGGCAACCAGACGATCTTCGAGATGGTGGAGGTCCTGATCCAGAAGGTGCTCAGCTATCACAAGCACTTCAGGGCGACCTCCTCGCCCGAGGTGCGGGCCTCGACCCACAAAACGGCCTGCCGCCTGATGCGCCACCTCGCGCGCGGCGACGGCGCCCAGGCGGCGGAGGAGATGCGCCGGCACCTGAACCTGGTGAGCGCGCAACTCCGGCAGATCATGCAGGACATCGCACCGGTTCTCGCGGGGCCGGGAGAGCGCCGGCCGCAGGTGCGCCGGCCTACCTCAAGATGAACCCCTCCCGCAACGGGTCGGAGGGGTCGATCACGAACTCGTGGCGGCCGGTGATGTGGGCCGCCCCCTCGACTTCCGGGATGACGGCCGGATAGGGGCCGAAGGAGGTCGTTTCCGCCACCGCCCCGCTGAAGCGGCTGCCGATGATGCTCTCGATGCGGATGCGCTCGCCGATGCCGATTTCGCCCCGGGCGTGGAGGATGGCCAGCCGGCCGCTCACGCCGGTGCCGGTCGGCGAGCGGTCCACTTCCCCTTCGGCGAAGACGCACACGTTGCGGCTGTGGGCATCGGCCCCCTGCGGCGGGCCGATGAAGATGGTGCCGTAGAGAAAGCCGAGGTCCGCCTCGAAGGGGTGGGCGATCTGCCGCTGCGCCGCGACCGCGCGCTTGATCGCCATGCCTTTTTCGATCAGCGGCCGGAAGTCCTCCGGCAGGCAGCGCACGCCCGCCGCCTCGGCCTCGACGTAGGCGTAGAAGGCGCCGCCGAAGGCGATGTCGCAGCGCACGCGGCCCAGCCCCGGGACCGCCACCACTTCATCCTGCGCGAGCACGAAGGAGGGGACGTTGCGGAAGCAGACGCTTTCGACCCGCCCGTCCGCCACCCGGGCGCGCGCGGTGATGAGCCCCGCCGGGCTGTCGATCCGGATGGTGGTTTCCGGCGCCTGCATGCGGAGGAGGCCGGTCTCCAGCACCGCCGTGGCCAGGGCGATGATCCCGTGGCCGCACATCGTGCTGTAGCCCTCGTTGTGCATGAATAGCACGCCGACGTCCGCCCCGGGGGTCACCGGCGGGGTGAGGATGCACCCGTACATGTCGGCGTGGCCGCGCGGCTCGAACATCAGGGCGGTCCGCAGCCGGTCGCAGTGCGCGCGCACGTGCCGCCTGCGGGCGAGGATGGTGCCGCCGGCGGGCTCCGGGAAGCCGCCGGTGATCACCCGGAACGGCTCCCCGCCGGTGTGAAGATCGATGGTCGTGATGCGCACCCACTCCCGGGGAGGCTTCCAGCGGCGCATGCGCGCAAGCTGCAGTTTTTGGGGATGCGTGCGGTCTGCCATGGGTCCTCCCGGGGTTCGTCGGTTGCACCAGTTTCAACATCCCATACGTCAACTGTGCCGGAAATTCCACCCCGCGGATGGCCGCGAGCGCAAACGCCGGCATGGGCCGGAAGGCGCCGCGGGTGGACGGGCACCGGGCGGCCGCTACCATTTCCGGGCAGGCTGATGTACTCTCGTGCAGACCGCGACACACGTTCAAGGGAGGCTGCTGCATGCCGCACGATCGCCTGCGCCCTTTCACGCTGTCCGTGCCCGAGTCGGTCCTGGAGGACCTGCGGCGGCGTCTGGCGAACACCCGGTTCCCCGACGAGCCGCCGACGGCGCCCTGGTCCACCGGGACGAGCGTCGCCTATTTGAAGGCGCTGCTCGCCTACTGGCGCGACGGCTTCGACTGGCGTGCGCAGGAGGCGAAGCTCAACGCCCTGCGCCAGTTCACGGTGCCGCTTGCGGGCATCGAGCTGCATTTCATCCACGAGCAGGGCCGGGGCCCCGACCCGCTGCCGCTCCTGTTGTGCCACGGGTGGCCCGGGTCGGTGTGGGAGTTCCACAAGCTGCTGCCCCTGCTCACCGACCCCGCGCGCAGCGGCGGGGATCCCGCGGATGCCTTCAGCGTGGTCGCCCCCTCGCTGCCGGGCTACGTCTTCTCCTTCAAACCGGGCCAGCCGCGCTTCGGCATCGAGGCGATCGCCGAGGTGTTCGCGGAGCTGATGACGGAGGTGCTCGGCTACCGGCGCTTCGGCGCCCAGGGCGGCGACTGGGGGGCTTTCATCGCATCCCGGCTGGGCTTCGCTTTTCCCGCGCGCATCATCGGCATCCACCTCAACCTGCTCGCGGTGCGGCGCGATCCGAAGATGGTGGCCGACCCCACGGCCGAGGAGCGGGCGTATCTCGACCAGCTGAGCCGTTTTCTCAAAGAGGAGACCGGCTACCAGTGGATCCAGGGCACCAAGCCGACCACCCTGGCCTTCGCCCTCACCGATTCCCCGGCCGGCCTTGCGGCGTGGCTGGTGGAGAAGTTCCGGGCCTGGACCGACTGCGGCGGAAACCCCGAGAACGCGCTCACGCGCGAGGAGATGCTCACCGGCATCATGCTCTACTGGGCGACCGGGGCGATCGGCTCCTCCTTCTGGCCCTACTACGCCCGCATGCACGGCCCGTGGCCGGTGCCGGAGGGCGCAACGGTGGATGTGCCGGCCGGCTATGTCGAGTTTCCCAAGGAGATCCTGCGCCCCCCGCGCTCCGTGGCCGAGCGCATGTACACCGACATCCGCCGCTGGACGGTGATGGGGAAGGGCGGCCACTTCGCGGCGCTGGAGCAGCCGGAGGCGCTCGCGGAGGAGATACGGGCCTTCTTCAGGCCCCTGCGCTGAAAAAATACCGGCGCCGCCCGACCGGGGCGGGTCGAGCCGCCGATGCGGCAGGGTGGCGGTTTCGCACCCTCGGACAGGAGCGGTTATGAGGCCGCTTCAACGCATTCTATCGCATACAGGAGGCGGTGTGCATGGCTCGGGCTGAAAAGAGGGGTTTGTTCGAATGGGTCCGCGACGTCAGAAGGGAGCTGCACTCCCATCCCGAGCTCTCCTTCAAGGAGGTCCGGACAACGAAACGCATCCGTGAAATACTGACCGGGCTCGGCTGGGAGGCGCGGCCGGTTCCCGGTGCGACCGGGGTCGTCGGCCTGCTGCGCGGCCGGGGGCCCGGGCCGGTCGTCGCCCTGCGGGCCGACATCGACGCGCTGCCGATCGCGGAGCTCAGCGAGGCGCCCTACCGGTCCAGGGTCAAGGGCGTGATGCACGCCTGCGGCCACGACGCCCACACGGCCATCATGCTGGGGGTCGCCAAGAAGATCGTCGACACGGGCCTGATGTCCCGCGCGGCCGGGGCCGTCAAGCTGATATTCCAGCCGGCGGAGGAGCGGCTCGGCGGCGCCAAGGCCCTGATCGCCAAGGGGGTGCTCGAGGATCCGCCGGTCGATGTGATCATGGCCGGCCACATGGCGCCGGACCTTGCGGTCGGCCGGGCAGGGGTGTTCAGGCGGCTGGGGAACGCCTCGGCGGACCGGTTCGTGCTCGACCTCCAGGGCCGGGGCGGCCACGGCGCCCGGCCCGAGGAGTGCATCGACCCGATCGTGGCCGGGGCCCACTTCGTGACCCAGGTGCAGTCGATCGTCAGCCGCAGCATCAAGCCGGCGGATGCCGCCGTCGTCACCGTCGGCCGTTTCGCCGCGGGTCTGGCGGCCAACGTGATCCCCGAGACCGCATCTCTGGAGGGCAGCGTCCGCGCACTTTCCGAGGAGGTCCGGTCAACGCTCATCCGCCGCCTCGAGGAGCTGGCCGCGGCGCTGCAGCCGGCCTTCGGCGTCGTTTCCCGATTGGCCGTCCACCCCGGGGTCCCGATGCTGTGGAACGACCCCGCCGTCGCGGCGCGCTTGCTGTCCGCCGCGCAGGCGGTCCTCGGCCGAAAAAACGCCGGCTACCTGCCGCCGGTGATGGGATCCGAGGATTTCGCCTTTTTCACCGAACAGCGGCCCGGGGCCATCATGCGCCTGGGGTGCAGCAACCCGCAGAAAGGCATCACCCACCAGCTGCACTCGCCGCATTTCGACATCGACGAGGAGGTGCTGCTGATCGGCGCGAACATCTTCTACGAAGCCGTGGCGCGCCGCCTCGACGCGAAAGCGAAGCCGGCGCGCCGCAGCCGGCCTCCCCGGCGGCCCGCGCTTTCACCGGCACGGAGGAAAGATGGCCTTGGATGATCTGTTCGACCAGCTCGATCGCAGCCGCGGGGATTGCCTCGATAGGTTGTTCACCCTGCTGCGTCAGCCGAGCGTCAGCGCCCAGAACCTGGGCGTCCGGGAGTGCGCCGGGCTTTTGGCCGGCATGCTTGAAGAGGCCGGCATGGATGCCGCGATCATGGAGACCGAAGGCCAGCCCGTTGTCTATGCCGAGAGGATCTTCTCGCCCGAGGCCTATACGGTGCTCTTTTACGGCCACTACGACGTGCAGCCCCCGGAGCCGCTGGAGCTCTGGCAGTCGGCCCCTTTTTCACCGGAGGTTCGCAATGGCAAGATCTTCGGCCGGGGGGCGGCCGACAACAAGGGGCAGTTGCTCGCCCACGTTCTGGCGGTCAGGACCTGGCTGCAGACGCGCGGCGCGCTGCCCTTGAACGTCAAGATGGTCTTCGAAGGGGAAGAGGAGTCCTCCAGCCCGCATCTGGACGCCTTCGTGGCACGGAACCGGGAGCTGCTGAAGAGCGATCTGGTCTACACCTCGGACGGCCCGCTGCATGAGACCGGAGCGCCGCTGGTCGTCCTCGGGGTCCGGGGAATATTGTACATTGAGCTCACAGCGGTGGGGGCGGCATGGGACAACCACTCCGGCAACAAGGGCGGGATCGTTCCCAACCCGGCATGGATGCTCGTCGATCTGCTGCGGACGATGCGCGACCGACAGGGCCGTGTGTGCATCGAGGGCTTCGCCGAGGGGGTTGATCCGCCCGATGCGGCCACCGTCGAGCTGATCCGCAGGCTGCCGTTCGACAGGCAGAAGATCCGCGCGGCCGTCGGCTACGAGGGGTTCGACCTGGATGCAGAGACCTACTACCGCAAGCTGATGCTGGAGCCGACCTTCAATATCGCCGGCTTCACCAGCGGCTACGGGGGGGAGGGCTCGAAGACCATCATCCCCTCCAAAGCGGTGCTCAAGGTCGATTTCCGGCTGGTGGGGGGCCAGGACCCGGAGGATATCTTCCGGAAGGTGTGCCGCCACGTCCAGATGCATGCCCCGCAGATCCAGGTCACGTTCCTGGGGGCCATGAGGCCCTCGCGCACCCGGCCCGGCCTCCCCGCGATCGACCGCGTGATTGCGGCGGTGCGCCAAGCGTACGGGGTCGAGCCCATGGTTCAACCGAGCCTCGGCGGCAGTCTGCCCGATTACGTCTGGACGCGCACGCTCGGCGTTCCCTCGGTGCTGGTGCCCTATGCCAACGCAGACGAGAGCAATCACGCCCCCAACGAGAACCTGGATCTTGAAAAATTCTATACGGGCATCAAATGCAGCCTGTGCGTGCTGGACCGGTTGAGCCGGGGGCAGGCCCCGGCGGGTCAGGCCCGGCCGGCGGGGTCCGCATAAAGATGGCAGGCGACCCAGTGGCCGGGGGCCGCCTCCCGCAGCAGCGGGTCGAGCTGATCGCAGGGCTCGAAGCGCCGCGGGCAGCGCGTGTGGAACTTGCAGTGGACCGGGGGGGAGATGGCGCTGGGCACATCGCCCTCGAGCGGGATGCGCGTGCGCTTCAGGTGCGGATTGGGAACGGGGATCGAGGAGAGCAGCGCTTGCGTGTAAGGGTGCAGCGGCTGTTCGTGCAGATCGTCGGAGGTGGCGACCTCGGCGATGCGGCCCAGGTACATGACGGCGATGCGGTCAGAGATGTGCCGCACGACGCTCAGGTTGTGGGCGATGATCACGTAGCTGAGATGGAACTCTTCCTGCAGCTTTCTGAACAGGTTGATTACCTGGGCCTGGACGGACACATCGAGGGCGGAAAACGGCTCGTCCCCGATGATGAGCTGCGGTTGGATGGCAAGCGCGCGGGCCACCCCGATCCGCTGCCGCTGGCCTCCGGAAAACTCGTGCGGGTAGCGGTCCATGTACTCCGCCCGCAGTCCCACTTTTTCGAGCAGAAACCGCACCCGGGCCCTGCGCTCATCGGGCGAGCCGATGCCGTGGATGTCCAGCGGGGCGGCGACGATCTCCCCGATCCGCATGCGGGGGTTGAGGGAGGCATAGGGGTCTTGGAAGACGATCTGGGCCTTGCAGCGGAAGGTTTTCAGCTCCGCGGGCGAGAAACCGAGGACGTCTTTGCCTTCGAACAGAACCTTTCCTGCCGTCGGTTCGACGAGCCTCAGGATGCCTCTGCCCGCGGTGGTTTTTCCGCAGCCGCTTTCCCCCACGAGGCCGAGGGTTTCGCCGCGGTGCACGTCGAAGCCGACCCCGTCGACGGCGTAGACATAGCCTACCGTTTTGGAGAGCAGCCCCTCGCGGATCGGAAAGTAGACCTTGAGGTCCCGGACTTCCAGTAGGCGGTCAGCGGTCATGCGGTTTGCTCGTATAGCCAGCACCGGACCCAGTGCTGCGGTTTGACTTCAAAGAACGGCGGCGCTTCGGCGCAGCGCGCCATACGCCGCTCGCAGCGGCCGGAAAAATGGCACCCCGGGGGGAGGTCGATCAGGCTCGGCACGTTGCCGGGGATCTCCCAGAGCACGCGGGTTTTGGAGTGCTTCTCGTGGATCTGGGGAATCGAGCGCATCAACCCCCGCGTGTAAGGGTGCAGCGGTTCGTCAAACAGGGCGGGGGTCGATGCGTGCTCCACCACCTTGCCTAAATACATGACTACCACCCGCTGCGTGGTTTCGGCCACAAGTGCCAGGTCGTGGGTGATAAGCAGGACCGCTGTTTTGAGCTTCTCCTGGAGGCCGGCCATCAGATCCATGATCTGGGCCTGGATGGTCACATCCAAGGCGGTCGTGGGCTCGTCGGCGATAAGGACTTTCGGGTTGCAGGCGAGCGCCATGGCGATCATGATGCGCTGGCGCATGCCGCCACTTAGCTGGTGCGGGTAGTCCGACATCCTGCGGTCAGGGGAGGGGATGCCGACGAGGCGGAGCATCTCGATGCTTTTGTTCCATATTTCACGCCGCGCCATGTTTTGATGGAACTGGATGGCTTCGCTGACCTGGCTGCCGACCGTGAAGACCGGATTGAGCGAAGTCATCGGCTCCTGGAAAATCATGGAGATGTCGCGGCCGCGGATTTGGCGCATCGCCGGCCGAGAAAGCTCCAGAAGGTTGGCTCCCTCCAGTCGGATTTCCCCTGCGACGATTTTTCCGGGAGGGTCATCCACCAGCCGCATGATGGAGAGCGCGGTCACGCTTTTGCCGCAGCCGCTCTCCCCCACCAGCCCGAGCGTCTGCCCGCGGCCGAGGGTAAAGCTGACGTCATCGACGGCTTTGGCCACGCCCTCGGAGGTGTAGAAATAGGTTTTTAATCGGGACACCGACAGCAGCGGACTCAAAGGTCAGATCTCCATGCCGCCATCGCTCACGGCGCAACCCGTTCGTGGCGGACCAAGCGCTTCTGAATGGCCTTCTCCTGAACCTCGACGCCGATGCCCACCCCCTGCGGCACCTCGTATTCACCCATCGCGTCGGGGATCAGCGGCGGGTCGACGATCTCGTCCACGTAGAAACGGAAGCTCGGGCTGATATCGGCCGGGAGGCGGAAATTGGGCAGCGATGCCAACCCCAGATTGTAGGCGCGGCCGATGCCGGTTTCCAGCATGCCGCCGCACCAGACCGGTACCTTTTTCTCCTGGGCCAAGTTGTGGATCCGGATCGACTCGTCGCCGCCGCCGACGCGGCCGGACTTGATGTTGACGACGCGGCCGGCCCCGATTTGGAACGCCTTGCGTGCATCCCCTACACTCTCGATGCTCTCGTCCAGGCAGATGTCGGTTTTGATCATGGCCTGCAGCGCCGCGTGGTCGATGAGGTCGTTGTGCGCCAGGGGCTGCTCGATATAGAGCAGCCCGAATTCATCGAGCTCTCTGAAGATATTCGCCTGCTCCAGCGTGTAGGCGGAATTGGCATCCACGGTGAGGGCGATGTGGGGGAAGTGCCGCCTGACCTCGCGAATCAGCTCCACGTCCCACCCCGGCATGATCTTGAGCTTGATCCGCTGGAACCCCTGCGCCAGAAATCCGCCCACCACATCGATGGTCATCGGGATCGATTCCTGGATGCCGATGCTGATCCCGGCGGCCGCCTTGCTGCGGGTGCCGCCCATCATCGCCGAGAGCGAAACGCCCTTCTCTTTGGCAAGGCCGTCCCAGAGGGCATGTTCCAGTGCCGCCTTGGCCATGTGATGGCCCTTGATCTCAGCGTAGGTCCGCCGGAAGCCGGGAACATCCGCAAAGCGTTTGCCCAATATGGCCGGCAGCAGAAAGGTCCGGATCACATAGTAGCAGGTGTCCACGGTCTCATAGGAGTAGAGCGGTGCATCCGACGCCGTGCACTCACCCCAGGCGGTGATCCCCTCGCCCTGAAGCTTGACGAGCAGAATGCGGCGGCTGGTCTCGGCGCCGAAGCTGGTCTTGAAGGGGGCCTTCATGGGGAAACGGGTTTCGAAAAGCTCACAGGATTCGATTTTCATTCAGTTGCATCCTTTCTCGGCTGGTGCGCTTAGGCTTTGCTTCGGATTCTGGGGTCCAGCAGGTCCCGCAGACCGTCGCCCATCAGGTTGACTCCCAGTGCGGAGAAGAATATGGCAAGCCCCGGGAACGCGGCAAGCCACCACATGACGAGCATGAACGCCCGGGACTCCGCCAGCATCCCGCCCCAGGAGGGAACGGTCGGAGGCACGCCGACGCCCAGAAAACTCATGAACGATTCGCGGATGATGGCCCGCACGAACTCGATCGTGGCCAGAACGAACATGGAACTCGAAACGTTGGGCAGGATCAGGCGGAACATGATCCGCAGGTCCCCGGCCCCGAGGGCTCTTTCGGCCTGTATGAATTCACGCGCCTTGATGGCCATGACCTCCCCCCGGATGATCCGGGCGAAGCTGACCCAGGAGGTCGCCGCCAGGGCGATGATCACATTGACCAGACTCGTCCCCAGCACGACCACAATCACGAGGGCGAGCAGAATGAATGGGAACGACCACATCATGTTGATCAGCGTGATGACCCAATAGTCGATCTTCCCGCCGTAATAACCGCCGAGCAGGCCAAGAAGAACGCCGAAGCAGCCGGCCAGCGCCACCGTGCAGACACCCACCATCAGCGACACTCTCGCTCCGTAGATGATGCGCGAGAGGATGTCTCTTCCGATCAGGTCGGTCCCGAGAAAATAGTCGGGGTCCCCGCCCGGCATCCAACTCGGAGGGGTGAGCCGTTTCCGCAAGCTTTGCTGATACGGGTCGTGCGGGGCGATCAACGGGGCGAGCAGCGCCGTGCCGAGCAGGAGGATCACGATCAGAAGGCCGATGCTGCCCGACTTGTATTTTAGAAGACGCTTCAAGAGAATCATTTTACCCTTGCGGTTCAATCAATGCCCTGGTCCGGCGATGACCGCGCGCTGCCATTTCAGTGAAAATGGATGCGCGGGTCGATGAACGCGACGACGATGTCGGCCACAAGGTTCATCAGCATGATCGCCGCGGCGAGCAGCATGACGGTCGCCTGCACCACGGGAAAATCCCCCGTGACCACGCTGTCCACGGCCAGCCGGCCGATCCCCGGCCAGGAGAAGACGGTCTCGGTAACCACGGCACCCCCGACCAGGACTCCCAGCTGCATGCCCACCATGAGAACGATCGGCAAGGCGGCGTTGCGCAGCGCGTGTTTGAAAAGCACCAGATGCCGGGGCACCCCTTTCGCCTTCGCCGTCCGGATGTAGTCCTGGGAGAGGACGTCCAGAAAGCTCGAGCGCGTCAACCGCATGATGACGGGCATGGTGTAGACGCCAAGCGTCACGGCAGGCAGCACCAGATGGGCCGGGGTGCCGTATCCCGAAACCGGAAAGAGCCTCAGGTTCACTCCGAAAACGATAATCAGCATGATGCCGAACCAGAAAAGCGGCATGGCCTGACCCGAGACGCCCAGGGCGCTGACGAGGGCGTCGACGAGCGATCCGCGCCTCACGGCGGCGATCATGCCCAATGGGATCGAGAGGACGAGCGCAATTCCCATCGCCGTCACGGTCAGCCAAAGGGTCGCCGGCAGCCGCTCCGCCACCATGTTGATCGCAGCGGTTTTGCCGACGTAGGAGCGGCCGAAGTCGCCTTGGACGACGCGGCCGAGCCACATCAGGTACTGCAGATGAACCGGGCGATCCAAGCCCAGCTCCCGCCGGATACCCATGAGGTCCTCTTCGCTCGCCTCGGGCCCGGCCATCATCCGGGCCGGGTCCTTGGCGAGCGCCAGGAAAAAAAAGGTGAGCAGGGTGATCAAAAACAGCGTCAGCAGCGCGTTCAACAGGCGCTTGATGATGTAGGTTCTCATTTAGTCCGTGTAGGCGGCGGTAAAATAGCGGTCGATCTCGTCGTAGCTCGGCTTGAAGTTGAGATTTTTGGCCATCGCGCTGACGACCTTGGCGTTGTAAAGCGGCACCCAGTAAGCCTCCTCGGCGATGATTTTCTGCGCCCGCGAGTAGAGCTCCTTGCGTTTCAGCGGATCCACGATGATGTTGGCCTCGGCGAGCAGTTTGTCGACCTCCGGGGTGGTTCCATAGCACTGCGGGTTGTCGCTCATGAAGAATCGATTCAGGATCGAGCTTGCGTCGAACACGGAGTAGCTGCCCCAGCTGAGATACGCCAGGGGGATGCTCCCGGCAGCCAGATTCTTGTCCATGACATCCCATTGGCCGCCCAGCCATTTCATATTGGTTTTAATGCCGACGGCGGTCAGGTAGCCGGAAATCGCCTCCGCGACGCTTTTGTCGCGGTAGGCGTAGTAATCCACGGTGAAGCCGTTGGGAAATCCCGCTTCGGCCAGGAGCTTTTTGGCTTTGGCGGGGTCGTAGGGATAGACCGTGAGGTTGGGTTCATAGCCGAAATGGAGGCTGTTGGCGGCGCTGTGGGTCACCTTGGCGAAGCCCTTGAGAACCGTCTGAATAATCTCGTCCTTGTCGATGGCGTGGTTGACGGCTTGGCGGACACGCTTGTCTTTGAAGAAGGCGACGCCGCTTCGGCCGATGCTGTCCAGTGTGATGTACCAGGTTCTCAGGATCTCATCCGAATCGATCTTCAAGGAGGGGTTTTTCTCGATCAGGGGGATTTGCTCGGGCGAGACCAGGCCTCCACGGATCAGATCCACTCCGCCGGTCATCAGCTCCGCCACCCGGGTGACCTCTTCAGGGATGATCCGGATGAGCAGATTGGGAATTTTTGCCTTGCCCTTGGGGCCCCCGAAGTAATTGGGGTACGCCTTGAAAACGACTTCCGTGTCCTGCTTCCACGATACGAACTGATACGGTCCGGTCCCGACCGGGCTTTTGCCAAAGCCCTCGCGGCCGACTTTCTTGTAGTAGCCGGGGGGATAAATGGAGAACATGTTTGCGATCATCTCGAGCGCGGTCGGGTTGGGTTTGTCCGAAACCAGCCGGACGGTGTGGTCGTCGATCACCTGGACTTCCTTGAACACTTTGAAGTACCCATAGTTGAGGGTTTTCGGATCTTTCAGGATCTCCATCGAATATCTGACCGCTTCCGCGTTGAACGGCTCGCCGTTGTGGAAGGTGACCCCTTTGCGGAGCTTCATTTCAATCGTCATCGGATCAATGAATTGGTAGGACTCGGCCAGGCAGGGCACCATCTCGCGCTTGACCGGGTCGCGGTAGACCAGGGTGTCGCCCCAGTTGTGGTAGAGCACCAGCGAGGAGCGGTCGGTCGTTTCATTGTTGTCGAGGGTCATCATCCGCCGGTCAAACGCCACGACCAGGGTGTCTTTTTTGGCCTCCGCCATCGGGACGGCAATGAGCAGTGCCAAAATCAAAAGGGAACAGCAGCGGATTACGGAATGTTTCATGTGTCGTCCTCCTGGGTTAAGGGTGGGTCAGCGCCGAATGGTGGAGCTCCTCCGTATTGAATCGATCGAGGTCGGTATCTCCTCGAAAACGGGTTCTCAAATTCGTTGTCTCAAACCGCCCTGACACTCCTCGATCCGGCCGCAGATCGGGCAGGGTCTATTTCCTTCAGCGCCTTCGGCCGCTTCGGCTTGTTTTTCCACCATTCCGAAAACACCCCGAAAACGTTGGTGGCGTCTTCGAACTTTTCGAAGCGCTCCTTCAGCTGGTCCATCCGCTCGACAGCGACCAGATTGCTGAGGGTTTCGAAAACCGCGAAGGTCGCAACCCGGCTTTCGAAAAAACCGATGCCCTCCGAGGGCGCCACCAGCTGCAGCGTCGCCAAGTGAGACAGCGGGTTGACCTCCCGGTCCGCAAGGAGAATGATTCCGCAACCATGCCGGGCAAACCACTGGGCCACGGTTTCGGAAAGGCGTGAATATCTGGAGTTGAAGAAGAGAAACAGGAGATCATCGGAGGTGACCTGGCTGACGAAGTTGGGAAGCTCCCCCCAGAAATTGCTGCAGAGCCGGACCCCATCGCGAAGGTAGCTCAGCTGATAGTGGAAAAAAGAGGCGAGGGCGAAGGAAGTCCGATGCCCCATGATGTAGATGTCGCCTTTGCATCTGGCCAGAATCCGCGCCGTTTTGTTGACCAGCCGGGGTTTGTTTCGGTTGGCGGCTTCGTTGATGTTGCGGATGGTCTGATCGCAATGCCGCCGGAAGAGGCCGGCGTCGCTGCGTTGGGCTGCGTTTGCCGCAGGTGGTTGGAGGCGCTGGATGATTTCGGAGTGAAGATCGCGTTGAAAGTCGTAATAGCTTTTGTATCCGAGCTTTTGGATGAAGCGGACGACCGTGGCCCGGCCGACGTTCGCACAGGTGCAGATCGTAGTGATGGTCTCGAGCGCGACCATGGGGTAGACATCCTCCATGTGCTCGGCAATCCGCGCTTCGCTGGGAGTCATGCGTCCGATTTCACGGATGCGCTCGAGAAAGGTCAGATCCTTCATGGAATCACCCGGCTCGTTTCCACTGGTCGACTGGCTAGCATGCCAGCGGTTGCTTGTCAATAAAAAATTGGAACGATTTGTCCATGACGAATATTTTTTAGACATTTTGTTCCATAACGTATCGGCCGCAGGGCAGCCGACCGGGCACTCTCTTTCCCAAGATGCCTTCGGTGCAGCTGACGCCAGATCCGATCGGCCCCTTCCATTGAGTTGACAATCGGCGCTTCCTCGGGCAATTGAACCAAATGCAGTTAAGGCGGACCCATCCGATACGGAATTGCTGCCCGCCGGCTTCGAACCCCAGAACGCCGCGCGATTGCCATTGCACTCCCCACACGGAAAGGATCTGAACATGTCTTTTGGAATTGTGTCCGTGGTTCAAGCCGGGGCCGTCCCCTACGATCGGCAACGCAGCCTGGAAAAGGCCGCCGATCTTTCGGCCGATGCCGCTCGCCAGGGTGCGCGGCTGGTCGTGTTTCCGGAGGCGTTCGTCTCAGCCTACCCAAAAGGGCTGGACTTCGGTGCCCGGGTTGGGATGCGCACCCCTGAGGGCAGGGATCAATACCTGCACTATTGCAAGAGCGCGGTTGAGGTGCCCTCGCCGGCGACCGACATGCTGGCTAAGGTCGCCGCGCAAAACCGCATCACCCTGCTCATCGGAGTGATTGAGCGCGACGGCGGAACTCTTTACTGCACGGTCCTGTTTTTTTCGCCTCAAGGGGAGCTGGTGGCCAAGCACCGCAAACTGATGCCTACCGCCATGGAGCGGCTGATCTGGGGATACGGTGACGGGTCGACTCTGCCGGTGATCGCCACCCCCCTGGGGCGCGTCGGCAGCGTGATCTGCTGGGAAAACTACATGCCTCTGCTGCGCATGGCGATGTACGCCAAGGGCGTAGAGCTTTACTGCGCATCGACGGTCGATGACCGGGACAGCTGGATTCCGTCCATGCGTCACATCGCTTTCGAAGGGCGCTGCTTTGTGCTCTCGGCCTGCCAATACATCACGCGCGCAGACTATCCTGAGAGCTACCCGTCGGTGTACGGAGAGGATGCGCAGGCGGTGGTCATTCGGGGCGGAAGCTGCATCATCGACCCCTTCGGCGAGTTTTTAGCGCAACCCTATTACGGTGGGGAGAAGATTTTGACCGCAGAGGTTGACCCGGACCTGATCCCGAAGGGCAAATACGACTTCGATGCGGTCGGCCACTACGCGCGGCCGGATGTCTTTCGTCTGAGCGTAAATGAACGCCCTCAACCGGCAGCTGACTTTCTCCGCGACGAGCGGAGCGATCCGTTTGCCGCGGGCGGCCCCGGTTCAGGATGATCTCCCTGCGCACCCCGCTGCGGGGCGCACGGCCTCAGCAGGTGCTGGAGCCGTCCCAGCAGTGGGTGCAGAGCTTCTCCTTCGGCAGGCCGATGGCGGCGACGAGGTCCTCCAGCCGCTGGTAACGCAGCGTGGTCAGGTGCAGGCGTTTGCGGATGATCTCCACCATGGCGAGGTTCTCGGCGGAGCCGGCGCGGGCGTAGCGCTCGAGGTTTCGGTCCGCGGCGCCCTCCAGCTCCTGGATGGCCCGGCAGCCGGCGAGATCCAGCGTGGAGCGCGAGGTCGAAAAGTTGATGAACTCGCAGGGGAAGATCAGGGTGGGGCAGGCCGGGCGCATATGGACCTCGCGCGCGCCGTACGCGTAGAGGACCCGGATCGTGTCCTGGAGCTGGGTGCCGCGCACGATCGAGTCCTCGCAGAAGAGCAGGCGCCGGCCCTCGATGAGCTTGCGCACCGGGATCAGCTTCATTTTGGCCACCAGGTCGCGCAGCTGCTGGTTTTGAGGCATGAAGCTGCGCGGCCAGGTGGGGGTGTACTTGACGAACGGACGGCGGTAGGGGATCTTCTTCTCGTTGGCGTAGCCGATGGCGTGGCCGATGCCCGAGTCCGGGATGCCGGCCACGCAGTCCACCGGCGTATCGTCCCGGCGCGCCAGGGCGGCGCCGCAGGCGTTGCGGGCGGCCTCCACGTTGATGCCCTCGTAGTCGGAGGCCGGGTAGCCGTAGTACACCCACAAGAACGCGCAGATCTGCATCTTCGTCCCCGGGGCGACGCGCTGCTCCCAGCCCTCGGCGGTGATGAACACCACCTCCCCGGGCCCCAGAAAATGCTCGCTGTGGAAGCCCAGGTTGGGAAAAGCGCAGCTCTCCGAGCTCACGGCCACGGCGCCCTCCCGCCGGCCGATCGCGAGCGGCGTGCGCCCCAGCCGGTCGCGCGCGGCATAGACCCCCTTGTCGGTCAACAGCAGCAGCGAGCAGGAGCCGCAGATCTCCGCCTGGGCCTTGAGGATCCCCTCCGCGAAGCTGTCCGCCTCGCAGATGAGCTCGGCCACCATCTCCGTGGGGGTGATGGCGCCCCCGGAGGTGTCGGTGAACACCCGCCGCCGGGCATAGGCGTTTTGGACGAGCTCCTGGAGGTTGCCGATCTTGCCGACGGTGACGATGCCGAAGGTGCCCAGGTGCGAGCCGATGACCAGCGGCTGGGGGTCGGTGTCGCTGATGGCGCCGATCCCGCTGCGGCCCTTGAAGCGGGCGACATCGGCTTCGAACTTGGTGCGGAAGTAGTTGTTCTCGATGTTGTGGATCGAGCGCTGGATCCCGTGGGGGTTCATCACGGCCATCCCGCCGCGGCGGGTGCCCAGATGCGAATGGTAGTCGGTGCCGTAGAAGAGCTCCGAGACGCAGTCATCCTTCGAGACGATACCGAAAACGCCGCCCATAGTTTTTCCAGAGTTGAAAGGGTTCAAGGGTCCAAGCGGAATAATAAGGCCCCACGCCCGAGCTCATTCCACCAAACACCATATACCAAAAACGAAACACCAAAGGCCTCTTTTCCCCCGCCAGCTTCTCAACCGTGAACCATTCAGCCCTTCAACTTTTTTTCATCGTATCTCCCCATGGTAGTGCTGCAGCGAGCGCACCTGGGGGCGGCCCTCGCGCCGCGCGGCGACGCCCTTGGCCGCGGCGATGGCCGCCGCCGTGGTGGTGATGTAGGGGATCTTGTGCTTGACGGCCGCACGGCGCAGGTTGGAGCTGTCGGCGGCGCTCTTGCGGCCGCTCGGCGTGTTCACCAGCAGCTGGACCTGGCCGTTCGTCATGACATCCAGCAGGTTGGGCCGGCCCGAGCCGATCTTGAACACCGGCACGGTGTGGATGCCGATCTCCTTCAGAAAGCGATGGGTCCCCTCGGTGGCCATGATCTGGAAGCCCAGGTCCCGGAAGCGGCGCGCCGGCTCGATGGCCGCGGCCTTGTCGCGGTCGGCGATCGTGAAGAGCACGGTGCCCTCGAGCGGCAGACTCGTCTGGGTGGCCTCCTGCGCCTTGAAGTAGGCGCGGCCGAACGAGTAGGAGATCCCCAGCACCTCGCCCGTGGAGCGCATCTCCGGCCCCAGCACCGGGTCGACCTCGGGGAACATGTTGAAGGGGAAGACCGCCTCCTTGACCCCGAAGTGCAGGATGCGCCGGTCCTCGAGGCCGAGCTCCGCCAGCGGGCGGCCCAGGACCACCTGGGTGGCCAGCCGCGCCATGGAGAGCCCGCAGACCTTCGAGACGATCGGAACCGTGCGCGAGGCGCGCGGGTTGGCCTCCAGCACGTAGACGGTATTCTCGAAGATGGCGTACTGGATGTTCATCAGGCCGACCACGCCCAGCTCGACGGCGATGCGGCGGGTGTACTCCTTGATGGTGTCGATGTGCTTGGGGGCGAGGCTGATCGGCGGGATGACGCAGGCGGAGTCCCCCGAGTGGATGCCGGCCAGCTCGATGTGCTCCATGACCGCCGGCACGAAGGCGTCGCGGCCGTCGGCGATGGCATCGGCTTCGGCCTCGATGGCGTTGTCCAGAAACTTGTCGATGAGGATGGGGCGCTCGGGGGAGAGCTCCACGGCGGCGGTGACGTAGCGCTCCAGCATCGCGGCATCGTGGACCACCTCCATGCCCCGGCCCCCGAGCACGTAGGAGGGGCGCACCATGAGCGGGTAGCCGATGCGGTCGGCGACCGCCAGCGCCTCGGACGCCGAGCCGGCCATGCCGGACTCCGGCATGGGGATGCCCAGCCGGCGCATGATCTCCCGGAAGCGGTCGCGGTCCTCGGCGAGGTCGATCGCATCCGGGCAGGTGCCCAGGATCCGGACGCCGGCCTCGGCGAGCTCGCGCGCGATGTTGAGCGGCGTCTGGCCGCCGAACTGGACGATCACCCCCTCCGGGTTCTCCTTCTCGTAGATGGCGAGCACGTCCTCGACGGTCAGCGGCTCGAAGTAGAGCTTGTCGGAGGTGTCGTAGTCGGTCGAGACGGTCTCCGGGTTGCAGTTGACCATGATGGACTCGAAGCCCGCCTCGCGGATGGCGTAGGC
>JALOOU010000171.1 GCA_025454255.1 Desulfobacterales bacterium | reverse complement strand
GCAGGCGCTTCATGAGGTCCTCGGTCCAATGGTAGCAGAGGCCGCGGTCCTTCATCCCCGTCCGAATGAGCAGGTTGTGCCAGAGCGCGGGGGTGGCCACGCGGTAGTCTTCGGCCAGCTTCAGGGAATCGGCGACCGCGGTCTGCGCCGCGCGCCGGGCTTCCTCGGGGTCGGTGGCTTTTCCGAGGCCCCGCAGACTGCCTTGAAGCGCGTCGATCCGGCATTCGATCCGGGAGGGCTCCCGGAGCAGCGCGCTGCGCGGAGCGGCGCAGCCCGACACGAGGACCACCGCGGCCGCGGCGATAACCAACTTGCATGCGCGGGTTCGAAGCCGGATTCTCATACGGCCCTAATTCCATTTCTGGATGAACATTATCCAAGCCTTGCGGGCGGGAGCGGAGGGGTGTGTGCCCGCCGCAGGCAGGCCGCCGCAATTTTTCCTGTGGCAGTCTCGACGGCAGCAATGCCGCTCAGATATGCCCAGATAGCCCCAGACGGTGGAGCCCACGACATGGGCGGCCGTCGCTGCCTGTACGGAGCCATTATAGGAACCCCGGGGGCGTTGACGCCGCCTGGGCGTCTTTTGCGGCGGCCTGCCTGCGGCGGGCACACACCCCTCCGCTCCCGCCCGCTTTTCGGTGCAGGCGACAAAAAGGCTCAATTCAGGCTGCGGATGCCCAGCGCGGCCAACTCGCGGCGGACGAGCGGCTCCCAGCCGCGATTGGCCTTGGGGTTGGCCGGGCTCGGGTGCGTGATCGCGCCGATCTGCACCGTCAGGCCTTCCAGGGATGCCCGGGCGCGGTCGGCTGCGAACCGCCCGACGCCGATCACGTGCCGGGGGCGCAGAGCCGCGACCGTCCGGCGCAGGGCGCGGTCGCAGGCCTCAAACACCGGCCGAGCCTCGGCCGCCTTGAGCTTGTCGGGCGTCAGGTTTTGCCCGCCGACCCCCATGAACATCAAGGGGCAGTAGTTGGCAACGAAAAAACGCTCGAAAAAGCCTTCGGCGCTGCCGAAGGCTTTTCGGGCCCAGCCCCACAGCCGCTGCCCGCTGACCTCCCGGCGGGTGCAGGCGAAGCCCAGGACCGGCCGCTTGGGATGCGGGTGCCGCGGCTGACCCACGGGTGCAGCGATCCCCATCCAATCGCGCACGGCGGTGATTTCGCCAAAAGGTACCCCCGTCTGCGCCATGCCCCAGGGACCGGGATTCATGCCCACCAGCACGATTTCCCGGGGAGGGGTCCCATAGCGCTGCAGGTAGCGCCGGTGGGGTTCCCAGGCGTATGCGAGCGGGTTGTAGACGTGCGCGACCGGCGGGCCGAAGCGCAGCCCTTCCACCTCTCGAGCCAGTTCGGCGGCGATGCGTTCGAGCGTCATCGCGTTCCGCTCTCCCTCATCCGCGCGAAAGTCCCAGGCCAAACAGCAGCACGCCGAGGGTCTGAACCAGGTGATAGACCCCGTTGCGGTCGAACTCCCAGATCCATGTGACTCGCAGGCTGCGCACGGTCTGGATCCCGGCGGCGATCAGGCTGACCGCCGCTCCGGCGGCCATCCAGCCGGCGCCGGCGGACGTCCCGTGCAGCGCCATCCAGCCGTAGGCGCCCAGCGCCAGAACGAGGGTCAAGGCCTGGTAAGCGAGAAAGACGATGAAAAGCCCCGCGAACCGGCGGCCCAGGCCATAGGTCAGAAGGCCGGCCGAGAGCAGGATGGGCAGGCTGCGCGCGGCCGCCGCCCGTCCCCAAACATCGTGCACCACGCCGACCGCGACCAGCGAAATCGCCGCGCTCAGGCAGACGGTCAGGATCCGCCAGAGCCGGGTGCGGGTGCGCTCCGGCAGAGCCACGCCGTGATAAACGGCGCCCAGCGCGGCGGCCACGGCGATCAGCGCAAAGGCCCAGGACCAGAGCTGGATCGTCCAGGGCGGCAGCGCAGCCTGCACCCGCAGCAGAACGGATGCACCGGCGGCCGCCAGGCCCAACAGCCCATCGGTCGCCGCGGTGGTGCGCTCGGTCGGGCTAGCGGTGAGTCTCATCCTTCGACGGCGGCCGGGTCTTGGTCCGCCTGGATTCCGCCAGGCAATAGGCGGGCTCGCTGTCCGGCCCGCAGAAAAAGGAGGCGTCCATGCGTTCGAGAACCCCCTCCGCCACCAGGCGGTCGAGCTCCTCGCGGGCGCCCAGGTGATGGCCGGGGTAGTAGACGCCGCGCTTCATTCTTTCCAGGATCCGGTCGGACATGGTCGTTCGGCCCGCTTCGTTCGGCATGCGGTCAGCGGCCCTTCGCGGCGGCCAGCGCGGCGCCGGCCGACTGGGCGAGGTGGTTCAGATCGGTGCTCATCCCGATCAGGGTGTAGCCCTGCCGCATGGCGTCCCGGGCGGAGTCGGGATCGCGGCAGTAGATGCCTATCTTCCGGCCGGAGGCGAGCGCGGCGTCGCGGACCCGGCGGATGGCGGCCTGGACCTCGGGGTCCTGGATCCGGCCCGGCCGGCCCATGCTGGCCGACAGGTCATAGGGACCCACGAAGATGGCGTCGATCCCGGGCACGGCCGCAATGGCGTCGATGTGGTCGACCGCCTCGATGTGCTCGGCCTGCACGATGACCGCGATCTCGCGATTGGCCTGCGCCACGTACTCCTGGAAGCCGACCCCGTAGCGGTGGGCGCGCGCTCCGCCCATGCCGCGGGTCCCCTCGGGTGCATAGCGGGCGGCGGCGGCCACGCGGGCGGCGACGGCGGGGGTGTTGACCAGGGGCACCAGCACGCCGGCCGCGCCGATGTCGAGCGCCTTCTTGATCCAGACCTCCTCCCAGGACGGCACGCGCACCACGCAGGGACAGCGCCGGCCCACCGCCTGGAGCATGCGCTGGGCCGTCAGGACGTCAAAAGGCCCGTGCTCGGTGTCGATGATCAGCCAGTCGTAGCCCAGCTCCGCAAAGATCTCGGCCGACTCGGGGGACGGCAGGCAGAGGAAGGCGCCGACGAAGGCATCGCCGCGGATCAGACGGGTCTTGAAATCGGTCAGCATGGCAGGGCGCTCCGGGGATCGGTCTATGGTTTCAGCAAGGCCGTCAATTCAGCGGCCCGGTCCGCCGCCAGAGAGCCCTTGTCCCGGCCGATGGGAACCGTGAAGGCCCCGAGCTCCCTGTAGAGCGGCAGCAGCTCCGGCGCGGATCTTTCGAGCGCCGCCAGATGGCGGCGGACGGTGGCGACATCCCCGCGGGCGATGGGTCCGGTGAGGCATTTGGGGAAGCCGGCCGTTTCGATGTTGGCGAGGGTC
>JALOOU010000037.1 GCA_025454255.1 Desulfobacterales bacterium | reverse complement strand
GCCGGGCAGATTGTTCGAGCCCGTGGTGAACGAGCCCATCTCGGGCAGCAGCCGTATGGGTTTGGCCCGAGCCTCCCAGTCCTTTCCGGCGCGCGCCCCGGTGGAAAGCTGCAGGATGACCTCCGGCGCGGCGGCCTTGATGGCGCGGGCATTGGCCTTGTAGACCTCGATGTCCAGGGTCGGCTTCTGCTCCTCGTCGCGCGCGTGGACGTGAAACAGGCAGGCCCCTGCATCGCGGCAGCGCTTCACGTCCGCGGCGATCTCCTCTGCGGTCACGGGAAGGTTCGGGTTCATCTGCTTGGTGGGGACATTGCCTGTCAGGGCCACCGTGATGACCAATTTTTCCATGACGATCACCTGTAAGTCTGCGGCAGTTGGTGGCCGCGCACCGGTTCAGGAAATTTTGATCTCCGCGGCGATCTCGGCGATGGCCTCATCCAAAATGCCCACCAGCCGATCGATCTGCTCCTCGGTGATGACGAACGGCGGAGCGAGCAGGATGTGGTCCCCGCGCACCCCGTCGGCCCCTCCGCCGCCAGGGTAGCAGATCAACCCCTTCTCGAACGCCCGGGCACCGATGAGCGCATTGAGCTTGAGCCCCGGGTCGAAGGGCTCACGGGTCGCACGATCTTTGACGAACTCCACTCCCGCCATCAATCCCAGGCCGCGCACGTCGCCGACGATTGGGTGCTTGGTCAGGGTCTTCAGTTTTTGCAGCAGGTACGCCCCCATAACGGCACAGCGGTTCACTAGGTTGTGATCGCGGATGAAATCGAGAACGGCCGAAGCAATCGAGCAGGACAAGGGGTTCTGGCTGTACGTATGCCCGTGGACAAACATGCCGCTGCCTTGCTTGATGCTCGTGTGCACCTGCTCGGTTGTGACCACGCAGTAAATTGGGGTATAGCCGCTTGCCAGCCCCTTGCTGCCCACCAGCATGTCCGGTGCCACCCCCCAGTGGTCGACGGCGAAATTCTTCCCGGTTCGCCCCACGCCCGTCATGACCTCGTCGACGATCAGCAGCACGTCGTAGCGGTCGCAGATTTCTCGGATTTTCTGGAAATAGCCGTCCCGGGGGACCAGAGCGCCGGCGGTAGCCCCGACGACCGGCTCGGCCATGAAGGCCGAAACCGAATCCGGGCCCTCATACAGAATGGTCTTCTCCAGGTCGTCGGCGCACTCCAGCGCGCAATAGGCGGGCTGCCGTCCGAACGGGCAGCGGTAGCAGTAGGCCGGCGCGATGTGCGGGGTGTGCTGCATCAACGGCAAATAGAATTTACGCCGCCCTGTGTGGCCGCTGAGCGCCAATGCGCCCAGGGTGTTCCCGTGGTAGCTGGTCCAGCGTGAAATCACCTTGTACTTCGACGGCACCCCGCGATCGACCTGGTACTGGCGCGCCATCTTGACGGCGGTTTCGACGGCCTCCGAACCGCCGGAGAGAAAATAGACCCGCTCCAGGCCGGGGGGGGAGATCGCAACGATCTTCTGCGCCAGCTCCACGGCCGCTTCGGTCGTGAACTGGGAGCCGTGGGCAAAGGCGATCCGGGCTGCCTGTTGGAGCATGGCCTGCTCGATCTTCTTGACCCCGTGGCCGATGGAGACCACCACGGCGCCGCCCGAACCGTCGATGTACTCCTTGCCGGTCCGGTCATAGATGAAAACCCCGTCGGCTCTCACGGCGGTCGGGTAGCTCTTGCGCGGGCTCCGGTAAAACACGTGGTCCGTAAGCGCTTTTTCGGACATAGTGATCGTCTCCTTTCCGATGGAATCTCGCGTGCGACCCGGTTTCAGGCTGACGGCTGGGTCGAATGATCGATTGCCGGCATCGCCCGGCGTTTCCGTCCCACCCATTGCCATGCCAGGACCACCGCGAACAGGCCGGCCCCAATGATGTCGGTCGCCAAGCCGGGCTTGATCAGCATGAAGGCCACGGCGTAGAGCACAACAGCCTCGTACCATTTGGTTTTCATGAGCAGGCAGCGCTGAACGGCTGCGGCTAGGCAGGTCACCCCCAGGGCGGCGGAAACCAGGGCCAGCACAATCTGGCCGATGGCCCCGATGAAGAGCAGCTCTTTGGCATAGACGAACATGAACGGAATGATGAAGCCCGCGATCCCCAGCTGGAAGGCGTCCACCCCGGTCCTCCAGGGGTCGGAGCCGGCAATCCCGGCCCCGGCATAGGCCGCCAGCGCCACCGGGGGCGTGATGTCGGCCCGTGTGCCGAAATAGAGGATGAACAGGTGGGCGGCGATCGCCTCCACTCCCATCTGGACCAGGGCAGGCGCCACCAGGGAGGATATGATGACGTACTGCGCCGTGGTGGGCACCCCCATCCCGAGGAAAAGGCAGGCGATCATGGTGAACGGCAGGGCGAGGAAGAGGTTGCCCATGGAGGCGTCCACCACCAGCGAGGAGAACTTGATGCCTAAACCCGTCATGGTGATCGACCCGATGATGATGCCGGCCGCCGCGCAGGCGGCGGCCACTTCCACGGACCCCAGGGCCCCTTCGGACAGCCCCTCGACGATCTGGCGCAGAAACGTCTTCAGGGACTCGCGGCGCAGCAGGCTCATCATGAAGGCAGAGGCGATGGTCGCCAGGATGGCCCAGAACACCGCCCGCTCCGGGGAGTAGTCCTGCATGAGAAAGTAGATCAGGAGAAAAATCGAAAAGATGTGGTGCCACCCCTTGGCGAAGGCGTCCCGGATTCGGGGCAGCTCGCTGCGCGGCAGGCCGCTCAGCCCCAGCGACACGGCCCGGAAGTGCACCTGCATGAAGGTCGAAAAGAAGGCCAGAACGGCCGGGATGGCCGCCGCCACGCACACCTTGAAATAGGATATGCCCAGAAACTCCGCCATGATGAAGGCCGCCGCCCCCATGATGGGGGGCATGATCTGTCCCATGGTGGACGAGGAGGCCTCCACCCCGGCTGCGAAATGGCCCGGGTACCCCGTGCGCTTCATCAGGGGGATGGTGAACGAACCGGTCGTGACGGTGTTGGCCACCGAGCTGCCGGAAATCATGCCGAAGAAGGTGCTCGACACCACCGCCGCTTTGGCCGGCCCTCCCTTGGTCCAGCCTGTCAGCGCGAAGGCCACATCCGTAAAGAACTGTCCAGCGCCGGTCTTGCGCAGGAGCGCGCCGTAGAGAATGAAAAGCAGAATGAAGTTGGCCGACACCCCCATGGGGACCCCGAAAATCCCGTCGGTGGAGAGCGAGAGGTAGGTGCTCAGCCGCTCGACGGTGTAGCCTCGGTGGCTGATCGCATCGGGCAGGTAGCGCCCTAAGAAGGTGTAGCCGATGAACACCAGGGCGATGATCGGCACCGCCGGACCGGTGGATCGCCGGGCCGCCTCGAGGACGATGATCACCAGGGCGGCCCCGAGAACGACGTCCTGGGTGTGATAGGCCCCGGCCCGGTTCATGATGGCGGTCGAGTTGAAAAATATCCAGATGCAGATGCCCACCGAGGCCGACAGGAACACCCCGTCGAAAACGGACATCCGGGTTCGCGGAGATCGTTTTTGGGTGAACGGGTAGAGAATGAACACCAGCATGGACATGAACAGCCAGTGCAGCGCCCGGTGGTCCAGCGCAAAAAACGGGTGCCAATAGGCGTAGACCAAGTGATAGCACGCCGCCAGAACGGCGATAACGGTGATCAGCGCAGCGGGTGCCCCCGAATAACTGCGTTTTTTTTCGAACCGCTCCAGCACCTCCTGCGCTGTTTGGGCTTCGGCGGTCTCCTCCGATCCGAAAAAGGTTTTTCCGCGGCCGTTCGATGGGTGGCCTATCGGTTGTGCGCCGGTTGGCGGGTGATTCGGACGCATACGGATTCCCTCCCCTTAGCGATGCTCA
Organism: Desulfobacterales bacterium; assembly: GCA_025454255.1. GTDB lineage: Bacteria > Desulfobacterota > Desulfobacteria > Desulfobacterales > SpSt-501 > SpSt-501. The sequence continues at coordinate 25,301 of JALOOU010000037.1, read as the reverse complement.
GGAGCGGCAGGCGCACCCCCTGAACGGCCAACACGTGGCCAGCGACCTCACCGACCCGCAGCGGTATCTCGGCAAAAGGCCGGTGAAGGCGAACCAGCGTCTGGGAGCCGGAGAAGGAGATGTCCGCCGACGGGTGGAACTCCAGCCCGGACCCGTACCAGTCGAACCGCTCCTCGATCAGAACCATGGTTCCTTCCGCTGTGATTTGAAACAGATCGTGCACCGGCGTGCGATCGGAGGAGTGGCGGTAGTCGATGGTGAAATTGTCGCCGGCCTGAACGGGATGGGCCCACAGCACATGGTCGTCCGCCCGACGAACCACTTCCAAAAGCATGCGTACGGATTCGTCCGGCGGCCCCCCCGGCATCCCGCCGGCGAAGGCCGCCGCGGCGATAAGCCATGTCAGGCAGAGGGTTGCCGCTTGCGTGGGTCTGCGCACCGATTCCTCCCGGCGCCAAGCGCTCGTCTCCGTCGGGAGTGCCGCGGCGCTTTTACGCCAAGACACTCCCGCGGCAGGGTCGGCCTATTTCAATGCACCGATCTCCTTGAAATACTTCTGTGCCCCCGGGTGCAGGGGCAGGGGGCTGATCACCGCATTGGACGGGGTAAGCTGCGCTGCAATCGGGTGAATGTTGACCAAGGCGTATTGGCCTTCCTTGACGTTGCTGAAGATCGCCTTGACCACTTTGTAGGCCACATCCTCTTTCATGTTCTGGTTGGCGATCAGGACATTGGAGTCCCCCAGGCAGAGCACGTCGTAGTCCACTTTGCTGTAGGTCCCGCGGGGGATGGTAATCTGCACATAGTAGGGGTATTTCTTGACGATTTTGTCGGCCAGCGTTTTTTCAAGGGGGACCAGGGCGATATCGCGGGTAGCGGCCAGGTCCATGACCGCGGAGCCCGGGTAGGCGAAGTTGAAGAACACCGCATCCACGACCCCGTCTTTTAAAGCCTGCACCGATTCGGACTGCGAGAGGTTGGCGATGGTCAGATCCTTTTTTAGGTCGAACCCGGCCTCCTCCAGAATGGCGGTTGCCATGAGGGCGCACCCGCTGCCGGGAACGTCGATGGAGACCTTCTTGCCTTTCAGGTCGGCGATCGATTTGATCCCGCTCTTGGTGGTCGTCACGATGTGCTCGGGCGCCGGGTACATCTGGAAGAGGGCGACCACTTCGAACTTTTTCTCGAACGGCGCCTGGCCGTCCCGGGCCTTGTAGGCCACGCTGCCCATCACCATGCCCATGTCCGAATTGCCCCCGCCGACCAGGCGCGAGTTTTCGACGGACGCACCCGTGGACTCGGACGCGCAGCGCAGGTCCTTAACGGTCTTTTCGATCGCAACCGCCATGCCGCCGCCGAGAGGGTAATACACCCCGCCGGGGCTGCCGGAGGCGAGCGTCAGAAACGTGCGCTGATCCGCCCCGGCCTGCAGCGCGATCCCCAGCGACATCATCAAGGCCAACGCCAACCACATGAGTTTCGATATTTTCATTTTGCTGCCCTCCTTCTCGAAGTGGGGGGTTGACGGGAAGACCGCCTTTTCGGCGGCAACGCCCTGGGTCATCACCTCCTCTCCGGCGGCCCTCGGCACGGGGACCGGGCGCTCGCCGGCAGAGTTGAACACGACATCGGGCATCCATCCTGCGGATTTGAAGTGCATCGAGGATGCCTGCCGGGTCTGCGGTCTCAGCGCGAGCGCGGCCTTGCGCCGTGGTCGTTTTCGCTCTCGAAATAAACCTGCTGGTTTCGCCAGAACTCCTCCAGCCGCTTCAACGCCTTGAGGGTGGCGTCTTTGCGGCTCAAGCCCGCCGCCGTCACGATCGCATTGATAAGGCTCAAGGGGGCGGTGAAGGACTCCACGAAAGAGTCCATCTTGCAGCGCGCGGTCAACACCACGTCGGCATGCTGCGCCAGCGGCGAAATCAAACTGTCGGTGATGGCCAATGTCCGGATGCGTCGGCCGCGGGCATAGGCGAGCGCCCGCACGGTTTCCCGGGTATAGCGCGGGAAGCTGATGCCCACCACCACATCCCCGGCCTTCAGGCGAAACATCCGGTCCCACATGTCCCCGATCCCCGGCCGGACGATCCAGACCTCCCGCTGCAAAAACCCAAGGGCCACGCCCATGAAGACCGCCAGGCAATGAGTGCTGCGAAGTCCGATGATCACGATCCGCTCGGCCGAATTCAGGGCATCGACGAATTTCCGGAAATCATCGGTGGGCACCTGGTTCAGGGTCTCCGTAATGTTCTCGATGTCCCGCCGCATCACGTTCCGAAGGATTCGGCCGTCGCCCGCCTCGCCCGGCCTCGCCTTCTCCAGCCGGGAGATCGTCGTCAGCTTCTCTTTGAACAGGCGTCGCAGCTCCTGCTGGAATTCCGGAAACCCTTTGAAACCCAGCGCCTTCGACAGCCGCACGACGGTGGCCACACTGACCCGGACCCGCCGCGAGAGTTCGTGGACGTTGAGAAAGACCGCCTCCTCGTCGTGCGTCAGGATGTAGTCGAGCAGCTTCCGCTGCGAGGGGGTCAGGGTCCCGTTGCGGTTGGCGATGAGTTGGTCGTAGGGCATATGTAAAAATTTTTACAAAATAAAATTCTTTTGTAAAATTTATACCTATTCGTTCAAAAAAAAGTCAAGAAAAAAACTCTTGCAGACTGCGGCCAGCTCAGGGCGGTGCGGATTTCACTTCCGCCGCGACCGCCGCAACATCGGGGGTTGGGTTCTATGGCAAAATTTGATAAGCTGGAACAATGGGCGATTCGGCGGACGGCATGGCCTATCGGGATCATCGCCGCGTCGACCGGCACGTCATGTTACCCGAAAAATCGAGGAGGGCGCATGAAAAAACGGTTTTTTGCCTGGGGTCTGTGTCTGCTGATGGTCGGGCTGGTGGCCGGGGTCGCCTATGCCCAGTTCGCCAAGACCGATGAGGCCATCAAGTACCGCCAGTCGGTCATGTCCGTGATCGGCACGCACTTCACGCGCATGGGGGCGGTGGTCAGGGGCGAGCAGGCTTACACCAAGGAGTCCTTCGAGCAGAATGCCGAGCTGGTGGCGGCGCTCATCAAGCTGCCCTGGGAGGCCTTCATGATGCCCGGCAGCGACAAGGGCAGCAAGATGAAGCGCGAGGCGCTGGCCCAGAAGGACAAGTTCATGGGGCTGGCGAGGGCCAACGAGGCCGAGATCGCCAAGCTTGCAGCGGCTGCAAAGACGGGGGATTTCAACGCGGTCAGATCCCAATTCGGGACCGCCGGCGCCAGCTGCAAGGCGTGCCACGACGAGTATCGCAGCCGATAGCAGCGCAGCGGCAGCGAGCCGGGCGCCGCCCGGCTCGCTGCTTCAACCCACCAGCACGTACACCGCACCCGCCGAAACGGCCGCCGTCAGGGCCGCCAGCCACAACGGCTTCCTGAAAGCGATCGCGGGGGCATCGCCGCGCCATGCTTTGAGGCCCGTGATCATCGGGGTGATCAGGTTCTCGCGCTTATAGACCAGGTGGAAGAGCACCGCCGCGATGTGGAGCGCCGCCAGGGCCACGATCGCGTTTTGGTTGATCAGGTGGACCATCGTCAGCCGGTCGCTCAACGGCTTGCCGACCCACGCATAAAGCGGGCCGGTGGTAGCGATATCGTCGTTGGCGAATAGCCCGGTGCCCGCCTGGAGAAAGAGCGCGAGCAGCATGGCTGCCACGGACCAGCCACCCAGGGGGTTGTGACTGAGGTGCCGGCCGGCATCCCGGTGAAAAAGCGTCATGGCATACCGCCCTACGGCCGCCGGCCCGACCAGAAAAGAGGCGAACCGGGAGGGCCCGCTGCCGATTAGGCCCCACGCGGCGCGGAACAGCAGCAGCGCCAGGACGGCGCTGCCGCACCACTCGTGGTAGATCATGGCGTTGCCCCCGGCCTTCGCGGTCGCAAACGCAACAGCCACCAGCACGACCAGCAGCCAGTGAAACAGCCGGGTGGGCAGATCCCAAACCGGAATCAAATTGGGGTCCTCTGCCCGGCGGTTTTGGGTCTCCATAGCGTCCCCCTTGGAAGGGTTCCTGCTTTAAAAAGGGATTGTCCTTTGGTCGTTTGGGATGAATTTTTCCTGTTCTGCGCTGCGGCACAAGTTCATCCGAACACGCCCCCCATTTTGGACCCCGCCACCCGGTTGATGACGAACAGGCAGAGCGCCCCGAGAATGATGAGGATCAGGCCCAGGGCGGCGGCTTCATTGACCGACCCGCCGATGTAGAAGTTGAAGATGCCCACCGTCATCATCTCGTGCCCGGGCACCACCAGAAGCAGCGTGGCCGAGGCCTCCTGCAGCGCCAGGATGAAGGAATAGAGCGAGCCCACCAGCACCCCCTTCCAGATCAGCGGCAGGGTGACATCCTTGAAGGTGGTCATCTGGGTGGCGCCCACGCTCTCGGCCGCCTCCTCGAAGGACTTGTGCACGATCTGCAGCGATGCGAAGGTCCCGCGCACGGTGTAGGGCAGGCGGCGCACCCCCAGGACCACCGGGATGACGATCCACATGCCGATGAAGGCCATGTCGAAATAGGGCAGGGGCTCGCGGAAGGCCCGCATGTAGGCGATGCCGATGCCGGTGCCGGGCAGGGCCAGGATGAGGGTGGTCAGAGAGTCGAGCGCCTCGCGGCCCGGCAGCTTTGTCCGTGCGTTGACCCAGGCGAGCGGAACGCCCACGGCGATGCAGATCAGCACCGAGATCCCGGCATAGAGCAGGCTGTTGATGATGAACTTGGGCGTCTCGAACGCCACCCGCTCGAAATACTGGAAGGTGTATTTTACGGGAAAAGGGGTCAGGGCCCAGCCCTTGCCGAAGGAGTCCAGGGCGATCCCCAGGTAGGGGATGAAGGCCAGGATGAGGATCACTCCTAAAAAGACCACCACCCCCGCCTTGGCGGCCGGCCCGATCTGCTTGCGCTCGATCACCGAGTAGGAGAGGGAGCTATAGTCCTTGATCGCCACGTATTTCTTGGCGATGATCAAAAAGAGGATCGCCAGGATCACCATGATGGCCGATATGACGATGCCCATCTTGAAAAGGCGGCGGTCGACGAACTGCACGATGTTGAGGTAGGCCTGGGAGGCGAGCAGGTCGTCGACCCCCACCACCAGCGGGGTCGCGAAATCCGCGAAGGTCCAGATGAAGACCAAGAGCGCCCCCGACACGTAACCGGGGGTGGTGAGCGGGAAGGTGATGTCCCAGAATTTCCTCAGGCCGCGCGAGCCGACGCTCTCGGCGGCCTCATCCAGGGAGGGGGAGATCTTGCCCATGGCATCCACGATGCTCAAGGTCATGAGCGGAAACAGATGCAGGGTCTCGACCAGCAGCACCCCTTGGATGCCGTACATGAAGTTGATGGGTTTTTCAAAACCCAGGTAGTCCATCAGCAGGATGTTCACCGTGCCCGCCCGCCCCAGAATGAAGACGAAGCCCATGACGCCCACCAGCGGCGGCATGATCATCGGCACGATGGAGAGGTAGGTAAAAAGCCCCCGCCCCGGGAACTCGTAGCGCAAGAGCAGGAAGGCGAAGGTGATGCCGATGATCGAGGTCGTGATCACCGTGCCCACCCCCAGGAGCAGGGAGTTCATGAGAGACTTGAGGTAGTAGCGGTCCGTGAAAAAATCCTGGAAATTGGCCAGGGTGAAGTCGCCCGCATCCGTGGTGAACGAATCGTAGAAAAGGTGCAGCAGCGGGTAGATCAAAAAAACGATCATGAACGCCCAGATGGCCGCATATCCAAGAAGCCCGCCCACATGGATGCCGCCGGCAGGCTTGCCCCGCTTCTTCGCCGCCGGTGCCGCTGCGTCGGTCGTCATGAGGCTCTCTTTCGCATCGGGTTTGACGGTTTATTCCGCCGGTATGACCAGCGAGGAGGATACCGGAAAGCTCACGATAACGTTGGCCCCCATCGGCAGCTCCCGGTGGTCCCGCGGGTTCTGGACGTCCACCTTGAACAGGGTGCCGGCCATCTGCACGTCGTAGCGCACGGTGTTGCCGATGTAGGAGGGGAAGCTCACAATGGCGGCAACCCGGTTGACGCCTTCCTTCGGCCCGTTTTCAGGGCCGATGCTGGCGGTCTCCGGCCGGACGCAGACCATGCAGGCCTGGTTGGCGCTCAGCCGGCCGTCGCCCGCGCCGATCAGGGTCCCGACCGCGCTCTCCACGACCAACTGGGCGCCGCCTTCCAGGACCGCGGTGATCCGACCCGGAATCAGGTTGTTGATGCCGATGAAATCGGCCACGAAGGGGTTGCTGGGCTTTTCATACAACGCGTGCGGGCTGCCCACCTGCTGCAGCTTGCCGTGGCTCAGCACGGCGATGCGGTCGGAGAGGGTCAGGGCCTCCTCCTGGTCGTGGGTGACGTAGATGGTGGTGATGGCGAGCTCTTTCTGCAGCTTGCGGATCTCCGCGCGCACCTGGATGCGGATCTTGGCGTCCAGGTTGGAGAGCGGCTCATCCAGCAGGAGCACATCGGGGTTCAGCACCAGGGCCCGGGCCAGCGCCACGCGCTGCTGCTGGCCGCCGGAGAGCTCGCCCGGGTAGCGCCGCTCGAGCCCTTTCATGTTGACCAACTCCAGGGCGCGCGCCACCTTGTCCCCGATTTCTGCCGACGAGAATTTCTGCAGCTTCAAGCCGTAGGCGATGTTGTCGAAAATCCGCATGTGCGGCCAGAGGGCATAGTTCTGAAACACCATCCCGATGTGGCGTTCGTACGGGCGCTTGTCCGACATGTCTTTGTCGCCGAACAGGATCCTGCCATGGTCGGCCCGGTGGAAGCCGCCCACCAGGCGCAGGATGGTGGTCTTGCCGCAGCCCGATGGGCCTAAAAGCGTGAAGAGCTCTCCGTCCTGGATGTCCAGCGACACATGGCTCACCGCTTCGAGCGCACCGAACCGTTTGACGATGTCCTGAAGTTCGATTCTCATCCACCCGCCGCCTTCTCGAGGTAAAAGATCAGGGGAAACCCTCCGGTGCAGGACAACGCCCGAAAAGGCCCCCCCTGATTCCGGGTCATATGGTTATTTCACGATCTCCTTGTGTTTTTCGGCGATCTCCTTGCGGAAGTAGGCGTTCACGTCCTCGATCCGCTTTTTCTCGCCCGCTATCTTGTCGTCGTAGACGTTGCCGATCTCGGTCTCGAAGAAGGAGCGCATGCCGCCGGTGAAGGCCACGGCCTTCTCCTGGTTGGAGCCTTCAGGCCCCTTGACCTTGAGACCGGGGGTGATCGGGTAGACGCCGAGGCCGGAGAGCAGCAGCTGGCCCTCCTCGCTCAGGCAGAACTCGATGAAGGCGTGGCCGGCCTTGGGGTGCGGGGCGCCTTTCAGGACCGACATGGGCTCGGGCGTCACGTAGGCGTTTTTAGGGTAGACGAATTTCACGTCGTAGCCGGCCAGCACCTCGGCGAAGGCCATGTAGCTCGGGACGGCGAAGCCGACCGCGAATTCGCCCTTGGCCACCACGCTCGGCACGTCGCGGGAGCGGGCGGTGAAGATGCCGGTGTTGGCCGCCAGCTTGGTCAGCCACTCCCAGCCCTTGTCCCAGCCGTAGGTCTGCAGGATGACCTCGTAGCTGGCATGGCTGGAGCTCGAACGGTCCGGGGTGCACTGGGCGATCTGGCCTTTGAGTTTCGGGTTGAGAAGGTCTTCCCAGGTTTTGATTTCGACTCCCAGGCGTTTGAGCAGCGTGGGCTGGTAGATGATGCCGTAGGGTTCGAGAGTGGTGCCGACCCAGAACTTCTTGGGGTCCTTGAGGGGCAGGGGCACCGGTGTGCCGATGGAGGCCGGGATGGCATCCCACATGGCCTTCGGCAGCTGCACCTGCTCGAGCAGCCCCTCGATGGCCAGGTTGTCGAAGAGGGTCCCCTCGCCGCCCCAGAAGACATCCGCCTGGGGCCGGCCCTTCCACTCCAGAATCTGGCCGTAGGCGACCGGCGTGCCTTTGGGGATGGCGCTGGTTTTCACATCCACGTTGTATTTCTTTTTGGCCCAGGCGGCAAAGGCCTTGAGCATGGGGTCGTGGACGTCCTTGGAGACCGGGGTGATCAGGTAGAGTTCGTTCTCGATGGCCGGCGCCTGCGCCAGTGACAGGGACCACGCCCCGAGAACGGCAAAAGCGGCGACGCTGAACATCATCAAGGCCCTTTTCATCATGCACTCTCCTTTGGTCGAAAGTTTAGGTTCTGGGTGTGCACTCAGCATTCGGTCATGCGTAAACCTACTGGACCACGGCCCGCAAGTCAAATGGAAATAAAAGGGCATCGCTATGGCAACATCTTGTAAAAATTAGAATTGTTATCAATTCGCTATGATTGCGGGCCGCCGTGGCAAGGCTGCTAAAAAAGCAGCGTCGCCGTCATCTCCACAAACCCGATTCCGGCCGGGCGCTGCGTGACCCAGGCCGGGGGCGCGCTCATCCGGTCGGCGAACTGCCGGACGTTGGCGACACCGACGGCGTGAGGGAAAAACGCGAACATCGGCTGGTCGTTGGGCGAGTCGCCGATGAAGATCACCCGGTCCCGGATCGCCTCGAGCTCCTCGGTGAAAACCTCCCGGAACAGGCGCCGGGTCATGGCGAGCTTGTCGTAGGCGCCGAACCAGCCGTTGACGTGAATGGAGCTGACCTTGGCCCGGGCGCCGGCCTGCTCGAAGAGCTCCACGATCCGGGCGACCGCTTCGGGCGGCAGCGGCGCCACATCCTCGCAGACGTCGATCGCAAGGTCCGCCTCCCGAAAGGCCTGGTCGGCCGACACCGCGCAGCCCGGCACCGCCGCCAGGATTTCGGCTCTCACTTCAGCCAGGCGCCTGCGGTCCGCCTCCCGTTCCGCGGCCGTTTTGAAATAGCTGCGCTGCATTTTCCGAAGCCTGCGGTCGTAGCGAAAATAGAACGCGCCGTTTTCGCCGACCACGGCCGCCACCGGCCACATGCGCGCGATGTGGTCGCACCAGCCGGCGGGGCGGCCCGTGACGGGGATGACCGCCATCCCGGCATCCCGCAGCCGCTCCATGGCCGCCAGGGATGCCGACGGCAGCAACCCCTCCAGGGTCAGCGTGTCGTCGATGTCCGCGAGAACGAAGCGGATCTCTTTTTTGAGGTGGGCAGGGAACTCCTGAAAGGGCTTCATTGACGTCGCCTCGGCAGTCTGGGCGGATCTCCTCGAAAGGCGGCCGACCCAAACCGCGGGCCTCGCACCTGCAGGACAACAGCTTACACCGGGCAGATCTGTGATTTCAAGATGCAACTGCGCGCCGCGGTTTGGCGGGAACACCCTGACGACAGTGGCCCCAGCTTTGCCGGCTGAGGCCCCCTACCCGCCGGGAACGCCGGGGGCTGGAGTTGATGAGCGGCTCACGGCCGAGGAGGCTCATGGTTTGCGTTGCCCTTGCGCGGTCGGCTCTGCAGGCATAGTATGGCGCAACACGGAGCACAAACCTCACTCAGTGGAGCCTTCCCATGAAAAAAATGCTACTCGGTTGGGTGCTGGTAGGTCTAACGCTGGTGGCGATGCCCGCCTTTGCGCAGGACGTCAAGGGCGCCGTCAAGGGGGCTCTCGGGGCCGCGGCCGGGGGGGCGGCCGGCTCGCATGGCGATGCGGCCGCCGGCCTAAAGGAGGCCCTGGCGGTCGGCACCGGCAATGCCGTGCAGACGCTCTCGAAGACGGACGGCTACTTCGGGGATGCGGCCGTCAAGATTCTGATGCCCGAAAAGATGCGGACGGCGGTCGAGGTGCTGAAGAAAGCCGGGTACCAGAAGGAGGTGGACGATTTCGTCCTGAGCATGAACCGGGCGGCGGAGCAGGCGGCGCCGAGGGCCAGACCGATTTTCGAGAAGGCCGTACGGCAGATGAGCTTCGAGGACGCCCAGAAAATCCTGAACGGCGGCAGCACCGCCGCCACCGACTACTTCAAATCCAAGACCACGCCGCAATTGACCGAGGCGTTCAAGCCCGTGATCGCCGAGAGCATGAACCAAGTGGGGGCGACCCGCTCCTACAAGACGATGACCGACCGCTACGCGTCGCTGGTGCCTTTCGGCAAGCCGGATGCGGTCGATCTGGACAGCTACGTCACCGGAAAGTCGCTGGACGGCCTTTTTTTCAAGGTGGGCCAGGAGGAGGCCAGGATCCGCACCGACCCGGCCGCCCGCACGACGGACCTGCTAAAAAAGGTTTTCTCGAAGTAGGCCCCGCACCCTATTTCCCGAGCACCTGCTCCAGCGCAATGGCGCACCGGGCCTGCGCCTCCTCCGAGCCTTCGATGTTGAGGATGTGCCGGTCGAAATCGATGTCGACCAGGCGGCAGCCGTTTTGCTCGACTACGTTTTTGACGATGGTCAGGAGTTGATCGTCCCGAAGTTCGCTCATGAGGAGGTGTCCTTTCAGGCCGGCGCCGCGCCCCGCTGACGCCGTACGCGTGCAACCGGCGGCGGCACTGCGGTCAAACGTGCTCTCATCTTAGGCACCGGCGGCCTGAAGTCAACAACCCCGGCCGGCCTATTTTTTCAAAGCCCCCATGATGCCCCGCACCGCCGCGGGCAGGTCCGCGGGCAGCACCACCACCTTGGAGTTGGCGGACTCGGAAATATTCTTGAGGGCGTCCACGTATTTCTCCCCGAGAAGGTAGACGGCCGGAAGCTCGTTTTCCTTTACGGCATCCGTGACTTTACGGATCGCCAGCTGGGTCGCCTCGGCCAGCACCACTTTGGCCTGGGCATCGCGCTTGGAGGCCTCGAGGCGGCCCTCGGCTTCCAGGACCGCTGCGGCCTTCTCGCCGTCGGCGCGGGTCACCATGGCCCGGCGCTCGCGCTCGGCCGCGGCCTGCTCCTCCATGGCTTTCTGCATCGTCCCCGAGGGTTTGATGTCCTGAATCTCGACCGTCTTGAGGGTGATGCCCCAGTCGGCGATGTCGTCGGAGATGGCCGTTTTCAACTTGGCCTTGATCGCATCCCGCGAGGAGAGGGCGTCGTCCAGGTCCATTTCACCCACGATCGAGCGCAGCGATGTCTGCACAAGGTTCTGTATGGCGAGGATGTAGTTCTCGACCCCATAGACCGCTTTTTCGGGCGAGACGATGTTGATATAGGCGATCGCGTTGACGATCAGCACCGCGTTGTCCCGGGTGATGACCTCCTGGGAGGGAATGTCGAGCACGATGTCCTTGGTGGTGACCTTGTAGGCCACACTGTCGATGTAGGGTACGATCAGGCTCAGGCCCGGCCCGAGGGTCGAGTGAAATTTGCCGAGGCGCTGGACGACGTATTTGCTACCCTGGGGCACAATGCGCACCCCCAGGAGGATGCTGACGAACACGAGGGCCACAAACACCACGACCAGGGTCATTTCAGGCATGTCGAATCTCCTTTCTGAAGGCTGACAGCGCGCCGGCGCGGTGGCCGTGTTACGCGGCCTTGTGTTTGCCGACGAGCAGGGTGTTTCCGGAAATCTCCTTGACCGCCACCCGGTCGCCGACCGCCACGGGCTGCTCGCAGATGAAGGGCCACTCCTCCGCGCCCAGCAGCGGGGTCGCAAAACGCACCACGCCCCGCCGCTGGCCTGCTTCCGGCGCCCGGATAACCTGCCCGATCTCCCCCACGACCGCCTCGCGGGAGATGCCGGCCTTGGTGCGGTCGGCCATGAGCGGCTTGAAGAGTTTGAACCATAGATAGGTCATGAAACCGGAGGCGACGGCCCAGAGGAAAAGCTGCCAGGTGAAGGGGGTTTGGGGCGCCACGAGCAGGACCGAGCCGACGATGATCCCGGCCAGTCCGAACCAGAAGACGGTGAAGCTCGGGATAAAAAGCTCGGCGATGATGAGGATCATCCCGAACGCCAGCCAGTGCCAGTATTGAGGGTGCAGGTCCATGGGGCCATCCTGTAAACGGGCAACGAAAAGGATTGATTTTTTCGGCAACCAGTTCTTCCCCGCCCGCAGGGCGGGCAGGGCCGCGCCCGGACGCTCGCATGCTGCGGCGGTTCTTCCGGCCGCCGAGCGTGCAATGCTCGATTATACCTTACATATGGTCTTGCAGGCAAATTCGGCGAGGAGGGGGCTTTGGTCAGCCGCCCATCCATCCGGGCAGGAGGAGGGCGATCTGCGGAAAAATCGTCAGCAGAAACGCCGTCAGCAGTATCGCCGTCAAGAACGGCAGGGCTCCCCGGAAGATTTCGACGGGCGCGACATCCGTTGCGATCCCGGCCAGGGTGTAGACGTTCAGGCCCATGGGCGGCGTGATCAACCCGGCCTCCATCATCAGCACCGCCACCACCCCGAACCAGATCGGGTGGAAATTCAAGCCCACAACGACCGGGTAGACGACCGGAAGGGTCAAGACCATCATGGAGACGGAATCAAGAAAGCAGCCCAGGAAAAAATAGATCAGGACGATGATCGCGAGCACCAGGTAGCGCGAAACCTCCAGGCCGGCGATCCAGCCCGAAACATGGGCGGGGATCGTGGAGAGGGCCAAAAAGGTGCTGAAGACCGTGGCGCCTGCGACCAGAAAGAGCACCATCACGGTGACCCGCGTCGCCTCCAGAAGACTGGAGAGGACGCTGCTGCGGCTCAGGCGCCTTTTGGCCAGTACGATCAGAAGCAGCGCAAAGGCGCCGACGGCTCCCGCCTCGGTGGGATTGATGAAGCCAAGATAAATGCCCCCCACCACCAGGAAGAAGACCAGCACCGCCTGCCAGACCCCTTTGAGGGCCGTCACTTTCTGCCGCAAGGGGAGAGGCTCCGGGCGGACCGGCGCCAGGCCGGGGCGGATCAGGACCCACCCGACCACCACCGCCGCATAGACGACGGAAAGCAGAATGCCGGGCAGAACCCCTGAGATCAAGAGCTTGCCGATGGACTGCTCGGTCAGCATGCCGTAGACGACGAACCCCAGGCTGGGCGGAATGAGAAAACTCAGGGTGCCTCCTGCGGCCACCACCCCGGTTGCCAGGCGCGGCGCGTAACCGGCCCGGCGCATCTCGGGGATGGCCACCCTGCCCATGGCCGCCGCGGCCGCCACCGATGAGCCGCTGAGCGCGGCAAACCCCGCGCAGGCGGCGATGGTCGCCACACCCAGCCCGCCGGGCAGGCGGCGGAACCATGCATCGAAGCTCGCGTAGAGCTCGCGCGTGACGCCGGCCGTCCCCGAGAGGCTGCCCATGACGATGAAGAGCGGGATGATCGTAAACGGGTAGTGCGAACAGACCCCGTAGAGGGTTTGGGGAATGACCGCGAGGGCGGCGCCGACCGAGGTGAGCTGGGCGATGCCCAAGAAGCCCACCAGCATCATGAGATAGGCGATGGGCATCCCCAGGATTAGCAGGAGCACCAGCAACAGGCTGCCGGCGATGCCGGCTGTCAGCGGGTCCATCGGCTCCCCCCGAGAACGTTGCGGACGGAGTCGATCAGATCCAGCGCTAGCTCGAGCCACAGCAGGAGCCCCCCGGCCGCCACCAGCATTCGGAAAGGCCACTGGGGGATCCGCAGTTGGTCCGAGACGCTTTTTTCAGCGAAGCCGAGAACGGCCCCCTGCCACACGACGATGCCGACGACCAAAAGGCTCGCTGCGCCGGTGAGGGCACGGAGCACCGCCTGCGCCCGCGGCGAGCAGCGGCCGGTGAAAAAGTCGACGGCCACATGGCCCTTGACCTGCTGGGTGTAGGCCGCGCCCAGCAGCACCATCACCGCCAGCATGTATTCCGAAAGCTCGAAGGTCCCCGGAATCGGCTTGTTGAAGAGAGACCGGGCGGCCACATCGGCCACGGTGAGCGCCATCAACGGGGCCAGCAGAATCATCCCGGCAGAACAGGCCCGCGTGCTCGTTTTATGAATCAGGCTTCGGAAACGTCCCACGTTGCTCTGCCGCCTTTCGGGCCGGGCTATGCCTTTCTCAATTCGGGCGGGCAGGCCACGAGATCGATGTTTCTTTTTTCGCACTCCTCGTTCATGACGGCGACGGCCCGGCGCGCCGGCAGCCCCTTGGCCTCGAGGTCCGCTACCCACTGCCGGGTCACCTCCTGGAAGCGACCATACCAGCGATGCGCTTCGGGCCCGGGCAGCTCCACCAGCTGGACCCCGCCCGCCTGGATCTCCTCAAGCAGCTGGGGGTATTCGGAGCGGGTCAACCCGCCCGAAACCCGAAACGGGTTGGCGCACACCTGCTCGACCAACCGCTGCTGGTCGTTCGTCAGGCGGTTCCAGGTTTTCAGGTTCATCACGGTGCCCTCGGAGACGCAGCCCAGGGTGGTCTTCACCCCGAAGCGGGCCACCTCGTGCAGGCGGTAGGCAAGCAGGACCGGCGGACAGGTGACGATCCCGTCGATGGTGCCGGTTTCGATCGCCAGGTACACATCCCCGGGCGGCATGAAAAGGGGCTCGGCCCCCAAGGCCTTGACATAGTGGGTCTGGTGGCCGCCCGGGGTCCTGAGCTTCATTCCTTTGAGGTCCTCCATCCGGGAGACGGGCTTCTTGGTCCAGATGAAGGATTGGATGCAGCCGTTGAGTTCGAGGACCTTGACCCCCTTGAACTCGTCCTGCAGGACCCGCCGGTAGACCGCGTTGCCGATCTCGGCCGCGAGGTCCTTGCCGTCGACCCACACTGCGAGCGAAAGCACATCGGTCAGCGGGAAACGGCCGGGGGTGAAGGTGGCCGTGAAATATCCGAGGTCGGAGAGGCCGTTGGCGACGATGTCGAAGTGCTCGGGCGCCTTGCCGAGTGCCGCCCCGGCAAACAGGGTATAGTCCAAGCCGCCGCCGCTGCGCCGTTTCAACTCGTCCAGCATCGGGCCCCAGACGGTGCGGGTTTCGCGGCTCAGGGGCGGGTGCCAGGTGCTGAACCTGAGGCGCACGGCCGCCGCCAGGGCCGGCCGGATGCCGCCGAACCCCAGCCCCGCGGCGGCCCCTGCGGCCAGGATCCCTCTCAAAAAACCCCTGCGTGTCCAGGCGGCGCATCGGTGACACATGTGGTTTCTCCTCGGTCAGCGCCAGTTTACTCCAACCCTTGTGCCATTTTCAACCGGATGTCAATCGATCAGAACCAGGCGCTGAGCATCGAGCCCCTGAAGCCCGGCGGCCGAAACGCCGCCCGGAACCGAGCGCTCGACGCGGAAGCGTTCCCGCTTGCCCGGCGCCACCCGTCTGTTTTTTAGCCGGATCGGCCCGATCGCAAAAGGGGTGAACAGCACGACGGCCCCCTATCCATACCCCAATGCGGCCAATTCCTCCTCGCTCATCCCCAGGAAGTGGGCCACCTCATGCGCCACGGTGATTTCGATCTCCTCCTCGAGCTCCTCCAAGGTGTCACACATCTGCTCCAGTGGCGCTTTGAAGATGAAAATCGTGTCCGGGTAGAGCGGCGGCTCCATGGGGTTGCGCTCGTTCAGCGGCACCCCCCAGTAGACCCCCAGCAGCGGTTCGTCCGGCGGGTAGCCCATCTCCGCGAGCATCTCCGGATCCGGCCGGTTCTGAACCGTGATGAGAATATTTTCGAGGTGTTGTCGGATTTCGACCGGAATGCGCCGGATGGCCTTTTTGACGATCTTGTCGAATTCGCTATTTCCCAGTCGCATGCAATCCCTCGCGCGTGAAAGGCGGCCAGACGGCGATCGTTGACCTCCAGAATTTTAAGCGGCCGCACGCTCATTTGCAACCCATTTTAGGCGCCGGCCTTTTTAGGTTTTTTAATGGAAAGTATGCTATAGTGCCTTGAACTGTTCGGGGCGGGCGGGCGGAAACCCATTTGCGCGACTGCGGATCGGGAAAGCAGCGCTGATTCGGTTGTGGACAACGCAGATGAAGAACAACGCGCGCCGGTCAAGACTCCTTTTTGACCGCAAAGACTACGACCTGATCCAAATCGTCAACGAGGTGCTGCGCGAGGCCAGGCTCGCGCGCAAACACTACTACCCCCACCTGCACCCCAACGGCATCAAGGAGATGGCGGAGACCAAGGGTCTGCGCACCGCCTACGCCGTGGCCCAGCTGCTGAACTCGCTTGAAATCGGCGGTGTGGACGATCGCCTCAACGCCCTGCGTTCGTTGCGCCTGGAGGTGATCGACACCGCTGAAGGGCCCCTGCCGAAAAACACCGCCCGGGTGCTGCTGCAGATCATGAAAAACCTGGTGCGGGCGTTCGGCGACCATCGCCGCCAGCTGGAGCTGGCCCACGACTTCCGGATGAGCGCCTCCGGCAAGCCGCGCATCGTCCGCCGCCAGCTGAAGCGCTACCACCTGCTTGAGATGCCCGAGGCGTGGAGCCAGATCGCCTTCGACGACCATGTCCACGATGCCAACACCAAGGGCCGCAAATCCTCCACGCATCTGCTCATGGACGCCTGGATCAAAGGCATCCGCCGCCTGCGCATCATCCACTACAATTTCATCGAACCGCGCTTTGCGGCCGAGCTGTTCGAGGCCGCCCGAATCCTCGACATCGATGTGCGCATCGGCATCGAATTTTCGGCCCGCTTCCGGGAGACCTATGTGCAGCTGATCTGGGTGCCGAGGGGCTTCGCGGACGCCCAGTCATTTCTGTGTTTCCTGGCCGAGCCGCCGGTGATCGCTCTGATGGAGGCCGGCCGGCAGGCCTCGCACTACCAGCAGGCCTATGTGGACGCCCTGCTGCATAAATTCAACACGGTGCATCGGCTGGACCTGAACGCGCGCCTGGGCATCGACCTGGCGCCGGTTGACCGCAAGGAGTTTCTGGCCTTCGTCGGCATCGGCCAAAAATCCAAACTGCACCTGTCGAAATTCATCTACGACCAGCTGATGCGGCTCCTGCAGATGCGGGTCCACTCGCTGCGCACCGAGTTCGATGCGGCCGGCCCCGACCGGCGCAGGGAGATCTCCGAATGGGTCGCGTGCGTCGACGGCCTGGACCTGGAGGCCCTTGTCGACGGGTATTTAGAGCAGGCCAAAAACCCCGAAGTCGTCTATCCCGACACCCCTTCCGATGCACCGAATGTGCCGGAACTGCTGAAATTGACCGCTCCGGAAATCATCGGTCGGCTGACGCAGATGCACTCCGGCTACCGCATCACCTTGAACCTGACCCACCTGGAAGTGGCGGACGTGCTGGAACTCGTCTATGATTGCCAGGGAGCGATCACCCGGCTTGAAATTTTCAATCTCAAGGACTACGCCGCCGGCAAGACAGCCAACATCCCTGACATCTGCCGGCTGATGCAGGCCGTCAATGAGGGCAGCGTCATCCACCTGAAGCAGATGATCCGCGAAATCATCGCTCGCCTGGAATCGTCGCAGAACCCTCGGAAGTTGAAACAAGCCGAGAAGCTGACGGCGATCCTTTTCGACATCGACAGCCTGAAATCCTACTACTCGGGGAAATCGCTGAAAGCACGCATCGGCAGCGACTCCACCGGACGTTCGGGCCGCTCCCACGGCATGGGGTTGGCCATCATGGAGACGCTGCCCCGCAGAGCGCGGCGCGAAATCGCTCGGGGCTCCCCACGGGAGGGGCGCGAGGTCATCCCGGTCCGGATGACCGCGTGCCGCACGCTCACCGTCAGGCCGCCCCGCAACGGCCGGCCCGCGGGAAGGTGGCTCTCAACGCTCCCCCTGGCCGCGTGGCTCGGGGCCGACTGCAGGGAGAGCTGGCTGGTGGAGGCCAACGACACCCGCATGGCAAGCCCGGGCAATATCGTGACCCTCGGCGGGGCCCAGAAGAGCGTCAGCAACGGTTTTTCCCTAGCTGAAAAAGCGGCCGCCCCCCGCAGCGTATTCCGTTGGAGCTGTCTGAACTCCCGCCTCCTGAACGCGCTGAAGGTCCTGGCGGGTTTCGTGCCGGCCTTTGCCACCTTTGTACTGACGAAGCAGTGGTGGGTCCTGGCCTATCTGGGCGCTTTAATCTGGTTCGGCATCACCGGGCTGCGCAACGTGTTGCAGTCGGTCTTGGGCGGCGGAGGATTTCGACGCTCGCCTTTGATGAACTGGAACGATTACATCAGCTGGTCGCGCATCTGCGATTCGCTGATGTACACGGGTTTTTCCGTCCCGCTGCTGGACTATTTCGTCAAAACAGTCGCCCTGGACCGCGGCTTCGGCATCCACACCGGCAGCAACCCCTGGCTGCTATACAGTTGCATGGCGCTCGCCAACGGGGTGTATCTCTCCGGCCACAACTACTTTCGCGGGCTGCCGAAGGGCGCCGTCTACGGAAATTTTTTCCGCAGCATCCTCTCGATTCCGGTCGCCATCGCCATCAATGCGCTGGCCGGCAGCCTGCTAGCATCAAACGGCATCGCGGATGTCGCCGGTGAGCTTCAGAAGTGGGCCGCCATCATTTCAAAAACAGGCTCGGACATCGTCGCCGGCTTCATCGAGGGGATGGCCGACCGGCACAGGAACATCCAGGACCGCCTGCGCGATTACAAGGCGAAATTCGGGCAGCTTTTCGACGTTTATGCCCAGCTGGAGCTGCTCTACCCGGACGTCCGGACGTTTGCCGTGCTGCAGCCTGCCGGCGGCACCCAGCGCAAGGTGAGCATAGAAGCCCGCGACCTGGAAAAAATCATCATGATCCATTCCCTGGACCTGCTCTATTTTTGGATGTACCAGCCCCGGGCCCGCACGGCGCTCGCGCGGTTTAGCCAAACCTTGTCGGAAGACGAACGTCACATTCTGGCGAGCTCCCAGTTTACGCTGCAGCGGAACCGCGAAATCAGCCAGCTTTTCATCGACGGCATCCTGGGCGACAAGTTTCCCCGGCCGCTTTCATTCTACCTCTCCCGCCATGCCGAATACCTTGAGGCGATAAAAAGCCTGGCGTTCGCAGAGACCGCCTTCGACCCCAGCGCAGAATCCTCGGTTCCAAAGCCGCACCTGATAGCCGCCGCCGCGCTGGACCATGAGTGCAGCAGGCCGCCGCGATGACGGTCGCGGCCCGCCGCCCGCGATCCCGCTGTCGAATCGGCTTGACAATTGTATTGATTCCACGTAATTGTTGCCCTTCATCCTTGCGCTTAGCCTCGCTGAAATAGGCAGAGAACATAAACCGGAAAAGGAAAGGAGAGCGGAAAACATGGCAAATTTGATTCCCCCCCATGGCGGAAAAGGACTGACCTGCTGCTTGCTGGAGGGCGCTGCGCTGGAAGCCGAAAAGAAGAAGGCGCAGGGGCTCAAGAAGATCTCGATCTCCCCCCGTGAAAAGGGCGACCTGATCATGATGGGCATCGGCGGCTTCAGCCCCCTAACCGGCTTCATGACCAAGGCCGACTGGAAAGGCGTCTGCGACGAGTTCCTGATGGCGGACGGCACCTTCTGGCCGATCCCCGTCACCTTGTCGGCCAGCAAGGAGGACGCGGCCGGGATCAAGATCGGCGAGGAGATCTCCCTCTACGATCCCGAGGGCAAAGAGATCATGGCCACCATGAAGGTCACCGAAAAGTTCGACATGGGGACGGCCGAAAAGAAGTACGAGTGCGAGAAGATCTTCATGGGCGAGGGCACCAAGACCGCCGAGGACTTTTGGAAGATCGCCGAGAAGGACCACCCGGGCGTCCAGATGGTCATGAACCAGAAAGATGTCAACTTGGCCGGCCCGGTGAAGGTGCTGAGCGAGGGCGAATACCCCAAGAAGTACGCCGGCGTCTACATGCGCCCGGCCGAGTCGCGCAAGATCTTCGAGGATCGCGGGTGGGAGCGCGTGGCCGCCCTGCAGCTGCGCAACCCCATGCACCGCTCGCACGAGTATCTTTGCAAGATCGCGGTGGAGGTCATGGACGGCGTCTTCATCCACTCGCTGGTCGGCAACCTGAAGCCCGGCGACATCCCGGCCGAGGTGCGCGTGAAATGCATCGACGCCCTGGTGAAGTACTACTTCGTGGAAAAGAACGTGGTGCAGGGCGGCTACCCGCTCGACATGCGCTATGCCGGCCCGCGCGAAGCGCTGCTGCACTCCACCTTCCGGCAGAACTACGGCTGCTCCCACATGATCATCGGCCGCGACCACGCCGGTGTGGGCGACTTCTACGGGATGTTCGAGGCGCAGACCATCTTCAAGAAGATCCCGACCCCGAAGGAGCCCGGCAAGACGCTGCTTTGCAAGCCGCTGCTGATCGACTGGACCTTCTACTGCTTCAAGTGCGACGGCATGGCCTCCCTGCGCACCTGCCCGCACGGCAAGGAGGACCGCGTGCTGCTCTCCGGCACGGCCCTGCGCAAGATGCTCTCCGAAGGCAGCAAGGTGCCCGATCACTTCGGCCGCGACGAAGTCCTCGCCATCCTGGGCG
The DNA here is from genome assembly GCA_025454255.1 of Desulfobacterales bacterium. Taxonomy (GTDB): domain Bacteria; phylum Desulfobacterota; class Desulfobacteria; order Desulfobacterales; family SpSt-501; genus SpSt-501. Next base: position 5,041 of record JALOOU010000037.1, on the reverse strand, counting down.
AGTACTACAAGGGGCTGACCGAAAAGGTCGAAATCAAGCTGCACGGCGCTGCCACGGGCGACTCCAAGAAGTAAGCCGCTTCGGCAAGCGCATCGTCGAAAAAAAATGCCCGCCGCAAGGCGGGCATTTTTTTTATGGCTTCGAAACGAGCGCTCTGCCTAAGGGGTGAACTTTCGCCCCGCATACTCCGCATAGGCCATGGCCACCGTGCGATAGACCAGGTGGGCGAGCTTGGTGAACGGCAGGTAGGCGATCAGGAACCAGATCGCGATCAGGTGCAGGAAGTAGACGGCAAAGCTGACCTCCGCCCAGCCGGCGATGCGCGTGAGCTGGGCGCCCATGCCGGTGACCCCCAGCGCAAACGCGAGATAGACCAGGAACCAGTCCTTGTAGGCGCTCTTCTGATCGGGTTTGTTCAAGCGCGCCCGGATCATCATGGTCGTGCCCACGATCAGGGCGATCCCGCTCAGGTTGGCCAGCCATTTGATCGGGTTCAGCTGCGACCACGGCCCGTGCAGCGGCCCCGTGGGCAACAGATATGAGGAATAAAGTACGACAAAGACCACGCTGGTCACGATGAAGAGCCCAACGAAAGAGAAGAAGGTCAAAAGGTGGGCGACGGCGCGCTCCTTGTTTTCGGTGCACTCGGAGAACTTGTTGTGCTTGAGTATGGTCGGGATCACCCGCACCAGGGCCTGGAGGAAGCCGGCCACCTCGACCGTCTGCTTGTCGGTCTTGCCCTCCTCAAGCGCGTTCTGGTGGATGTCGGCGACGAAGCGTTTCAACCCCAGGGCGAAGACGGCCACCGCAAAGATCGCTGCCGGCACAAAGTGCATGTCCACCAGCCAGGTCGAGAAGAACTTGTAGTGCGCGATGCCGCCGCTCAGATCCGGACGGAAATTGAGCAGCCCGGTCAAGGTCCCAACCACCAGGAAGAGGAAGACCGGGATCGCGGTCAGGATCGGCAGCTTCTTGGGGTCGTTCACCGCCTCGGCCAGCCAGCGCGGCCGCGAGTACTCGACGATGGCCTGGGTCCTGATCGCAGCCAGCACGTCCGCCGGCTTGGCCTGCCGCGGGCAGCGGGTCGAGCAGTCCCCGCAGTTGTGGCACAGCCAAGGGTCGGCGCTCTTGAGCACCTTGTCCTTCAGGCCCCAGGAGGTGGCGATCATCTCCTTGCGCGGAAAGGGCTTGTTGTCGGGCGAGATCGGGCAGACCACCGAGCAGGTGGCGCACTGGTAGCATTTCTTGACGTCCTCCCCGCCCACGATGCCCACATCTTTGATGAATTTCAGATCCGGTTCAATCAGCATGCGTCCTGCCATGATACAACCTCCTGGGATACCCGGGTGGCGGGAATTTCCGCGCACCCGGGGTTGACCGTGCTTGGATTAGAACCCCTTGAACGGGTTCGGCCCGAGCCCCTCGATCGTTCCGACGAACTCCTGGATCATCTGCGGAATCTTGTCGTACTCGTCGATGGCCACCTGGAACTGCGCCACCCGCTCGATCTCGAGCGCGAGGCTCGAGAGCGCCTCGCCGATCTTCTTGACGCGGATCTCGGCCAGTTCGCTGCCCTTGACGAAGTGGCACTGGTAGTCGTCCCCGTGCTTGCAGCCCATGAGGAAGACTCCGTCCATCCCCTGGGAGAGGGCGTCCTTGATCCAGATGACGTTGACCGAGCCCAGGCAGCGCACGGGGATGAAGCGCACGTCCGCGTTCCAGGAGAGCCGGTTCAGCGCAGCGATGTCCAGCGCCGGGTAGGCGTCGTTCTCGCAGATCAGCCCCAGGACCCGCAGGGGCGGCTCCTCGAAATCGTCGGTCGAGGGCACCTTGATCGCCTTGACCATCGAGCTGACGCTGTCGATGCTGTAGTTGGCGAAGTTGATGATGCGCTCCGGGCAAGCGCCCATGCAGGTGCCGCAGCGGCGGCAGCGCGTCGGGTTGGGCTTGGGGGTGCCGCGCTCGTCGTCGTCCAGCGCGCCGAAGGGGCACTCCTGGGTGCAGCGTTTGCACTGGGTGCAGCGCTGGAAGAAGAAGTCCGGAAAGGAGAGGTCGCCCGAGCGGGGGTGGACCGACACCCCCCGGTGGACGGACTCCAGGCACTGGATCGCCTTGAGCGCCGCACCGGCGGCATCCTCGATGGACTCCTCGGTGGTCATGCTGCGCCGGATGCCGCCGGCCGCATAGATGCCGGTGCGCTGCGTTTCGTAGGGGAAGCAGATGTAGTTGGAATCGGCGTAGTCGTTGAAGATGGCGTTGTCGCGGAAGCCCGGTCCCTGGCGGTAGGCCAGGTTGACCACCGGGTCGTCCTTGGTGGCCGGGACCATGCCGGTGGCGAGCACGACCATGTCGGCCTTGATCTGGATCGGCTGGCCGAGCAGGGTGTCGTCGGCATCGACGATGAGCCCCGCGCCGTTCTTGGAGACCTGGGCCACCTGCCCCTTGGTGAGGAAGATGCCGGGGTCCTGCTGCACGGCCTTGTAGAAATTCTCGGTCAGCCCGGGGGTGCGCATGTGCTGGTAGATGACGTAGGCCTTGCCGTCGGCGTAGTCCTCGCGCACGTAGCCGGCCTGCTTCAGCGCCACCAGGCTGGTGACCGAGCTCGCGTAGGGGAAGTCCTGGTCGCTGCCCTGGCCGGGGCTCTGGATGAAGACCACCGACTTGGCCTCCTTGCCGTCCGAGGGCCGCTTGATCTTGCCGGCGGCGGCGATAGCCTCGAACTGGGCGTTGGTGACCACGTCCGGGCTGGCCCCGTAGCCGAGGTGAACGTATTCGCCCTCCTGGGGCTGATAGGGGCGCCAGCCGGCCGCCAGCACAATGGCGCCGAACTTCTCGCCGTTGGGGTCGAAGGTCAGGATGTCCACCTTGCCCTGGTTGTATTCGAGGTAGCGCTGCTGGAGCTTCTCGGGTTCGAGCTCCTTGCCGCTCTCATCCACCCGCATCTCCGCGGGCAGCGGAAACGGCACGTCGAACTCGATTTTCTCCCCGGGCTTCTTGAAGGTAACGGTGAAATCACCCGGCTGGCCGGCGATGCGCGCGACCACCGTACCCGTCTTGACCGTGATGTTGGGGTAGTTTGCGAGCTCCTTGATTTTGGACTGGATCACCGGCGCCATCGGCTTTTCGTAGGGGAAGTCGGTGGGCAGCTGCTTGCGCCATTTGGCGGCGTTGCCGCCGAGCGCAGCCTCCTTCTCGACGATGGTGACCTCGTAGCCGGTCTTGGCGGCGTCGATGGCGGCCGAAATGCCGGTGACGCCCCCGCCGATGACCAGGATCCGGCGCGACAGGGTCTCCAGCTGGTAGGGGGTCGGCAGGTCGATCTTCTTGACCTTGGCGAGCCCCATCTTGAGATAGTCGGAGGCCATCATCTGCACGTGGTCGATGAAGGTCTCGTCGTCTTTCTGCTCCTCGGTCGGCGCGGGCCAGGTGGAGCGCGGGTGGGACCAGACCACCTGCTCGCGCAGGTTGACCCGCTCCACGATGCAGCCGTCGAACCGGAAGGCGTCGGTGAGCACGCGCGGCGAGCAGGCGGCGATGACCAGCGCATTGACCCCGCCGGCCACCTCCTGCTTCAACATTTCCAGGCCCTCCTTGCCGCAAAAGGCCGGGCAGGTCTTGACCGCAAAGCCTTCGTCGGAGGCCGTTTCGCTCAGCTTCTCGATATTGAGGGATTCGCCGATCCCGCAACCGTGACAGATGTACACACCGTATTTCTTGCTCATGGTCGGCCTCCTACCGTCTCACCAGGGTTTGAATCGCCTTGAGGGCCATGCCGGTCGCGTTCTGGTTCGAAGAAACGACATCCGCGGGCTTGTGGGCGCAGCCGGCCCCGAACATGCCGCCGGCGGAATAGTCGTTGAGGACGAACCCGTCGGCGGTGGTCTTGACGGCCGCCGGAAGTTTTTGGACGGCGGCGGTCGGCTGCATGCCGGTGGCCAGAACCACCATCTCGACCGACTGCTGGATCTTCTCGCCGGTGACGGCATTTTCGGCGACCACGGTGATGTGGCCGGTGGCCTTATCCTCGCTCACTTCCGCGACCTTGCCCTTGATGAAGACGACGTTGGGGTCCTTCTTGATGGCATCGTAGAACTTCTCGTAGCGGTGGCCCGGGGCCCTCAGGTCAATGTAAAAGATGTAGACCTTGGCCTCGGGGTGCTGCTCGCGGATGTAGGTGGTCTGCTTGAGCGAGGCCATGCAGCAGATGTAGGAGCAGTAGGGCAGGTAGTTCTCGTCCCGCGAGCCGGCGCACTGCACGAAGGCGATGCTCGCCGGCGCCTTGCCGTCGGAGGGCCGCGCGATCTTGCCCCGGGTCGGGCCGTTGGGCGCCGCGAGGCGCTCCATCATCATGTTGGTGATGATGTTCGGGTGTTTGCCGAAGCCCAGCCGGTCCATCCTTTTGGCATCGTAGGGCACCCAGCCGGTGGCCCAGACGATGGCGCCCACGTTCAGGGTGAGGCTCTTCGCCTGCATCTCGAGGTCCACGGCGTCATAGGGGCAGGCCTGTTTGACCCTGTTGCCGTCCTCGGTCTTGACGATCTGCGGGTCGACCACGAAGCGGGCCGGGAAGGCCATCGCGAAGGGCAGGTAGGCGGCCTTGACCTTCTTCATGCCGAAGTCGTAGTCGCTTGCGATCTCGGTCTGGCAGGCCTCGGCGCAGGCGCCGCAGCAGGTGCAGTTCTCGTTGACGTAGCGCGGCTTGACCTTGACGGAGACCGTGTAGCTGCCGGGCCCGCCGTCGACCTTTTCGACCTCCGCCATCGTGAGCACCTTGATGCGCGGGTTGTCCTTGATGCGCTTGAAGTTGATCTCCAGCCCGCAGGTCGGCGGGCAGAGCTTCGGGAAATACTGGTTCAGCTGGGCGACCCGTCCGCCCAGGTAGGGGTTCTTTTCGACCAGAAACACCTCGTAGCCGACCTCGGCCGCTTCCAGGGCCGTCGTCAGGCCGCTGATGCCTCCGCCGACAACCATGATGCTTCCGCTCACAGGGGCTGCCTTTTCGTCCGTCATGCCTTCCCTCCGTGCTTGCTTGTGCTGGTCC
>JALOOU010000170.1 GCA_025454255.1 Desulfobacterales bacterium | reverse complement strand
CCGCCGTATACCTTGACCCCGCGCCGCTGGCCGGCCGAGTCGCGGCCGTTGCGGGAACTGCCGGCTGCTTTTTTGTGTGCCATGCTATCACCTCACGCTCAAGCGTCGATGCCGTCGATGCGGATCGCGGTATAGGGTTGCCGATGGCCCTGCTTGCGGCGGTAGCGTTTGCGGCGCTTGTACTTGAAGACCAGGACCTTCTTGGCCTTGTCCTGCTCGACGATGCTGGCCTGGACCTTGGCATTCTCCAAAACCGGCTGGCCGACCCGGATCTCCTCGCCGTCCGCCACCATCAACACCTTGTCGAAGGTCACCGTGCTGCCGACCTCCCCCGGGATCTTCTCGATCCGCAGGGTTTCGCCTTTCTGGACCTTGTATTGTTTGCCGCCCGTGTGGACCACCGCGTACATGATGCGCCTCCTCAACGATATAAGCTTGCCAAAAACCGGATAATATTAAATGATGTGGGGATAATGTCAATAAAAAAATGAAGCGTGTCAGAACCCCATCCGGGGCCGGCCGCGGCGCTTGAGCGCCCGCAGCACCTTGACCGGATCCTCGAAGCGGCTGGTCAGCATGACCGCGGCGATGATGTAGGGCTTGAACCCCGCCTGGATGTAGGTCGGGATCCGGTAGCGCTCGAAAACACCCGCCCCCACTTCGCCGGCGGCGCAGGAAACCCCGGAAATGTCGGCCGGCAGACAGTGCATGTAGAGCGCCCGGCCGCCGCGGGTCAGTTTCATCTTGGCCTCGGTGCACTCCCAGCTTTTGAACTCGGCGTTCTGGGCCAGGCAGGATTTTTCGAGCTCCTTCAGGCCGGCCGTGTCGTCGGCGCGCAGCAGCTCGGTGCGCTTCTCCATCACCTGATAGGGCGCCCAGCTCTTGGGATAGACCACGTCGGCGTCCGCGAAGGCCTCCTCCATGGAGCCCGCCACCCGGAAGCTGCCCCCGTTCTCCTTTGCGAACACCCCGGCCTTGGAGACCACGTCGGGAATCAGGCGATAGCCCTCGGGATGCGCCAGCACCACCTCCATCCCGAAGCGGGTCATCAGCCCGATCACCCCCTGGGGCACGGAGAGCGGTTTGCCGTAGCTGGGCGAATAGGCCCAGGTCATGGCGATCTTCTTGCCCCGCAGGTTCTCCGCCGAGCCGAAGTGGCGAATCAGATGCATCAGGTCGGCCATGCTCTGGGTGGGGTGGTCGATGTCGCTCTGCAGGTTGACCAGGCAGGGCCGCTGCTCGAGCACACCCGCTTTGAACCCCTCCTCCACGGCGGCGGCCACCTGTTTCATGTAGGCGTGGCCCGCGCCGAGAAAAATGTCGTCGCGGATGCCGATGACCTCGGTGAAAAACGAGATCATGTTGGCGGTCTCGCGCACGGTCTCGCCGTGGGCGATCTGCGAGCGGGTCTCGTCCAGGTCCTGGACGCCCAGCCCCAGCAGGTTGGCGGCGGAGAAAAAGGAAAAGCGCGTGCGGGTCGACTGGTCGCGGAAAATGCTCACCGCCAGGCCCGAGTCGAAGCAGCGCGTGGAGCGGTTGTCCTGCCGCAGCCGGCGCAGCGCCTCGGCCACGGCAAGTATCTTGCGCAGCTCATCGACGGACTTCTCCCAGGTCAGAAGAAAGTCGGTTTGGTGGAGGTTGCCCGGCAGGGCATCGATCTCTTTCATCAATTTAGTGAAGGTGGTCATGGGCTTATCCTCGTCAGAAGTTGATTGCAAGCATGGCGTAGAAGGCCGCCGCGTGGACCAGGTCCTCGACGGGCGTTTTCTCGTTGGGGGCGTGGGCCATGGCCTCGGCGCCCGGGCCGAAGCCGATGGCCGGGATGCCGTAGACCCCCGAAATGGTGACGGCGTTGGTCGAAAAGGTCCACTTGCCGATCCGCGGCGGCTTGCCGAAAAGGGCCGCATAGGCCCGGGCCCCGGCTTGGACCGCCGGGTGCTCCTCGGCCCACTTCCAGGTCGGGTAGTACTTTTGCATGCCGTAGCGCCGGCCGGTGTAGGCGCTCTCTTCGTAGTCCAGGACGAAGACCTTTGCCTCTTCGCCGGCCGTGATGGCTTCGATCTCGGCCACGGCCGAGGCCTTGGTCTCCCCCCAGGTCAGCCGCCGGTCCAGGTGGATGCGGGCATAGTCGGCCACGGCGCACAGCGACGGGCTGCCGGAGACGAACTGGCTCAAGGCGATGGAGCCCTTGCCGAGGAACTCGTCGACGGCCAGCCGCTCGTTCAGCCGCTCGGCGGCCAGGCAGGCGCGCGAGGCCATGTAGATGGCGTTCCTGCCGCGCTCCGGCGCCGACCCGTGGGCGGAGACCCCCTTGAACTCGACCTCGATCTCCATGCGTCCGCGCTGGCCGCGGTAGAGGCCCCCGTCGGTCGGTTCGGTGATGACCACCGCCTCCGGCCGGATGCCGTCCTCCTCGATGATGTACTTCCAGCAGAGACCGTCGCAGTCCTCCTCCATGACGCTGCCCACGAAATAGAGCGTCAGGTCGCGGTCGAAGCCGATCTCCTTGAGGATCCGGCCGGCGGCCACCATCGCGGCCGGGCCGCCCTTCTGGTCGGCCGCGCCGCGGCCGTGGACGAACCCGTCGCGGATCTCGCCGCTGAAGGGGTCGCTCTCCCAATTGGCGAGGTTGCCGACGTCCACGGTGTCGATGTGGCCGTCGAAGGCCAGGATGCGCCGGCCGCGGCCGATGCGGCCGATGACGTTGCCGAGCCCGTCGATGGTCACCTCGTCGAAGCGGGCGGCCTTCATCTGGTCGGCCAGCTTGGCCGCGGCCTCCTGCTCCTGGCAGCTGAGAGAGCGGATTTTGACCAGCTCGGAAAGAGTTGCGGCGGTGTCGTCGCGATACCGCCGGGAGAGATCCAGAATTTGAGCAGCCGCATTCATTGTGTCCGTCCCCTGTCGTGGTTGTCGCACCGGATGCATTGTCGCTCCGGCGAGCAAACAGCTTCAAACGCCTCGCCTGCGGGCTGAAAAGTGAGGCCCCCACCGGCTGAGGGCAAATGCCTCCAAATCTCAGAGCCGGGGGAACTAACGATCCCGCAGATCAACCGGCCGTCCGCGCCCGGTAGGATTCGATCAGCCGATCCACCTGCTGCACCTTGGCCTGCTGGGCCTCCCAGTAGGCCGGGCTGCGCTGGGCGTTCAACTCCTCGACGCGCTTGCCCTGCTGCTCCACCCATGTGAAATACTTGAGGTTGTGCCACTGGTTGCGGTTCTGGCGCGTGCCCTCGGCGATCCAGTCCAGCTTCTGCCGGTGGAAGATGCTGACCAGCCGCACC
>JALOOU010000105.1 GCA_025454255.1 Desulfobacterales bacterium | reverse complement strand
CTTTGCCGCACTCATGGGCACGCTTCCGATCGCCATCGGGTGGGGCGCCGGCGGCGAATCGCGGCAGCCGCTCGGCCTGGCCGTGGTCGGCGGGCTTCTCTTCTCCCAGATGCTGACCCTGTTCGTGACCCCGGTCATCTACCTCTACATGGACGCCCTGCAAAGGCGCCTGCGTCGACCCATCCCTGCCGGGGCGCCCGGCGAGGGCCATCCGATCCAGTCGCGCTGAACCTGACCCCCTCCGCGTTGCGGCTTCCCACACACCGCCCGACCGCCTCGCCGTCTCGAATCGAGCTCCACGGGCGCCGGGGCCCATTGTCCGGCGTCAGCGTGACGAACGGCCTCCGATGGTTACCATTTGGCCTACCGCAAACGCTGCAGATGGAGGCGATTTGAATGAAGCCAAAAGCAGACCGTGCAAGCAAATGCTCAGGCGCTCTGTGGGGCCTTTACATCGGCGACGCCTTGGCCATGCCGGTGCACTGGTACTACAACCGCATCGCCCTCCGCGAGGATTACGGCCGGGTCTCCGACTACCTGACGCCGAAACACCCCCACCCGGACAGCATCCTCTTCCGGTCGAGCTACACCCCGGCGAACGCCCGGGGGGAAATCCTGCACGACCAGGCCCGGTATTGGGGAAAGCCCGGCATCCACTATCACCAGTTTCTGCAGGCAGGCGAAAACACCCTCAACGTCAAGCTCTGCAGCGTGCTGCTCCAGTCGTTGGCCGCAAGCGGCGGCTACGACCCCGACGACTACCTGCGGCGCTACATCGAGTTCATGACCACCCCCGGCCGCCACCGGGACACCTATGTCGAGGAGTGCCACCGCGCCTTTTTCGCCAATTACGCCCGGGGGGTGCCGCCGCGAAAATGCGGGGCTGAGGAAAAGCACATCGGCGGCCTGGTCATGATGATTCCCTTGATCGTTTTTTACCACGACCGGCCGGAGACGGCCCGGGCGGCCGCCTTGGAGCATCTGGCACTGACCCACCCCGGCCCCAGGATGGCGGATGCCGGCCGGCTCCTGGCCGATCTGCTGCTGGAGGTGGTCTCCGGTCAATCGCTGCCGGCGACGATACGGCGGATGCTCCGAGGGCAAAAAAGCGTGCTCGTGGGCCACCCCCTCGAAAAATGGGTGAGCGAGCCGGATGACCGGGTCGTCGGCTCCCGCCTCAGCACGGCCTGCTACGTGGAGCACTCGCTGCCGGCGGTGCTCTACCTGGCGTTCAAATACCCCGGGGACCCCGAAACGGCGCTCGTCGTCAACACCCGCCTGGGCGGCGACAATGTGCATCGCGGGGGCGTGCTCGGGGCGCTTCTCGGCGCCGAAAACGGGCGCGAAGGGTTTCCCCGGCGCTGGGTGGAGGGGCTGCTCGAGCCGCCGCCGGTGGCTGCATTGAAATTCGGCGAATCGGCGTTACCCTTCCACCCAAGGTAGGCTTTTTCATGCGGCCGGCCCGCCGCGGCGGGTCCGCGACCCGATCCCGGCGGACGGCCGCTCTCCTGAATCCCACCGTGCGTGCGGACGCCCCGCCGGCGGCCGAAAGAAGGAGGTTTAATATGACGCGTCGAACCCTAGCGGCCGTTGCGGCCATCGGTTTCGTTCTGGCGATGCTGGCACCCTCTGCCGCCGCATCCGAGGCGGCACGGATGAGCCCGGATGATCTCAAACTCAAACTGGGCGACCCCGAGGTCGTGGTCCTCGATGTGCGCTCCCACACCGACTGGTTCCTGTCGCGCGAGAAGATCCAGGGGGCCGAGCGCGAGAACTATCGCGACTTCGAGGGATGGGCGGCCAAATACCCCAAAGCCAAGACCATCGTGCTGTATTGCGCCTGAAAGAACGAAGGCTCCAGCGCAAGTCTTGCGCTGCGGATGGCGGAGTCGGGCTACCCCAGGGTGTTCGCCCTGAAAGGCGGCTGGGACGAGTGGAAAAAAAGGGGGTTTCCGACCGAGGCGAAATAGTGCCGTTGCGGCCGGTGCGGTCGCGAGCGCGGCTTACGGGCGCACGAGGAACTGCATTTTCGTCCGGGCCAGGGAGACAATGTCCAGGCGGTTCAGTTTGACCGCGCTGCGGACGGCCTCGCCGTTGACCTTCACCCGGGCCAAGCCTCCGACGCGGCTGATGTACCACCCATCTTCCAGACGGTTGATCACCGCGGCGGTTGCCGCGACGAAGAGTCCGCGGACTACGATGTCGGCGGTCTTCTCCCTGCCGATGCGGACCGGTCGATCGCCCAGCGGGAGCTCCTTGCGGCGTTCGGTCAGGAAGGCCAGCACGTGGGGCGCCGCGTTGCGGGCATCGGCCCCCGCGGCGGCCTTCAGGCCGTTCTTCTTGAGCAGCTCGCGGAATCTGCGGGTGTCCATCTGCATTGTTTCGATGATCGACGGCGAGAGCGCGTCCGGCAGCCCCTGGGAGAGGGGGCAGGCGAAGCGCAAGGTGTGCTTGCCGATCGTGATCAGGTCGCCGTCGCTGAGCCAGTGGGCTTTGATGCGCCGCTCGTTGACGAAGGTGCCGTTTTCGCTGTGCAGATCGATCAGCAGGAACTCATCCCCGATCGACTCGATTTTAGCATGGTGAAAGGATACCGCCAGGTTGTCGATCACGATGTCGTTGGCGTTTTGGCGCCCGATCATGAAGGTGTCGCCCATGCCGATCGGGAAGTTTTCCAAGCGCTTGCCGCTGTAGCTCAATTCGAGTGTCGCCATATGGAGTCAGCCCTCGCTGCGGGTCACATGAAGTCCTGAAGGTTGCGAAGCCGGTGGGCCATCTCCGCATGCCCCGACTCGGCCAATTGAATGAAGGCACGGACGTCAGGGGTCTGTCGGTGGTCGAAATGGATGACGGAGCCGGCCAGTTTGAACGGGACGGGGCGGCCGGAGACGACAACGGGTTCGGCGTTGAGCGACTTCAGCAGGCGGCGCGACGCCAGATGCGCCTCTTTGACGGTGGTCATCGGCATCACCGCCAAGAACAGCCGCTGGTTCAGGATCCCGATCCAATCCGTGTTGCGGAGCTTGTCCCTCAGCTTGCGCAAAAGCGCGGTGGTGGCCTCGATCGGGGCCGGCTCGCGGCTGCCGCCCGATTTCCGATCAGCCGCCTTGTAGACCGAAAAGGATACCGCGCAGAGGTCGGTTCCGTAGCGGGTGGCGCGCGCCAGCTCGATCTCGAGCAGGGTGAGCGTCTGCCGCTTGCCGAAGACGATTTCGTCGATCTTTTTTTCGGCCCGACGCTGCTGCCGGCGGGCCGCTTCGATCCGCTCGTAGATTTTTTGGAAATCGTTCGGGTCCAGGCGCTGCTCCCGGAAGTGGGCGCTGACCTGTTGCAGGACCGGTTTGAGCGCATGGCCCTCAGCGAGGCTCTCCTCCAGGTCCTGCAACAGCGTCCGCCGCTCCGGCCGATCGGTCTTCAAGGCCGCCTTGTATTCCGAGAGCTCGGAGCGAATCGCCTCGACGCTGGCCTCGAGCCGCTGCCTAAGCCGCTCTTCGACCTCTCCGACGAGCTGCGCGTCGACCCCGCCCGCCTGCAGGCCCTGCACCATGCCGGAGTGCAGCTGCAGGATCATCCGGCGCAAAAGGTCCGCGCGCGCCGACGGCTCCTCCCCGGACTGCCGGCTCACCAGCCGGGAGGCCATGCGCTCCAGGTGGTCGACCAGGATGTCGCTCAGCGTCCGTGAACTGCCGGACTCCTTTTCGATGGCGGATGCCAGATATAAGAGCCGCGTGAAGCCGGCGGGGTCGGATTTCAACCGCTCCAGGAGTTCACCGCCGTCGGCCCCGATCTCCTCTGCGGCCCGATTGACGGCCTGGACGACGCCGTCGTTTTGCCGGTCCGTCCCCAGTTGCTGGATCAGCCTCGAGAAGTCCGCCAGCGACATGCCCTCCGCCATCAGGCACCCGCGGATTCGGGGCAGAAGACGCGCGAGCTCCTCGGGTTCGGGGACGATCCGCTGCAAGAGGAAGGCGAGCCGTTCGACCGGTGTGTTTCCCTGCTCGTAGGCTTTGCGGACCAACTCCAGGACGACCGTGTCGGTGAGTGAATCGGCCTGCTCCCGAATTTCATCGGCCGGCTCCAGGAATACGCCGATGGCCCTGCGGGCCTCTATCTCCCTGAAAAGCTCGCGTTTCATCCGCACCAGGGCTTCCGCTATCTCCGGCAGCGCGACGGGGGCGCTGCCGGAGAGCACGCTGCGGATCTGCTCTCCCAGGGCACGCAAGCGGCCGGCCACCGAAGGCGGGCCATCCCCACTGCCATGGCCCGATCCGCCCGCATGGCCTTCGGCCGGGCCCTCTGACACCATCCGCCGGGAGAGGGCCTCGGGGTCCGCCAGCAGGCTTTTGAGCGACACCCCCTGGTCCAGCTCCTCTATCAGCAGCTTGCCGGCGATCATGCTCAAGGCATCTTGGGTCTCGCGGGAGGTGTCGAGCTCGTCGCTGAGCTGCGAGGTTTTGGCCGCCGCGGATTTCGAGACGACCTCTTCGTCCGCGGTCATTTTCTGATAGAAGACGTGGTTGATCTTGATGTGCTGGACTTGGCGCGCCGCTGCGGCGGCCCGCATCTCCTCGGCGCCGGGGTAGCGGCGGGCGTCGAGAAAAATCCGGATGAAGGTTTCCACCTCGTTTCGATCCAGGCCGTTTTCGATCGAGATGGAGCTGACATCGGTTTTCTTGAAATGCGCGGAGATCTTGAATGTGTTCAGGCTCGGGTCCAGGGGCTCATCTTCAATGAAGAACTGCTTGCGCGTGTAGATCAACACCACCGGCGAGCTGGCTTTGAGCAGATCCTGGATCGAACGGAAGAAGTCGTCGACCGCCTGCACCGAAAACGGGTGCTCCGGGCCGTACATCGAAACCCGGTTGAACAGGAGCACAAAGGACTTGCCAGCCTTGTGATACCCTTTTTTGATCGCGGTCGTGTCGCGCATGGTCAGTGCGATCCCAGGTGCTTGCGCTCGTACTCCTCGAGCGCCGTCAGAACCTCCCGGCAGGAGCCGTAGCGGTCGGATGGATCCTGGGCCGTAGACTTCGCCACCAGGGCGTCCACGTCGCGGTTGAGCCGCGGGTTGGCCTGGGAGGGGGTGCAGGTGAAGATGCTCCTGCCGGACACCTTGGCCGCCAGCAGCTCGTCGGCCGATGCATGCGCGATGAGGGGCAGCGTTTCGACCAGGAGGCGGAACAGGAGAACGCCGGCGGCGTAGATGTCCGCCCGGAAGTCTATTTCAGGGCTGAGGATCTGCTCCGGCGCCATGTAGAGCGGGCTTCCGCGGGCGGTTGTCATGGCGTCGGTCTTGGCGCTGACGATCCGCGAGATGCCGAAGTCGGTGATCACGGGGATGCGCGGCTCGGCGGTGACCAGGATATTTTCGGGCTTGACATCCCGATGCACCACCTGGCGGCGGTGGGCATAGCTCAAGGCCCCGAGAATCTGCCGGGCCATGGCCAGTGCGGTCCGGGTCGGCAGGCTGCGCCGCGACGGGACCGGGTTCAAGGCGGTTTTTCGAAGCATCTCCGCCAGGCTCTCCCCCTCGATGAGCTGCATGGTAAACCACCTGAAATCCGGTGTTTCGCCGATTTCGTAGATCGGCACGATGTTCGGGTGCGACAATCCCGCCACCGCCTCGGCCTCCTGCTCGAAGAGCCGCAGGGACTCTGCGGTGTACATGCTCTTGGGCAAGAGCTTGACCGCGATCCGGCGCTTCAGGCTCTGCTGGTAGGCGGCCAGCACAACCCCCATGGAGCCGCGCGCCAGTTCCCGGAGAATGGTGGCGCTGCCCAAGGTCGTTCCGATCACCTGGTTGGAATCAAACGCGTCGATGCCGCTCAATGGGCCCCTCACCGTGTTTCGTCGGGCGCTCCGCGCCGCCGCGGGCGAGTCCTCTTGGTTTTGTTTTCGGCCGATTTTTCAAAAGCTTAAATTATTGCATCGGCCGTCGGAGGCGGTGGGCCGGCTCGCGTGCGGCACGGCGGGGGCGTGCGGTGGGGGCGGACGGTGCTGTTCGCTGAGGCCGCCGGTCAGGGATGACCCCGTTCGGTCATCCCTGGGCAGGTTCAGCCGCCGCAGCGAAACCAGCGGGCGTGCGGAGGGGTTTAGAAGTGATAGACGAAGCGCAGATTGAAACGCTCGCCCTCCGGCCGGTTTTCGGCCATCGATTCAACGTACATGTTCAGGAAAAGGGAGGCATCCTTGTTGATCATCCACAGCAGACCGGGCCCGATCGCGAATACCTGCTCCCGGCTGTTGTCGACGCTGTCGCCGTCGACTTCGAGATCGGTGAACTGTTTCAGGTAGTAGCCGTTGATGCCGAGTTTGAGGTTCGGCAGCACCCCGTAGGAGGTGGCGAAATTGAGGTGCACGGCCTGGCCGGCCTGGGAGTCGCCGGCGCCGGCGAAGGCGCGGTTCGGGTCATTGTTTTTGAAGTTGTAAAGATAGTGGATCCGCGTCGAGAAGGTCCACTCCGGCGTCAGGAAGAGGGTCCCCGACCAGTATGGGTTGAAGCTGAAGAAGTTGCTGCCGGGGTTGAGCTCCTTTTCCGAGTCGTACTTGCCGGTCGGCAGGAGGAACGTCAGCTCGATCCGGTGCATGAAGATCGGCCCCCTGGGGCCCATGACGGGATCCCACTGGAGAAACACGCCCGCGTTCACGTCGCCGAGGCCGGCCCCGTTGTCTTCGGGATAGGGTCCGTTGTTGCCGTAGTCGAGGTCGAAGCTGACCAGCGGCACGATGAGGTTCAACCCCCATTTGCCGCCGAAGAGCAGCGCCTGGTCGGATTGGTAGATCATCTGCGTCAGGCTGACCCAGACATCCAGCTCTTCGTTGGCGCTGCCGGGAAGCAGTTTGTCCCCCTTGGAGTCGGTGAACTTGTTGGAGGTGTAATATTGGAAATACTGCGAGAGATACAGCCCCGGGCCGGACGGCGGGCCGCCGTCCATGAAGCTGGTGGCCCCCAGGTTTACGGCGGGCAGATCGTAGGCGCAAGCCGTTCCGTGCCCCAGTCCCGCCAACAGTGCGATTGCCCAACATAAAAAGCCGCGAACGCCGCCCATCTTGCACCTCCCGATGATAGTGTCCCGAATTCTGGTGTCAGAAGTGGCCGCATCCCCCCGCCCGACGGCTGAAGGTCCCGCCCCGGCGGCATGGCGGGCCTCGCGCACGTGCGCACCACCGATTCCGGTTGCGGCGCGTTCGATTCAACCTCCCGGCTTGCCCGCAACCGTGATCCGAGGTGGTGAAACCACCCCCGGTGCAGCCGGCAATCAGGCCCGCATCGAATCCGATCCGCCATCCCGCCGCCCGGTTGCGGCCGCATCGCCCAACGGAGCAACCCCTCTGTTTTCGAGCTTTTTTGAGCGGAGTAATAGATTTCCCCGGGCAAGTCAATTGCGAAGCGCGACGACAGCGGCGATGCTAAATTTGCCAGTCGGCTGAGGCGGCGAGGGGGTCCGTTCTTTTGACGACCACCAGGGTGATGTCGTCCTGCGGCAGGGCCCCTGCGGTGAAGGTTTTGATGTCGGCGTAGACGGCCTCGAGGAGCGCCTGGGCGGGCTCGGCCGCGTGTCGGCGCACCACTTCATGGAACCGCATCTTCCCGTATGCGCCACCGTTGCGGTCCTCGGACTCCCAGATCCCGTCGGTGCCGACCAGGATCAGCTGCCCGGGGGCGAGGGAGGTTTGCGCATACTCGGTGTACTGAAAATTCGGGTCCACCCCCAGCGGCAGGCCCTCGCCCATGAGTTCTCTGAACCGGTCGTGTTCCGGGTCGTAGATCAGCGCAGGCGGGTGTCCGGCCCGGATCCATTGGAGCGAGCCGGATGCGGCATCGAGTCGAACGTAGGAGAGCGTCATGAAACGGCCCGAGTCGTTGACGTCGTGCGCCAGATGCCGGTTCATCTCGGTCACGATCTGGGAGATGCTCCCGCATTGGGAGGCGCGCATCCGCAGAAAGGCGCGGGCGGTCGTCATCAGCAGCGCGGCGTCGATCCCGTGCCCGGCCACGTCTCCGACAACGAGGCTGATGCGGTCCCCAGGGCATTCTCGGCCGTACAGGTAGTCGAAGTAGTCCCCGCCGATCTCCTCGCAGCTCAGGGTGCGGCCGGCGATGTCCAGCCCCTCCACGGCGGGCGGCTCTTGGGGTAGCAGGCTTCTTTGCACCTCGGCGGCCAGCGCCAGGGACCTCTTCTGCTGGGTCATGTCGATTACGAAGACCATATTGCCGATGACTTCACCCTGCCCGTCACGCAACGCATCGGCCTGAATGAGGACCGGAACGATCCGACCCGTCCGGGTCATGACCGCGGCCTCCGCTCCGGAGCGGCCCCGGGCGAAGAACCCGTCCCGGTTGATTCTCAAAAATTGCCGGTAATCGGCTGCGGCGAATTTCAAGGGCGTGTGGCCGATAATTTCATCCCGGCGGTATCCGACCATTTCGCAGAAGGCATGGTTCACCTCTGTGATCACGAAATTTTTATCAAGAAGTATGAACCCCTCGGCCGTGGTCGCGATGATCCGCCGGAACTTCTCCTCGCTTTGGCGCAGCTGCCGCTCAGCCTTCAGGCGCTGGAGTTCGGCCGCGGCGCGGGCGGCGAAGATCTGGAAAACGGCCCTGGTGTGGGGGGCATCCGGCATCGGCCGAGTGTCGAGGACGGCGAGGTTTCCCGTCACCTTGCCCGACGGGTCCAGCAGGGGCGCCCCGAGGTAGCTGACCGCCCTCGAGCCCGCTAGACCGGGGGCCGCTGGAAAAAGGTCGATCAGATGGTCCGGGCAATGCACCAGGGACGTGCTCCGGATCACCGCCTCGCAGGGAGTCCCCTGGATATCCATGAGGTGGTCCCGGATCATCCGGCCATCGGCCCAAAACGCCAGCGCTCGCAGCTGGTGGCGCTCTTCCAAGTACTCCGCCACCCAAGCGCCGTGGGTCCCCAGCGCCGTGGCGAGGCTGACCACCAGCTCTTCGAAAAAGCGCTCGCCGGTCGCCGTGGCCGTGCCTTCTAAGATGACACGCAAGGCCGTGTTCTCATCGGCGATGCGGTGGAGTTTCGGGGAGGGCTCTTTCATGACATCCCATCATCTTGGCTTCTTGCGCGGCTTGTTTCATGAGGATGGTTGTATCAGCCGGGGCGACGGGCAGGGGCCGGCGGGATAAGATCGTGTCGAAACGCCCGCTGCTGCTGGATGCGCCTCCTGCCATTGGGATCGGCGACCCGGCCGCTGTGCCGTTGCGGCTCCGCCAGGCGGGGTCTCTCCCGGCGATACGCTGACTACCTTGGATGGGATAGAATTGGTCTGTTTTACGGCGGCGTCAAGGCCGATGGGGAATCGTCGGGATGATGGTCGGCCTCAGTTCGGCCCCGCCGCGGTTTCGCCGGCCGAGGAGGCACGGCGCACGCGGCGATGGGCGACCCACTGTTTGACGACGAACGCGGCGATGATCGTGCAGCCGATCACATCGGTTTCGGTGGAGGGGAAGAAGAGCATCACGGCGCTCGCGCCGACCCCATAGCGCGCCGCCCGCCCGATATCGCCGAAGAAATATCCCACCACGGCCACATTCAAGAAGATCACGCCGATGATCGTCACCAGATACCGCAGGATGATCTGGATGACGGCATCGCCGGAGGCCAGGGTCTGCACCATGGGGATGATCAGCAGCCCGGTTCCGCTGAACGATAAGATGAAGGTGATCCCGATCAGATATTTGGGTATGGCCACCCGGGCCGCGAAGACCCCGGTCTTGATCGGTTCGGTCCCCATCACGGCCGCCGCCGCATAGGCCGAGAGGGCGACGGGCGGAGTGACTTCGGCCAGCACGGCGTAATAGAACAGGAACATATGGGTGGCCAGCAGGGCCGCCTCTTCCGGGATTCCGTTGATGACCGCGAGCTTCTGGATGGTGGGGGCCGTGAGGGCCGAGGTCAGCACGTAGGTGGCGACCGGCGGCACGCCCATCCCCAGGATCAGGCTGAAGATCCCGGTGAGAAGGGTGGCCATGAGGATGCTGCTGCCGCTGACGTTCATCAGCAGCATGGAGAATTTGGAGGCC
>JALOOU010000104.1 GCA_025454255.1 Desulfobacterales bacterium | reverse complement strand
ATTCCCGCAGAGCATCGTGTATGACCTGCTGCAGACCGACCTTTTTCTTGAACTAGCCAAAAGGCCGGCTCTGCTGCGCGAGCAGCTGCTTCAAGCTGAAGCCGACCGGCTCCAGAGCCCGATCATTATCGATGAGGTCCAGAAGATCCCGCCATTGTTGGATGAAATTCAGTGGTTGATCGAGAATGCGGGGATGCGTTTTGTTTTGTGCGGCTCCAGCGCCCGAAAACTCAAACGGGGGAAGGCGAACCTCCTGGGGGGCCGGGCCTGGCGCTATGAAATGCACCCTCTGGTTTCGGCGGAACTGCCGGAGCTGAAGCTTTTGGATGCGTTGAACCGGGGACTGATTCCGGCCCACTACATCGACAAGGAGTATCGCAAGTCGTTGCGCGCCTATGTCCGGGATTATCTCAAAGAGGAGGTCTTCGATGAAGGCCTGACGCGCAATATCCCCGCCTTTTCTCGTTTTTTGGATGCAGTGGGATATTCTCACGGCGAGCTCACCAATTTCGCCAATATCGCCCGTGACTGCGGAGTCGATTCCAAGACCGTCAAGGAATATTACCAGATTTTAGTCGACACCCTGATGGGCATCATGATCGAGCCCTTCAAGCAGCGCCAAAGCCGACAGGTGATCCAGAAAGCCGCGAAATTTTATCTTTTCGATGTAGGAGTTGCCGGCGCCCTGACGCGCAGAAGGATTGATCAGGAGCGAGGCGAGCTTTTCGGAAAGGCGTTTGAGCATTTCATCCTGATGGAGATCCTGGCCTACCGTTCCTACCGGGAACTGGATTTCGAGGTGAACTTCTGGCGAACGAAGTCCGGCGTGGAAGTGGATTTCATTTTGGGCCGTGGAGAAGTGGCGATCGAGGTCAAAGGGTCGAACCGCATCGACCCATCCGATCTCAGACCGCTTAAGGTGTTCATTGAGGAGAACCGGCCGGCCAAGGCATTCCTCGTGTGCAATGAAGCGCGCGCCCGCATTCATGAATCCATCCCGATTCTGCCCTGGCGGGAGTTTTTGTCCGCTCTTTGGGGCGGCGCGATATTGACGTGATGGAGTGCAGCCGCCGGGGTGTGGCCGGCCGTTGAGGGTCTCAGGCCACCCGGCGAGCCGGCTGCCGCTGGCTGCCGTCGCTGTATTCGCGGGTCTTGCGGAAGGTGATCTCGGGCCAGTCCTTGGTCGCAAACCCTAAACGGAACTCGTTGGCGCACAGATAGGTGAGATAGCCCTCGGCGTCATGGGCCAGATCGGAGCGCTGCGTCCGTTCGAAACGCTCGAGCGTCTTCTGGTCCTCGCACTCGACCCAGCGCGCCGTGGAATAGTCCACCGGCTCATAGACCGCGTCCACCCCGTACTCCGCCTCCAGGCGGGCCATCGTCACATCGAACTGCAGCAGCCCGACGGCCCCCAGAATGAGATCGCCGCCCACCAGGGTGCGGAAGACCTGGATGGCGCCCTCTTCGGAGAGCTGGACCAGCCCCTTGTGGAGCTGCTTGGACTTCATGGGGTTTTTCAAGCGCACGCGGCGGAAGTGCTCCGGGGCGAAATTGGGGATGCCGGTGAACTGCAGCGGCTCTTTTTCGGAGAAAGCGTCCCCGATGCGGATGGTGCCGTGGTTGTGGATGCCGATGATGTCCCCCGAATAGGCCTCCTCTACGTTGGTGCGGTCCTGGGCCATGAAGATGGTGGCGTTGTTGAGCGCCACCTGCTTGCCGGCCCGGTGGTGGGTCACCCGCATCCCGCGGCTGAATTTCCCCGAGCAGATCCGCAGAAAGGCGATGCGGTCGCGATGGGCCGGGTCCATGTTGGCCTGGATCTTGAAAACGAAGCCGGAAAAAGCCTCCTCCTCGGGGGCGACGCTCCGGGTCAGGGCCTCCCGCGGCCGCGGCGGCGGGGCCAGCTCGACAAACGCGTCGAGCAGCTCCTGCACCCCGAAGTTGTTGAGGGCGCTGCCGAAAAAAACCGGGGTCTGGCTCCCGTTTAGAAAGTGCTCGCGCTCGAAGGGGTTGGCCGCCCCCGCAAGCAGCGCCACCTGCGACCGCAGCTCGCCCGCCTGTCCGCCCAACAGACGATCGAGCCGCGGGTCGTCGAGATCGCTGATCCGGATCCCCTCCCGCTCGCGGGTGTCAAGCCCCGGCGTGAACAGATGCAGCTCGCTGCGCTTAAGGTTGTAGACGCCCTTGAAGCCCTTGCCCATGCCGACCGGCCACGAGAAGGGCGTGCACTCGATCTGCAGCTTGTTCTCGATCTCATCGAGCAGCCCGATCGGGTCCAGCCCCTCGCGGTCGAGCTTGTTGATGAAGGTGATGATGGGGGTGTTGCGCATGCGGCACACCTCCATCAGCTTTTCGGTCTGAAGCTCGACGCCCTTGGTGCTGTCGATCACCATCAGGGCGCTGTCCACGGCGGTCAGCACGCGGTAGGTGTCTTCGGAGAAGTCCTGATGGCCGGGGGTGTCGAGCAGGTTGATCTCCAGGTCCCGGTAGTTGAACTTCATGACCGAGGTGGTGACGGATATTCCCCGTTCGCGCTCGATCGCCATCCAGTCGCTGGTGGCGTGCCGGGCGGCCTTGCGCGCCTTGACCATGCCCGCCATGCGGATCGCCCCGCCGTAGAGGAGCAGCTTCTCGGTCAAGGTGGTCTTGCCCGCATCGGGGTGGCTGATGATGCCGAAGGTGCGGCGCCGGCCGACCTCCTTTTGGAATGCGCTGTTCATGTGAGCTCCCGCTATGGGTGCACCGCGCGGGGTGCAGAACCCCTGCGCAGGGGATGTAATGCAATCGCCGGGAAATTGCTTCGGCGCTCTGAAATCAGGGCGGAGGCCCGGAAGGCCGGAATGGGTCCGGAAGCAAACGCGCGGACGGGAACGAGCGGCTGGGCCGATTGGATTTCACGGGAAAAACCTCTCCGAAATTGACGACAATGCAAATTTTAACGCAGGAATCGGCCCGGGTCAAACGGAATCATGTAACCTTTTCGGCGCCGATGCGTTAAAATGGATGTGTGAACACCTTCAAGGACTTCTATAGCCGGCAGCGGCATAACTTTTTCAGCTATCTCGTCCGGCGCTCGGGGGACTACGATTTGGCCTGCGAGATCATGCAGGAGAGCTTCACCCGGCTTATCGAAAAATACTCGGCGGACCAATTCACTCCGAAGCTGCTGTTCACCATCGGCCGCAACCTGATTTATGACTCCCTGCGCCGTAAAAAGGACAATGCGCCGCTTTCCGACGCAGCCGAGCCTTCAGCCGTGGACCCGAACCATGCGCTTCTGGTGCGCGAGGAGTACCGCCGGGTGCTGGCAGCCATGAAGCACCTGGAGGAGGACGAGAGGGACTTGATCACGCTCGTTGTGAGCAGCGACTTGTCCTACCGCGAGGTGGCGGATGTCACGGGAATCAGCGAGGCCAATGTCAAGGTCAAAATCCACCGCGCCCGGAAAAAGCTTCGGAGTTTGATGGGGAGAGAGAGATGAGCGACCATTTGATCAGCATGTACATCGACGATGAGCTCGATCTGGATGAAAAAATCGCCTTTGTGGAAAGCGTGCACCGCGACGAGGGCTACAAAAACGATGCCGTCGGCCTGCTGCAGCAGGAGAAGCTCATTTGCGCGGATGTCGTCGCGCACCTGCCCCGCCTGTCGCTGCGGGAGCAGCGAAAATCCCGGCACGCTTTCAACTGGCTCAGGCCGTTGGCTGCCGCCACGGCCGCGCTGGCGGCTGCGGCCGTCTTTCTTTTCCTTTTCCGCCCGGCGCCGGAACAGCCGCTGCAACCCTTCAGGTTCGTGATCTATCAGCCGGATGCAAGCCAAGTGGAGCTTGTGGGCAGTTTCAGCGGCTGGGGCAGAATCCCGTTGAAATCCGCCGGTGGAAGCGGCTACTGGGAGATCACGGTCGATCTGCCGGAGGGCGACCATCGGTTCAGTTATATCATCGAGGGCAGCCGGCGGCTGGCCGACCCGACCATTGGGGTGCGCGAAACCGATGACTTCGGCGGGGAGAACTCCATTTTGTCCGTCAGGCTATAGCCGTGAACCATCAGGTGTTCATTGCACTCATTTTTATCGCCGGCGGCTGCTCCGGGCACTACCGCACGATCGACAACACCCATGTCGATTTCTATTTGAGGTCGCCGGCGGCCAAGTCGGTGTCGATCGTCGTCTCCGGCGATGGATTCCAAAAGATCCCTGCGTCGCGGGACCGGCTCGGCACGTGGAGGGTCACCTTGAACCGGGAGGCTGAGATCAGGTATTTTTTCCTGGTGGACGGTGAGGTGCATGTGCCGGAGTGCGACTTGCGGGAGAGAGACGATTTCGGAGCCGAAAACTGCGTCTTCTCCCCGTAGGCGCTCGAACGAGGCTGAAATATGGAACGGAAAAAAATATTCAGGCGGACCTGCATGGGCTGGCTCGCACTTTTTTTGACCTTGACCGCCGGGGCGTTCGCAAAAGAGGTTGATCGGCATCTGGCGCAGATGCCCGCCCAGGTCGAAGACGGCACTCGGGAGATCATCAACGCCGGGGTCCGCAGCGAGGAGGCCATTCAGCTCGTGCAGGGCATGCAAGAGAAGCGCTTCTCAATCGACCAGATCCTGAAAGCCCAGGAGATCATCCTGGAAGCCCGGCGCAAAGGCCTTCCGGCGCGACCGGTCGTCAACAAGGCGTTCGAAGGCATGGCCAAACACATGCCGCCGGAGAAAACCCTGCAGGCAATGGAAACCGTGCTCGCCCGCTACGAATTCGCTTACGGCCAGGCACGACCTCTGGCCCGCGACAAAGAGAGTTCCCAACGGCTGGGAAACCTGCTGGCCGAGAGCCTCGCTGCCGGTTTCAGCGAGCACGACGCCTCCGATACGATGCGGCGGTTTCAGGAACACTCCTCTCAAGTGGACCCGGAACAGTCAACCCGGCTGGCAGCGGCCGGCCTGGCCATGGTGCGCGACATGTCGCGGATGGGAGTTTCGTCGGAGGTTTCGGCAAACGTCATCGCACACGCCTTGTCTCAGGGCTACAGCGCAACCGCAATCTCCGGAATGCACCAGTCCCTGGTGAGCCAGGCCCAATCCCACTCACCCCAAAGCCTGGCGCAAGGCTTCGCACAGGCGCTGCAGCAAGGCCAAACTCCGCAGGGCATGAGCGGCGCCCCCGCTGGCAATCCCGGAGCCGGCAGCGCGGGGAGTGCCGGCGGTTCCGGCGGCGGGCCTGGCGGCGGGTCTGGGGGCTCCGGCGGCGGTTCCGGCGGCGGGTCTGGGGGCTCCGGCGGCGGCGGAGGAGCTGGCGGCGGAAACCGGTAGTCACTGCGCATTTCTCGGAAAACCTACACCCTCTTTTTTTCCCTAAACACCGCCCATCGCCTGTAACCTTTCGGCGGCATCAGCGTTAATGAGTCATATGTCTTGCGTCATCCCGGGGTCCGGGTTGGCGGTCTTGCAACTTCAACTTTTGCAGAAAGGATGGGATTGATGAAAAGGTTCAATGTGATTGGGTGTCTGTTGCTGGCAT
Organism: Desulfobacterales bacterium; assembly: GCA_025454255.1. Taxonomy (GTDB): domain Bacteria; phylum Desulfobacterota; class Desulfobacteria; order Desulfobacterales; family SpSt-501; genus SpSt-501. Next base: position 4,674 of record JALOOU010000104.1, on the reverse strand, counting down.
TGGTGATGGTTGCGATGCCTCTGTCGGCTGGTGCCGGATCCGGCGGTGGTGGCGGCGCCGGCGGCGGTGGTGGCGGGTCCGGCGGCGGCGGTGGTGGCGGCGGCGGCGGTGGCGGTGGCGGCGGCGGCGGCTCGGGAAGCGGCGAGGGATTAGGGGCAGCTCCGGGGCCTTCAGCCGGTCCCGGGCCGGCAGCTTCCATAGGTCCCGGCCCGAACGCTTCCGGACCAAATGCTTCCATGGGGCCCGCCGCAAGCCAAGGCAAGGGCGTGATGAACGCCTTTTCGTACGGCCCCGGTGACGGTACCGGAAACCAGGGGATCGGCCCCCAAGACGGGACCGGATTTGGCGCTTCTGCCAAATAAACGGACAAACGCAAGCGCGCAGGGGCCCGGCGCGGGCCCCTGCGCGGTCTCAACCGAGCGAATCTATCCGCCCGGTCGGTCGCTCTGACGGGTCACAGCTTTTTCAGCACCGCGTCTGTGAATTCGCGGGTCCCCGCCTTTCCGCCTAAATCCCGAGTCAGCACCTTGCCCTCCCCCGTCACCGCCTCGATGGCGGCCATGAGCGCCGCGGCGGCGGCCGGTTCGCCCAGAAAATCGAGCATCAGCACCACCGACCACAAGGTGGCGATCGGGTTGGCGATGCCCCGGCCGGCGATGTCGGGCGCGGAGCCGTGCACGGGCTCGAACATGGAGGGGAATCTCTTCTCGGGGTTCAGGTTGGCCGAGGGTGCGATGCCGATGCCGCCGGCGCAGGCCGGGCCGAGATCGGAGAGAATGTCGCCGAAGAGATTGCTCGCCACCACGACGTCGAACCAGTCCGGGTGCTGGACGAAGTGGGCTGTCAGGATGTCGATGTGGTACTGGCTGGTTTGGATGTCGGGGTACTCGGCGGCGGCGGCCCGGAAACGCTCGTCCCAGAAGGGCATGGTGTGGATGATGCCGTTGGACTTGGTGGCCGAGGTCAGATGTTTTCGGGCTCGCTTGCGGGCAAGCTCGAAGGCATAGCGCTGCACGCGGTCCACGCCGGCGCGGGTGAAAATCGACTCCTGAACGACCACCTCCCGCTCGGTGTCCGGATAGAGGCGGCCGCCGATCTGGGAGTACTCGCCCTCGGTGTTTTCACGGATGATGACGAAGTCGATATCTTCGGCGCCGCGCCCGGCCAGCGGGGATGCGATCCCCGGCAGCAGCCGCACCGGCCGCATATTGACGTACTGGTCGAAGCTGCGGCGGATGGGGATCAAAAGCCCCCAGAGCGAAACATGGTCCGGGACCCCGGGCGACCCCACCGCCCCGAGCAGGATGGCATCGAAGGGGCTGAGCCGCTGGAGGCCGTCTGCGGGCATCATGGCCCCGTGCTCCTGATAATAGCCGCAGGAGTAGGGGAATTCGGTGAACTCCATGGCAAACCCGTATCGGCCGGCAAGCTCCCTGAGAACCCGCACGCCTTCGGGGACGACCTCAAGCCCGATCCCGTCGCCGGGGATCAACGCGATGCGATAGGTCATGGCTCCTCCTCGCAGACCCGATTGGACTTCAGCAGCCAAAATACCCGCTGCAGTCAGAGCGGTCAAACCCTAATTTGACACCGGGCCTTCGGACGAATAGAGTCGTTTCGGTATTTCCAAAGGAGCGCATCGCATGGAAGAGCGCATCATCGGTATTTTAAGCGACCTGGTCGCCGTCAACTCCGTCAACCCGACCCTCTCCGCGGGCCCCGGCGAAGGGGAGATCGCCCAGCTTATCTTTCATCATCTCAAGCGCCTCGGGCTGGAGGCCGAGCTTTATTCCCTGGCCGCGGCCCGGGCCAGCGTGGTCGGGGTGGTGCGGGGAAGACCAGGCCGCGAGTCGATGATTTTAAACGGCCATATCGACACGGTCGGGGTCGAGGGCATGGAGGCGCCCTTCGCACTGCGCCGGGAGGGGGACAGGCTTTACGGCCGCGGGGCCTACGACATGAAGGGCGGGGTGGCCGTCATGCTGGCCCTGGCAGATTCCTTGGCGGCGCATCCGCCGGCCGGCGACGTGTGGCTGACCTTCTCCGCCGACGAGGAGGACCGCAGCCTGGGCACCGAGCAGCTGGTAGCCGAGTGGCTGCCGTCCGTCCGCCCGAGGCCGGCGGCCGCTGTTTTCCTCGAGCCCACCGAGGGGGAGATCGGGGTCGGCCACAAGGGCTTCAGCTGGCTTGAGATCGAAATCGAGGGCCGGGCCGCGCACGGCAGCCGGCCGGAGGAGGGCATCGATGCCATCATTCCCCTGCACGGGGCGCTGGCCGAGCTCGACCGCATCCGCGCCGAGCTGGCCGCGCGGCCGCCGGACCCGCTGCTGGGCCGCCCCTCGCTGCACGGAGGCACCCTGCGGGGCGGTTCCGCGCCCAGCGTGGTGCCGGCCCACTCCGCGCTGCGCTGGGAGCGGCGCACGCTGCCGGGGGAACCGCCGCAGGCTGTCGCAAGCGAACTCGCACGGGTGGCCGGGGCCGTACGGTCCATCCCCGGCGGCCACCGCGTGAAAGAGGGCACGGTCTTCATCCGGCCGCCCTACCAAACCCCCGCGGACGCCGCCATCATCCGGCGCCTGCAGGCGGCAGCGCCGGCATCGAAGCCGGTCGGGCTCTCCTTCTGGGCCGACTCCGCCCTTATGGGCCTCGCGGGGATCCCCAGCGTCCTGTTCGGCCCGGCAGGCCACGGCGCCCACGCCGTGGACGAGTGGGTCAGCCTGAAGAGCCTCACGCACGTTCAGGCGGTGCTGCAAGAGGCGATCCGCGGGGATTGCTGACGAACCGCCCGGCCGCCTGCCTCCATTGTCGCGCAGTTATTAATCGTCTCGAAATTGAATTGACATCGTTTCCAAGATCTCCCCTGGCCCTTCTTGGTCAAAGAGGGGTGATCCCTCCCTTTGGCAAATGGAGGCTAGGAGGGATTTTCAGGAAATGTCCTGACAATTTCGAGGCCTTTTATGACCCCACCGGATCGCCTCCTTCCGAAAAAAAATCGCTCCTTGACAATCCAGCCGTTTTTTGGCGAAGTGCCCTCAGAACCCACGGAGGAGGGCAAAAGGAGGAGCCATGCGCAAATTCCGGGGAAATGCGGCCGCCCTCATCGGGGTGGGATATGCCGCCTTCGTCTGCTGGTCCATCTACGGCGCCATTGTGCCCATCGAGACCCACACCTTCCGCATGGTGCACGTGGCCTTCATCTTCGGCCTCGCCTTCCTCGCCCACCCGATCCACCCCAACGCCGGCCGCGGCTGGATGTGGACGGATGCGGCCCTGGCCGCCCTCGGCGTGGCCACCATCGTCTATCCGCTCACGCACCTCGATCTTTTTCTCCGCGAGTCGACCCTGCCCGGCCCCCTGGATGTCTTTTTCGGGGCCGTGGCCATCCTGATGCTGATCGAGCTCTCCCGCCGGCTGGTGGACAAAACCTTCGCGCTGGTGGTGGTGGGCTTCATGCTCTACTGCTACTTCGGCCGCTACCTGCCGGGGGTGATCGCCCACCGCGGCTATCCCGTCGACCGGATCGTGGGCCACATGTACATGACCCTCGAGGGGATCTTCGGGGTGCCGCTCGAGGTGAGCGCCTCCTTCGTCATCCTCTTCGTCGTCTACGGAACCTTCATGGACGCCGCCGGGGCCGGCAACTTCTGGCTGGACCTCTCGCTTGCCACCATGGGCCGCTCCCACGCCAGCGCCGGCCGCGGGGCCCTGGTGACGACCGCGCTTTTAGGGGGGCCGCAGGCGAGCGGGGTCGCCACCACCATGTCGGTGGCGCCCATCATGTGGCCGATTCTCAGGAAAGCGGGCTACACCGCCAACATGGCGGCCGGGCTGGTTGCCGCCGGGGGCATCGGCGCCGTCATCTCGCCCCCGCTCATGGGGGCGGCCGCTTTTCTCGTCATGCAGTTTCTGAATGTGCCCTTCATCGACGTCGTCATCATGGTGCTCGTGCCGACCCTGCTCTACTATGTCGGCACCCTCTTCATCATCGAAGTGGAAGCCCGCAAGTACCGCTTCGCCGCACCGGACACCGAGGCCAAGACGGTGGCCCGCATCATGCTCACCAAGGGCTACCACCTGCTGTCGCTGATCGTGCTGGTGGCGCTGCTGGTGGTCTGGAACAAGTCGCCCGAGTACGCCGCCATCGGCGCCCTGGTCACCACCATCCTCACGAGTTATCTCAGCCGGGACCGCAGCGAGTGGCTCACCCCCAGACGGATTTTCGAGGCCTTTGTCGACGGGGCCAAAAACGTACTGCCGGTGGCGGTGCTCCTCGCCGCGGCCGGGCTGATCGTGGGCACCTTCACCTTGACCGGGCTGGGCCTCAAGGTCTCGGGCATCATCATGTCCGTGAGCGGCGGCTCGCGGATCATCGCCATCATGCTGGCCTTGGGGGCCTCCATGGTCATCGGCCTGAGCCTGCCCATCACGGCCACCTACATCATGACCGTCGTGATGGTGGCCCCGGCCCTCGTCAAAGTAGGAGTGCCCGATTTCGTCGCCCATTTGCTCGCCTTCTATTTCGCGGTCCTCTCCGAGGTCTCTCCCCCGGTCGGCCTCTCACCGTCGGCCGCGGCTGCCGTGACCGGGGGCAACCCGTTCAAGTCGATGATGCAGGCCTGGAAATACTCGCTGCCGGCCTTCCTGGTGCCCTTCTTCTTTGCGATCACCCCGGCC
>JALOOU010000169.1 GCA_025454255.1 Desulfobacterales bacterium | reverse complement strand
GGACCCGGCATGCGGCCGAAGGGCGCTTTCCGCGATGGCGACGAATTTGAGATCCTGGGGCAGGCCATGGGCGCGCAGCGCCTCTTCGATGGGCGCCAGCGACTGGCGCGAGCGTTTGATCCACAGAATGACCTGGTGGGGATCGGCCAGCATCAGGAGCATCTCGCGCTCCATGCGCTCGCGCACATCCGGGTCTTCCAGCGGCACCGGCTCCGCGCAGAAGTCCACCGGCCCCTGGATGCGGGCGGCCGCGATCAGTGCCGAAAAGTCGAGCGGCGTCGTCGCCGACACGGGCGTGGCCAGGAGTGCGGACGCAAGCGCCGCTGCCAGCACGAACGCCCGCGGAGTGCGGTATGAAGGACGCCGGATTCGCATGCGGCTGCCCCCCTTTCAGGATCGCAGGGCGGCGTAAAGGGTCCAGCCTCCCACGATGACAAAGAAGATGCCGGCTCCGATCTTGATCGTGGTCGGGGAGACGAAGCGGCTGATGCCGGCCCCCAGCAGCACGGCGATGAGCGAGCTCAGAACCAGCGCCCCCGCGGAGCCCAGAAACACCGAGAGCCGGTTGTCGCAGTCGGCCGAAAAGCAGAACGTGGCGAGCTGGGTCTTGTCGCCGAGCTCGGCCAGGAACACCAGCCCGAAAGTCGTCAGCAGCAGTTTGAGATCCATGGGTCTTCCTTTCGGCGCCCGGGGCGCAAAGCGGGTTCGATGGTTCGGCCCTGCGGCTACAAGGCCCGCATGAACTCCGGTTTCAGCGAGATTTCACCCGTCAGGGCGCGGTCGATCAACTTCAGCGTGGCGGCCTTGTCTTTCGGCAGGCGCGCTTTGATCGGCAGGTAGTTGGAGGCGTGGTTGGCATGAAATAGGCCCTGGGACAGATGGGTCTCGGCCAGCATGGTGCGCAGCTCCGCGAGCATCTGCGTGGGGGAGATGAGGATGAAATCCCCTCTGCTCCAGTCCGCGTGTAGCGGCGTGCCGGGGATGAGCATCAGGCTGAGCGCGCCCACGTAGTCCGGGTCGATGGCGGTCAGCACCCGGCCCGTCTCGCGGGCGTGAATCTGCGAGCGCTGCGGGCCGGCAATCCCCAGCAGCACGGTGAGCGACAGTTTGAAGCCCGCCTCACGGGCCTTGAGCCCCATGGCGGTCATCTCCGCCGCGTCCGCGCCCTTGTGAATGCGCCGCAGCGTCTCGTCGTCGCCGGTCTCCAGCCCCATGTAGACGATGCCTAAACCAAGGCGCTGCAGCTCGCGCAATTCATCGATGCGCTTGCGCTTGAGGCTCTTGGCGTTGGCGTAAGCCCCCACCCGGGTGACCCAGGGCAGCTCCGTGCGGATGGCCTCCAGGATGCGCATCAGGCGCGCCTGCGGTATGATCAGCGCGTCCCCGTCGCACAGAAACACCCGGCGCTGGCGCCTGCAATAGGCCGCCGCGAAGGCGATGTCCTCCATGACGATTTCGTCGGACTTGATGCGGAAACGCTCGCCGGCATACGTGCCGCAGAAGGTGCACGAGTTGCGCGAGCATCCCACGGTGATCTGCAGCAGGATGCTGTTGGCCTCGCTGGGGGGGCGTATGATGGTTCCTTCGTAGTGCATGGCTCAGTCGACTCCGGGACTCGTGAAGACCGGTCCGGCGGCCGTGGCTTCATGTTTTCGGACCGGACGGGGCGAGTCGATCCGGGTTTTAGGGACGGATACGCTCAACGTCTGACGCGTCGGGGTCATTGATTCCCGAAGCCGTTCTGGCCGCCGCAATCGGGGCACTCCCAGGTGATGCCGTTGCATGTCATGCCCCACAGGTTGCCCTGCATGCAGGCCTGGCAGATGCGGAAGCCGCAGCGGCAGGACCAGCAAAAAGGGAATACCTGCCCGCAGCAATGGCAGGTGACCGCTCGGCCGCGCCGGTGCTTGCGCCGGTAGGGCGAGCTATAATCCGAGCCGAACATGTTCGCGTTTGATGCAGCGGTTCATCACCACATGGATTGCGGCGGCGTTGAGCAGCGCCGCCGCTTCGTGGTTTTCGATGCCTTCCTGCATCCAGAAGACCTTGGGTTTCAGTCGCAAAGCCTCGCGGGCGTGCGGTAGGACCTGGTCCGGGCTGCGGAAGACATCGATGATGTCCACCGTTTCAGGAACGGTGTCGAGGGACGCATAGGCCTTTTCGCCCAGGATTTCCGCCTGAGCGGGCCGTACCGGAATAATGCGGTAGCCGTGCTGCTGGAGGTAGGCGGCGACCTGGAAGGAGTCCCGGTCGGGTTTGGGGCTGAGTCCGAGAACGGCGATGGATTTCGCCGTCGAGAGAACAGATCTGATCTCTTCGTCCGCGGTGAGAATCCGCCCGCTCGTCATCCGCCGCCTCCAAGTTGCCGTGCCCGGTGAGGGGTGCTATAGACACCCGAAAACATCCATCCATAGACTGTGCCGGGGATTTTAATTCACGGGCACGAGGGTGTCAACCGCCTGGCCGCGGACGAAACCGGCCTGGCCCAGGAACCCGCAGACCAACCGCCCCGCGGCCTCGCGCCCCGATCACCCCGGCCGGCGAGGGGTTGAACGCATGCAGTCCGAAAAGACGGTCTATCTCATTGACGGTTCCGCCTACATCCACCGCGCCTATCACGCCATCCAAGGATTGGCCAACTCCCAGGGCCTGCCCACCAACGCGGTCTTCGGCTTCACGCGCATGCTGATCAAGCTCATGGAGGAGCGCCGGCCGGGATATGCGGCCATGTGCTTCGACGCCCCGGGCCCCACCTTCCGGCACGAGCTGTATGCGGCGTACAAGGCCAACCGCCCGCCGATGCCGGAGGACATGGCCGTTCAAATCCCTTACATCAAGAGGGTCGTCAGCGCCTATCGGCTGCCCGTGGTCGAAATGCAAGGATGGGAAGCCGACGATCTGATCGGCACCCTCTGCCGCCGTCTGGAAGGGGAGGGCTGGGCGGTCGTGATGGTCACCGGCGACAAGGATTTCATCCAGTTGGTCTCCGAGCGGGCCAGCCTCTGGGATCCGATGAAGGACGTACAGACCGATATCGCGAAGGTGCGTGAAACCATGGGGGTCGCGCCCGGGCAGGTCATCGACGTCATGGGGCTTTCGGGCGATTCCACGGACAACATCCCCGGAGTCCCCGGGATAGGACCGAAAACGTCCCTGGAGCTGATCCGTGCTTTCGGCAGCCTGGAGCATCTCTATGACAACCTGGACACCCTGCCGCGCAGGAAACAGCAGGAATCCCTGCATGGCCGCCATCCGCACCGACGCGCCGCTGGCCCTGGACACGCAGAGCCTCGCGGTCCAGCCCCCCGACGCCCGGGCGCTCGCCGGTCTGTTCCGGGAGCTTGGATTCCGGCAGCTGCAGCACGCCCTGCCGCAGACCGGGGAGCGGCGCGCCAAGGACTACCGGCCGATTCTCGACGCCGCCGGGCTCGCTGCGCTGCTGGAGCGCCTCCGCTCGGCCGGGGTCTTCGCGCTCGACACGGAGACGACCTCGCCGGACCCCATGCGCGCCCGCCTGGTCGGGCTGTCGTTTGCGACCGACGCCGACCGGGCGGTCTACATCCCCTGCGGCCACCGCTACCTCGGTGCGCCGCCGCAGCTCGAACCGGCATTTGTCCTGGAGCAGCTGCGGCCGATTCTGGAGGACCCTGCCATCCGCAAGATCGGCCAGAACATCAAGTACGACTGGTTGGTGCTGGCGCGCAGCGGCATACGGCTGCAGGGGGTGACGTTCGACACCATGCTGGCATCCTATCTCCTGGACCCCTCCAAGCGCGCCCACAACCTGGACCAGATCGCTTTGGACTTCCTCGACCACAAGACCACGCGG
>JALOOU010000004.1 GCA_025454255.1 Desulfobacterales bacterium | reverse complement strand
CCGGCAATCGTCGAGGCCCCATAGGGCGAGCCGCCCGTGATCTCATCGTTGCGCATCTGCCCTTGATAGCTGTAGGGCAGCCCCACCACCACAAACCCGTGGTGCAGCAGGGTGATGTGAAAACTGAGCAGGGTCGACTCCTGCCCCCCGTGCTGGGTGGCGGTGCTGGTGAAGACGCTGCCCACCTTTCCGACCAGTGCGCCTTTGGCCCAGAGCCCGCCGGTGGCGTCCAAAAACTGCCGCATCTGGCCGCACATGTTGCCGAACCGGGTTTTCTCGAGCACCTCTTGCGGAAGGGTTTCGGGGACCCGGCGCAGGGCGACCTCCGCCCCCTTGACGCGCTTGACTCCCTCGGCGATTGCCTCGGCCATACGGTGAACGTGGCCGTACATGGAGTAATAGACGACGAGGACTTTCATGGTGCCTCCTTTCGAACGGGTTCACGGCGAGGTAATGCGTACGGGAACACCATACTCACAATCGATGGCTTCGTCCAGCGCCGATCCGCAGCCCGCCCCCGGCCGGGCCTTCGATCGACCGAGCGGCTGATGTCAGCTGCGGTCTTTCAACGCAGGTTGCGCATTTTCCTGTGGGAGTCCCGCCCGGGCGGGAGCGCGATCGGATCGCGCCTGGAATCCGCTCCGATCAAAATCTGAACTTGCGCGCCGACAAAGCGCTACCGCGGGCGGCGGCCCCGCGGGTGATCACGACCGGCTGGGGCGGCAGGGCGGCGAGGAGTGCGGCAGGGGTGCTATCCTTCCGATTCCTGGCAGGCGATGGCGATCTGCAGGCAGTGGTAGTCGATCTCCACCTCGTCCCACCCCAGGGAGCGCAGTTTCCGATTAGCCGATGCAGGTTCAATGCCCGGCTCGGATGCGATGAGGCTCGCGAGGGCTTTCAGATAGGCCGGGATGAGCGCAGGGTCCATGCCCTTGGATTTGAGCCGATCGATCAGGAGCAGCTTCAGGTCTTCCATCGGGACCAATTCTACAGCAGAAAGAGCGGCGTTCAAAGAGGTTTAGTGCCCACCCGCATTCGGATGGACTTTAGCGGCGGCGTCGGTCCCGATGGAAATCGTCCGGGCGCCGCTGCCCTAAACGCCAGTTAATGATCACAAGGATCTGAGGAAATTGGGTGACGCTCCCGAGTGTAAAAACCGCTCTGCTCCCTGCAGCGGCCGGTCTACCGGTGGCGTCCGATTTGATTTTTGTTTCTTCGGCCGGAGGCGACGAATCACACCGGCCGGGAGGTTGACATAATCGTGCATCGCTCAGCAAACAACCCAAATTTCCACCGCCTCGCCTTGTTCGACCGCATGCCAATCGTCGAGCCCTACACTGCCTGCCTGCGAACCTGAAACAGCATCCGATCGGCGGCGGATACTGGATCGAAGGCGAAGGCGGACCTGACGGTCCTCGCCGGAGATCTGCGGGTCGGTACCCGGCTCGGGCGCGAGGCTCAATCGCTCTTTTTAGGCGGCCGCGGCGGGCTGACCCGCGCTTCGCCGGTCAGCACCCGCTTGCCCTCCTGGTTGTCGTAGGTCGTAAGGAGCTTCACTCGGCCCTTTTATGGTGTCCCCGATCTTGACCACGCCTAAAAAATCGAGCTCCTGGCGCATGTAGATGGTGTCCGGGCCGGGGAGCTTGTTGGCGATCACCGCCGAAATGAAGCCGGCCGAAAGTAGGCCATGCGCGATGCGTGTTGCGAAGAAGGTCTTGCGGGCGTACTCCTCGTCCACGTGGGCCGGGTTGAAATCGCTCGTGATTCCGGCGAACAGATAAATGTCCGCCTCGCTCACCGTCTTCGAGAACTGGGCGGTCTCTCCTTTCTGAAGCTCTTGGACCGTTTTTCCGATCATGGCGCATCCTCCTTTCCCGGGCCCCGGCCCGGGGTGTAGTGCCGGCGGTTGCAAAAGATGTTCGCTGCAGCCCGTAATCCGGCGTTGCGCGCTCCCCGGCCCTGCGTCGTCCGCCGCGGCGGGCGGTGCTTACCAGATCCCAGCGCGCGAGGGCCGCCGGTTCAAGTCGCCGCCTCCCGCCGGCAATGCTCAGAATCGGTTTCATAACCCCGCCTGACGGCCGGGAGTTCCGCCATGGCGGTATTTCAGGCCTTTCGAACGTGCTCAAAACCTGTTCAAGGTTGCTGTGTTTTTGAATCGGCCTCCGGCCTTGCCCGCAACCGTGATCCGCGGTTGCGAAACAAGTTCTAAGCTGCCCGTTTGTAGGCAAGTACGTCGTACAACTCAAGACGGCAGCGGGCAGAACGGGCTCGGGCGCCGGCAGGATCGAAACCGATGACGGACTTGACAACCATCGGATAAATAGTAGGATTTTCATAGGCGTTACGATATGATTGACATTTGGCTCGCGGAGGCTTTTACCATGGCATTTCGTTTTCATCATGTCCACATCATCTGCAAGGATCTCGAGGCAATGATCGGGTTTTTCACCGCACGCATCGGCGCCGAGCTGGTCAAGCGCAAAAAGTTCGGCACGGCAGATGGGGCCTCGCTGGACCTGAAAGGCGCCACCATAAACCTGAGGGTCGCCCGGGCCGATGAAAAGATGGAAGGGGATGCCTCGCGGACCGTGTACGGCTACAACCACATCGGGTTGGAAGTCGACGACATCGAGGCCGCTTTTGCAGATCTCAGCGCGCAGGGGTATTCTTTTTTCATGCCCCCCACCAACATCCCCGATCTGCGCATCGCCTTTCTCAGGGGGCCGGAGGACATCGTCATCGAGCTGGTCCAGCGGCTCGAGAATCGAGAAGCGGGCGTTAACCATCCTACTCAAAAAGCGAGGCAAAGATGAAAAAAGGTATTGTTCTCCTGGTTGCGATCGGCTTTGCTCTGAGCGTGTCCGGGCCGTCGCTGGCCCAAACGCCATCGAGCACGGCACTGGAGAAGGCCAGCGACAATGCGGCCTTCAAAAAGGGGGATGCCAAACCCACGGCGAAGCCGAACGCGGACAAGGTGGCGGCGGAAAAAGAGAAGGTTGTCAAGGAAAAGGGCGAAAAGGGGAAAGCCGCCAAGGGAAATGTCGAGAAAGAAAAAAGCGCCAAGGAAAAAGCAGCCAAGGAGAAGGGCAAGGCTGCTCAGGACAAGGTTAAACTCAACCCCGATGATGTAAAAAAACAATAGTGCAAATCAACGCCCTTCGAATAACCCAATTGGACGCAAGAGGGGCAAAACGCCTTGGCGCCTGCCGGCTCAGCGGTCAGCGGCATCTGCCGCCGCGAATCGAATCTTTCCCGACGGATGCGGCCGGGAACAGGGCCGGAAACAAAACGAATGAAGGGGTTACAGCTTCTGCCGTAACCCCTTCGTTTTTATTGGTAGCGGGGGCCGGATTTGAACCGACGACCTTCGGGTTATGAGCCCGACGAGCTACCAGACTGCTCCACCCCGCATCAGGTCCTCGTAACCGGGCCTTTGTAATCCATGCCGGGACCCAAGTCAAGTGGTTTCTGAACCGTCTCCTCGCGCGCACCGGGCGGCGGCCTCACTCCTCGAGCAGCGCGCGGATCCGGTCCCGGACCGCTTGCACGCGCGCCGGGTCGCATTTGACCAGGATCGTTTTGGCGCGGCCGGTGTGGCCGGCGAGGATCTCCAGGGCGGAGTGCGAGACCCCAAGCCGCTCGGCCAGAAATCGGAGGCACATCTTGTTGGCCGCGCCCGCGACGGGCGCGGCGGTCAGCTTGATCTTGAGCGCATCGCCGTGCAGCCCCGCGACCATGTTGCGGGATGACCGGGGCTGAATGCGGACGTTGAAGCTCAGGCCCGAAGGCCGCTGGTGGATGCAGAGCATATGGCGGCGGCTCACGTGGGCGGCGGCGAGAGGTCAAGCGGGTGTTGCTCTATCGCCTGCATCAACTCGGCCCGGGTCACGGCGGCGGCGCCAAGCTTGCTGACCGCAACCCCTGCGGCCGCATTGGCCAGGGCGACGGCCTCCGGGAAGGAGCAGCCGGCCGCCAGTCCCAGGCCTAAAACCGCAAGCACCGTGTCGCCGGCGCCGGAGACATCGAAGACCTGGCGCGCGCGCGCGGGGACCCGCAGGGGCGGGCGGCCGCGCTCCACGAAAACCATGCCCTGCGGGCCGCAGGTGATGAGCACCTTTTCGACGGAGGCCTTTTCGAGCAGCCGCATGCAGGCCGCGGCCAGGTCGCGCTCATCGTGAATGTCGAGCCCGGCGGCGAGCGCGGCCTCCTTGCGGTTGGGGGTGATCAGCGTCAGGCCGGCGTACTTGGAGAAATCGATGCCCTTGGGGTCCGCTATGGCGATTTTACCGCTCGCTGCGGCCTGCGCGGCCAGGGCGGAGACGATCCGGCGGGAGACGACCCCCTTGCCGTAGTCGGAGATCAGCACGACGTCGGCCGCCGGCAGCAGCCGGCCGGCATGGGCCAGGAGGGAGGCTTCGGTGTCGGCCGCGATCGGCCGGGTGGTCTCCCGGTCGATCCGCACCACCTGCTGATGGCCGGCGACCACGCGGGTCTTGAGGGTCGTCGGGCGGCCCGGCTCCTCGATCACGGCGGTTGCGTCAAGCCCCTGCCGGGCCAGCTCCGCCTGCAACCAGCGGCCCTGCGGGTCCCGGCCGACGACCCCGGCCACGGCGGCCTTCGCCCCCAGGGCCGCCAGATTCTTGGCGACGTTGGCGGCCCCGCCAAGATCGTAATTCTCGCGGGTTACGGAAACAACCGGCACGGGCGCCTCGGGCGAGATCCGCTCGACCTCGCCCCAGAGGTATTCGTCCAACATCAGGTCGCCCACCACGAGCAGCCGGCAGCGGTCGAATACCGACCCGTCGCGCTTCATGATCGTCTCCTCGCGCAAACGCCCGGGCTACCGGGTGATCAGCTCGCGGACAAAGGCGGGCGGCCGCACGACCCGGCCGGCGCCGTCCACGAAAGCGTGCTTGGTCCAGCCTTCGGCCAGAAGGCTCGCTCCGTCTTCGCGGAAGATGCGGTAGTCGAACTTGATCCCGCCGCGGACCGCGGCATCCACGGCGGTCTCGATCACGATCAGCTCGTCGTAGTAGGCCGGCGCGGCGTACTTGGCGTGGCATTCGGAGACCGGCAGGAAAAAGCCGCGCTCCTCGATCACGCTGTAGGCCAAGCCGCGCGCGCGGAAAAATTCGGTGCGGCCGACTTCGAACCAGCGGAAGTAGTTGCCGTAATACGCCTGGCCCATGCGGTCGGTGTCCCCGTAGATGACCCGGCAGGTCGTGCGGTGCGGCATCGCTTCAGCCCCCTTTTGCGCCAGCCAGGATCGCGGCGAGCATCCGCTTGAGCTCCCCGAAACCGGCGGCCACGGGAAATCCCGGGTGTTCGGTGCGCACGTTTTCCGGCGGCCGGTAGAGGATGCCGTGGTGGGCCGCCTGCAGCATGGCGATGTCGTTGTAGGAGTCGCCGATGCCGATCACCGCGTAGTTGAGCGAGCGCATGGCCTCGGCGACCTTTTTCTTGCCATCCGCCTGGCGCATGCGGTGGCGTTCGATGGTGCCGTCGGCCGCCACTTCCAGGCGGTTGCAGAGCAGGGTGGGGTGGCCGAGCTTGCGCATGAGGGGCCCGGCGAACTCCACGAACGTGTCGGAGACCACGAGCAGCGGCGCGGCCGGCCGCAGCCAGTCGAGAAACTCCACCGCGCCCGGCAGGGGGTCCATGGCGGCGATGACGGCCTGGATGTCCGGCAGCTTGAGGCCGCGCGCTTTCAGGATCTTCAGCCGGTGCGCCATCAGGGCGTCGTAGTCGGAGATGTCGCGCGTGGTCAGCCGCAGCTCGGGGATCCCGGTTTTTTCGGCAAACGCGATCCAGATCTCGGGCAGGAAAACACCCTCCAGATCGGAGCAGACCAGATGCACAGGGGTATCGCTTTTCATCGCAGCCTCAAAGCGTTGATCGGTGACAGGGTCGGCGCGGAGGCAGCCCGCTCCGGTCGGGGCGCGCCGGCTCAATCCACCAGGTTGTGGTCCTCGATTCGAATCAGCACCGGCTTCTCGGCGGAGACCTCCAGGGCGCTGATCTCCGCCAGGGCCTGCTGCACGTCGGCTTCCCTGGCGCGGTGGGAGAGCATCACCACCGGCACCGCCCCGTCGCTCTTGCGCCCCTTCTGCTGGACCGACTGGATGCTGATCCCGTGCCGGCCGAGGATGCCCGCGATGGTCGAGAGCACGCCGGGGCGGTCCAGCGCCGCGAAGCGGAAGTAGTAGTGGGTCGAGATCTGCTCGATCGGCAGCACCGGGATCCGGCGGATGTTCGCCATCTGGTAGGCGAGGCCCGGCAGGCGCCCGGCGGCGCCTCCGGATAGGATGTTGCGGGCCAGGTCCACCAGGTCGCCCACCACGGCGCTGGCGGTGGGCATCATGCCGGCCCCGCGGCCGTAGAGCAGGATCTCCCCGCAGGCGTCCCCGGTCAGGGAGACGGCGTTGAGCGTGCCGTTGACGTTGGAGAGGATGTTGTCGAAGGGGATCATGGTGGGGTGGACCCGCATCTCCACGGCATCCGCGTGCGCCTTGCCGATGGCGAGCAGCTTGATGCGGTAGCCGAACTGGCCGGCCAGCTCGATGTCGAGCGGGGTGAGGTGGGAGATGCCCTCGATATATACTTCCCGCAGGTTGATCTCCATGCCGAAGGCCAGCGCGCTCATGATCGCAAGCTTGTGCGCCGTGTCGCGGCCCTCCACGTCCAGGGCGGGGTCGGCCTCGGCGTAGCCCTCCTTCTGGGCCTTGGCGAGCGCATCGGCGAAGCGGCTGCCCTCATCGGTGATCTTGGAGAGGATGTAGTTGCAGGTGCCGTTGAGGATGCCCGTCATGGCCAGGATCCGGTTGCCGACCAGCGCCTCGCGCAGCGTCTTGATGACCGGCATGCATCCGCCCACGCTGGCCTCGAAGAAGAGGTCCACCCCCTTGGCCGCGGCTGCCTGGAACAGCGCGTTGCCGTGGGCGGCGAGCAGGGCCTTGTTGGCGGTGACCACGTGGCGGCCGTTTTCGATGGCGGAAAGGATCAGCTCGCGGGCGATGCCCTCGCCGCCGATCATCTCGACGATGATGTCGATGCCGGGCTCGGCCACTACCCGGTGCGCGTCGGCGACCATGACCCCCGCGGGCAGGGCTACGCCGCGGTCGCGGTCCGGTTCGAGGTCCGCCACGCGCGTGAGGTTGAGCACCGCTCCCAGCCGGGCGGCGATCAGGTCGCGGTTTTCGGTCAGCATCCGCGCCACCCCGGTGCCGACGGTCCCGCAGCCCAGCAGCCCAATGTTAATCTGCCGCATTAGACATTTCTCCTCAACTATCTTGATTTGATCTTTTTAAATAAATTTGAATGCACCCGTTGATCGATGGCCCTCATCCCGTCAAAGAACCTTCTTGATCCCGCGCACCGCCTGGTTGATGCGCATGGGGTTTTCGATGAGGGCGAAGCGCACGAACTCGTCCCCGTACTCCCCGAAGCCCAGGCCGGGCGAGACAGCCACCCCGGCCTCGCGGATCAGGAACTTCGAAAACTCGACCGAGCCCATCGGGCGGTACCTCTCCGGGATGCGGCCCCAGACGAACATGGTCCCCTTGGGCTTGGGGATCTTCCACCCGATGCGGTTGAGCCCCCGGCAGAGCGCATCGCGGCGCTCCTTGTAGACCTTGCGGATATCCGCCACGCACTCCTCGGGACCGTTGAGGGCGATGATGGCCGCGATCTGGATGGGCTGGAACACCCCGTAGTCGAGGTAGCTCTTGATGCGCTTGAGCGCTGCGACCGTCTCGGCATTGCCGCAGCAGAAGCCCATCCGCCAGCCGGCCATGCTGTAGCTCTTGGAGAGCGAGAAGAACTCCACCCCCACCTCCTTGGCGCCCCGGGCCTGCAGGAAGCTGGGGGCCGCGTAGCCGTCGAAGGTGAGATCGGCATAGGCGAAGTCGTGGATCACGAGGATGTCGTTCTCGCGGGCGTAGTCCGCCACTTTCTGGAAGAAATCCAGCCCGACGACCTCCGTGGTCGGGTTGTGCGGGTAGCTGAGGATGAGCATCTTCGGCCGCGGCCAGGTCTGCTTGGTGGCGGCCGTGAGGTTTTCGAAAAAGTCCTGGCCCGGCCCGACCGGGATCCCGCGCACGTCGCCCCCGGCGATGATGGCCGAAAAGGGGTGGATGGGGTAGGTCGGGTTGGGCGTGAAGACCACATCCCCGGGACGGGTGGTGACCAGCACCAGATGCGAAAGGCCCTCCTTCACGCCGATGGTCACGATCGCTTCGGTGTCCGGGTCGATCTCCACGTCGAAGCGGCGCTTGTACCAGTTGCTGATGGCCAGACGCAGCTTGGAGATGCCCATCGAGGCCGAGTAGCGGTGGTTTTGCGGCTTGCGGGCGGCCTCGGCCAGCTTTTCGACGATGTGCTCCGGGGTGGCCAGGTCCGGGTTGCCCATGCCCAGGTCGATGATGTCCCGGCCCTCGCGGCGGGCCTGCATCTTGATCTGGTTGACGGTGGCGAACACGTAGGGCGGCAAACGGTCGAGCCGTGCGAATCTGCTCATGGCGGCCTGCGAGCGCTCCTTTCGGGGGTTGGGCGAGGGGTGTCAACCGGCGGGCCGCGCCTGCCGTTTTCAGCCTCGAATCGGCCGCAGCCGCGGCTGCCCGCTGTCGTATTGCGCATTGACTTCTAAGCCGGATTATTCTACTTTTCAAGGGTTTTTGTGTCAACCGAACCGTTCGCAGGAGACCACCATGACCAAGCCCATCACGTATGCCGACGCCGGCGTGGACATCGAAAAGGCCAACAGCCTCGTGCGCACCATCGGCCAAATCACCCGGCGGACCAGCCGCCCCGGCGTCATGAGCGAGATCGGCGGCTTTGCGGGTTTGTTTTCCCTGGAGCGCCACATCGCCGACATGCAGCACCCCGTCCTGGTGAGCTCGACCGACGGAGTGGGCACCAAGCTCAAAATCGCCTTCCTGCTCGACAAGCACGACACCGTCGGGATCGACCTGGTGGCCATGTGCGTGAACGACATCCTGGTCCAGGCCGCCCGGCCGCTCTTTCTGCTCGATTACCTGGCCATGGGCAAGATCGACAGCGGCCGCGTGGAGGCCATCGTGACCGGCGTGGCCGAAGGCTGCAAACAGGCCCGGTGCGCGCTCATCGGCGGCGAGACGGCCGAGATGCCGGGCTTCTACCCTGCCGGCGAGTACGACCTCGCCGGTTTTGTCGTCGGCATCGTCGACAACGGCAAGATCATCGACGGCACCTCCATCCGGGTCGGCCACAAGCTGATCGGCATCGCCTCGAGCGGCCTGCACAGCAACGGCTTTTCGCTGGTGCGCAAGATCTGCTTCGAGGTGCTCAAGATGAAGGTCGAGGATCACGTGCCCGAATTCGGCCGCACCCTGGGCGAGGAGCTGCTCACCCCGACGCGCATCTACACCGACCTGGTGCAGGGTCTTCTCAAGGAGCTGCCCATCCACGGCCTGGCGCACATCACCGGCGGCGGCATCGTGGACAACATCGTGCGGATCATCCCCCAGGGCTTGCGCCTGCTCATCCGGCGCGGCAGCTGGGAGGTCCCGCCGGTCTTCGCGTTTTTGCAGCAGGCGGGGCGGATCCCCGAGCCCGAGATGCTGCGCACCTTCAACACCGGCATCGGCCTGGTGGCCGTCGTGCCCGAGGCGGCGGCCACGGAGGTGCTCGAACGGCTTGCCGCCGCCAAGGAGAAAGCCTTCCTCATCGGCGAGGTCCTGGACCACGGGGAGTCCGGCGAACGGATTCTCTGGGCCTGAGCCGGCATGATCGTCCTGGGAATCGAATCCTCCTGCGATGAAACCGCGGCCGCCGTCGTGCGGGACGGGCGGGAGGTGCTCGCATCGGTGGTGGCCTCCCAGGAAGCGCTGCATCACCGCTACGGCGGGGTGGTGCCCGAGCTCGCCTCGCGCCGGCACATGGAGGCGATCACCCCGGTGGTGGCGGAGGCGCTGCGCCGCTCCGGGCTGCCGCTGGCGGCGGTGGCGGCCGTATCCGCAACCCAGGGGCCCGGTCTCGTCGGCTCGCTGCTGGTGGGGTTTTCCTTCGCCAAGGCCCTGGCCTTCGCACGCGGCATCCCCTGCGTGGGCGTCAACCACCTGGAAGCGCACGTTCACGCCCTCTACCTCGCGCCCGCCCCCCCGCAGTTTCCCTTCGTCTGTCTGCTCGCCTCCGGCGGGCACACCGGCCTCTACCACGTGAGTTCCCCCGCCAGCATGGAGCTCCTGGGGCAAACTCGGGACGACGCCGCCGGCGAGGCCTTCGACAAAGTGGCCAAGATGCTGGGCCTGGGCTATCCCGGCGGGGCGGTGATCGAGCGGCTCGCCCGTGAGGGCGACCCGGGGCGGATCCGCTTCCCGCGAGCCTACCTGGAGAACGAGAGCTTCGATTTCAGCTTCAGCGGGATCAAGACCGCCGTGGGAAGGCATTTGAACGAGTGCCGCAACGCTCCCGGCTGGCGGCCGGCCGACGTCGCTGCAGGGTTCCAGGCGGCGGTGGTGGAGGTGCTGATCCGCAAGCTGGTGCGCGCGGCGCGAGATCGGAAGGCTCGGCGCGTGGCCCTGGTGGGCGGTGTGGCGGCCAACCGGTTCCTCCGGGAGCGCCTCGCAGCGGAGGCCGGACGCGAGGGGCTGGAGACCCACGTGCCGCAACCGGACCTCTGCGGGGACAATGCCGCGATGGTGGCCGCGGCCGGCTATCACCGTCTGGCGGCCGGCTTGCGCTGCGGGCTGGATGCCGACGTTTTCTCCCGCAGCCAATAGCGCTGCTTCACGGCCAGGATCCGGCCGACCGAGCGCTCCGCGGCCTGACGGCCTTTCTGCGACGCGGCGCTCGCGCGCGCCATGAAATCCGCCGCCCGCTCGATTTTTTCCCGGGTGTGGCAGACCAGGGCCATGTCCACCTCCGCTGCCAGCAGCCCGCCGAGGGCCCAATCGAGCCCGCCGCAGCGCTCGATCGCCCCCATCTCGAGATCGTCGGTCATGACGATGCCCGGGTAGCCCATGCGCCGGCGCAGCAGCCCCCGCACGATGGT
The DNA here is from genome assembly GCA_025454255.1 of Desulfobacterales bacterium. Classification (GTDB taxonomy): domain Bacteria; phylum Desulfobacterota; class Desulfobacteria; order Desulfobacterales; family SpSt-501; genus SpSt-501. The sequence continues at coordinate 82,002 of JALOOU010000004.1, read as the reverse complement.
TCGGGAGAGGCTGGCCGGCCACTGCGGGTCCAGCAGCGGGTAGAGAACGTGCGCGAGCATGATGCCGGCGGCCTCGCCGTCCACCGCTGCCTGAAACGGGATCAGATCGAACGCCGCGAGCGAGGCGAGGTCCGCCGGGAGCACCGGCCGCTCCACGTGCGAGTCAAGGCGCGTGCGGCCGATGCCCGGAAAATGCTTGGCCACTGCCATGATGCCCCGAGCCTGCAGCCCCTCGATGACAACGCGGCCCATGCGCGCCACCCGCTCCGGGCCGCCGGCGAAGACCCGGCCGGCCATGACGCCGGGAAACCCCTCCGGGACCACATCCACCACCGGGGCCAGGTTCATGGTGATGCCGACCGCGCTCAACTCGGCGGCCGTAATGGCCGCGAAGCGCTGCGCGTCGGCCTCCTCCTCCATGGCGGGGTTGCCGGCAAAACGGGTGAAGGGCCGGCCGAGCCGGGCCACCGGCCCGCCTTCCTGATCGATGGCGATGAGCAGCGGCGGCAGCCCGCAGGCGCGCGCGCACTCCTGCGCCGAGCGGCAGAGCCGGGCGATCTGCTCCGGGAAGAGGAGGTTGCGTTTGAACAGAATCAGCCCGCCGAGGTTTACGCCGGCGATCAGGCGTTCGAGCGCGGCGTTGAACGCGGTGCCCTCAAACCCCGCCATCAGCCGCTGGCCGGCCAGGCGTTCATCGCTCCAGGCCGAGAGATCCGTCTTCATGTCGCTTCGAGTCCTTCGCGGAATCGGGGTTCGGCGCCTGCGTCTGCCGGCGGAAACGGGGCGCACCGGCCGCTGAATGAGAACCCGCGTTGCGGGCCCAGACGCCCGGCGGGCGCAGCGTGTTTCAGCCGATGCCCCTTCGGCTTGTCCGAGGCCATCCTTTATAAACGGGTCAGGCTCCGCCTCGCGGCGGGCGGCCGTTCGTCCGCGCGGGCTCGCGCCCGTTTGCGGCGGCGTGGCCTTGTCTATCGGCCGGCGCCTTGCCCGCAACCGTGATCCGAGGGCGTGGAGCCAGCTCTATCATTTCGAGGCAGCGGGGACAAGGCGCGCCGGGCCGGAAGAAGGCCGCTCGCCTCAGCTCGCCAGGCAGATCGGCGCGGGTGCGGAGGAGGGCGTCGGGCGCGCGGCCAGCGGCGTGCGGTCGGCCACCATCTTCGCGATCTCCGCCTTGGGCAGGGGCCGGGCAAACAGAAACCCCTGGCCGTAATCGCACCCCATGTCGAGCAGGATCGCTTGCTGCTCGGGGGTCTCGATGCCCTCGGCCACAACGCTCATGTCGAGCTTGTGGGCGAGCGAAACGATGGCCTCGACGATGTTGCGGTTGCTTTCGGGCTGCTGATGGATCCGGGAGATGAAGCTGCGGTCGATCTTGAGCGTGTCGATCGGCAGCCGCTGCAGGTAGCTCAGGGAGGAGTAGCCGGTGCCGAAATCGTCGATCATCAGGCGGATGCCGAAATCGCGCAGGCGGTGGGTGAGGCGGATGGTCTCCTCGGCTTCGTCCATCAGGGCGGTTTCGGTGATTTCAAGCTTCAGCAGATGCGGCGGCAGCCCGGCCTGGTCGAGAATCTCCTTGAGATCGTCCAGCAGGCTCGGCTGCATGAAGTGCCGGCTGGAGATGTTGACGCTTACCGTGAGGTCGATGTCGGCGCCGAGGAGCTTCTGCCACTCCTGCAGGTCGCGGCAGGCCCGTTCGACCGTCAGCCGCGTGATCGGGATGATCAGGCCCGCCTCCTCGGCCGTGGAGATGAATTCCCCCGGATGGATCATGCCCGTCTCCGGATGGGCCCAGCGGATGAGGGCTTCGACCCCCACGATGGAGGCGGTGCTCAGTTTCACGATGGGCTGGTAGTGGTTCTGGAACTGGTCGCCGCTGATGGCCTTGCGCAGGTCGGTTTCCTGCTGAAGCAGGCGCTGGGCCTTCTCGTGCATGGTCTTGTCGAAGAGCTTGACCTGGCAGCGGCCGCTCTCCTTGGCGTGATACATGGCGGCGTCGGCATCGCGGATGATCGCCTCCGGCTCCGTATAGTCGCCGGTGTGGGTGACCACTCCGAAGCTGGCCGGGGCGAAGACCTCCTTGCCCTGGATCCAGAAGGGCTTTCGCAGCGACTGCTGCAGCCGCTCGGCGATGATGGCGGCGTAGGCAAGATCGTCGATGTCCTCCAGCAGCAGCACGAATTCGTCCCCCCCCAGCCGCGCCAGGACGTCGGTGTCCCGCAGCGCCTCGCGGATGCGCTCGGCGAAGGCGACGAGCAGGTCGTCGCCGGCCCCGTGGCCCAGGCTGTCGTTCACCAGCTTGAAGCGGTCGATGTCGAGATAAATCACCGCGAACCGGTGTTCCGGCCGGCGCTTGGAGCGCTTGATGGCCATCTGCAAGTGCTCCAGGAACAGGGCGCGGTTGGGCAGGCGGGTCAAGTCGTCGTGAAAGGCCTGGAAGTAGATGCGCTGCTGGGCGTCCTTGAGCTCGGTGATGTCGGTGATCGAGGCGACGCTCGCTTCGGTTTCCGGGATGCGCGCAAAGCTGACGAGGATATTGCGGCGGTTGTCGCGCTTGTCGATAAATTGACACTCGAAATCGCGCCCGAGACGAACAGGTATCCCCGCCAGACCGATGTTCTCGTCCCCGATCATCTTGCGGTAGCTTTTGCCGTCGATAAAATGCGTCCACAGCAGCCGGTGCTGCACCTCCGAGCGGGAGTACCCCGAGAGGCCCAGAAAGCGCGAGTTGGCAAGGGAGATGGTCTGGTCGGGTTCGATGATGATGGTGGCCGCGCCGGTGTTCTCGAAGATCGTGCGGTACTTGAGCTCGGAGGTCCGCAGCTCCGTCGTGCGCTCCCTCACCTTCTGCTCCAAGGTCTCGTTGGCTAGCTGCAGGGCGCGCTTGGAGCTGTTGATGTTGTTCACGAGGTATTGCGTGAACAGACTGATCACCAGAATGAGTGCGACGGTGATCAGGATGTTCAAATGCGCGCCGCGCACCGAGACCTCGAAGTAATAATGGAAAAGGCTGGCCCCGATCCCGATGATCAGGAGGCCCGTCTGGTCGAGCAGAGTTGTGCGCCGTTGTGGTTTCATGCGTGAAGCGGTCCGATGCCCCGAGCTGTTGCCCTCCTCAGCCACTATCGGCACGGAACCGGATCGGCTTTAGCGTTGTGGCGGCAACCGGGCCCCGGCGGCCGCGTCGGCACCATGGATGCCGTCGAGCGGGTGCCGCCGCGGACGTCGTGCACCGGGGAAAACGGGCGGAGGCGCGGCGCAGCAAAGAAAAAGGACAGGGAGTGAACCCTGTCCTTTTGTCTTCGGCTTCCCACGATGCCGTTGTTCTCGTGGGGGATTTCTTCGCATGCCTTATCGGTGGAAGCCCGCCAGAAAAGATGCACGCACACCAGAGAAGCCTACCTGACGCATCCATATTTCAATATTTGTGCCAATCTATCTTTAGATTGGATTTTTGAATTATTTCAAACAACTTTTGATTTCACAGCGCGCCGGGCCGTCCACCGCCAGTGTGGAAAAGCGTCAAAAATCCGATGCCCGCGCCCGTTTGTGGGGAGCCGCATCGATGCGGAGCTGCCCGCCGCCCCGGGCGGAATCGCGCGCCAGCTGGACGCCGCGGGGATGAAACCGGGCCCCGCCTAAGGAGGGGTGCGCGGCCCGGGGGGCTGGCGCGACTGGTGTTGGCGCACGGCGCGGTTGTGCTCCTCCAGGCTGCTCGAGAAGACGTGGGTGCCGTCGTTGCGGGAGACGAAAAACAGATAGTCCGTCTGGGCCGGATAGAGGGCGGCGTGCAGAGAAGCGCTTCCGGGGCTTGCGATCGGGCCGGGCGGCAGCCCGCGGATGAGGTAGGTGTTGTAGGGCGTCGGGGTCGCCAGATGCCGGCGCGTGAGGTTGCCGTCGAAATTCTCGATGCCGTAGATCACGGTCGGGTCGGTTTCGAGGCGCATGCCCTTCGCAAGGCGGTTGTGGAACACCGAGGAGATCAACGCCCGCTCGGCGGCGGCGCCCGTTTCCTTCTCGATGATCGAGGCGAGGGTCACCACCGCGTGCACGCTGAACCCCAGCTCGGCGGCGCGCCGGGACCACTCTGGCGTGAAGACCTCGCGGAAGCGCTCCAGCATGACGCCAACGATCGTCTCCGCCGCGACCCCCCGGGGGAACAGGTAGGTGTCCGGAAAGAGATAGCCCTCCAACGAGTCGGCCTCGATGCCGTGCCGGCGGGCGAGCGCCGGATCCCCGGCCAGGCGGGTGGTGTCCGCCGCCGCGCCCAGGCCGGCTGCCTCCACCGCTGCGGCGATCTGCTGCACGGTCCACCCTTCGGGGATGATGAGCCGGTGGAGTTTGACCGCGCCGCGCTCCAGCGCCGCCAGGATCTCCAGCGGCGTCATCGAGGCCCTCAGGGCGTACTCGCCGGCCTTGATGCGGCGGTCCACCCCCCGCAGGCGTGCCAGCACCCGGAACTTGAGCGGGCTTTGGACGACGCCGCGCGCGACCAGCAGCTCAACCACGGCGGAAAAGGGCTGGCCGCCGCGGATCAGGACCGTTCTCTCGCTCGGGTCTGCGGGGGCGGCGGGCCGGAGGGCGTAGTGCTCCACTTCGACCCACAGGACGGCCGCCGCGCAGACGGCAATGAAGACACCCATGATCAGGGCGAACAGGATCTTTCGGAACACAGGTGTTCTCCCGGTAAGCGGCCGTGCGCCCCGCGTCGCGGCGGCGCTGGCGCGCAGGGGATCAGAAGCGCGCGCTCAACCGCATCGGGGCCGAATCCATGGCGCCGCGCGCGGCCGAAGAAAACGCTTCGGGGTGAGCATAGCGGCCTCCGTTCGGCTTGTCAAAATCCGAAAAGGCGCCATCAGTACTTGACATCTCCGCCTGCTTTCCACTATGTTAAAATGCTCTATGGCGCGCGGCTCGATCGGCGCTGCGCACCGATTCCAACCGGATCGCAAGAGGTTCAGGAAATGGCCAAACCCAAGCTGAAGCAGCATCACATCAACCGGGATTGGTGCAAGGGGTGCGGGATCTGCGTCGAGCTCTGCCCCAAAAAGGTGTTGGCGCTCGACGAGCAGGACAAGGTGACGGTGGTCCGCCCCCAGGACTGCATCTGCTGCCGCCTGTGCGAACTGCGCTGTCCGGATTTCGCGATCGAAGTCGAAACGCAGGAGTGAGACACACGATGGGAAAGACCCCGAAGTTCGTCCAAGGCAACGAGGCCTGCGTAGAGGCCGCCCTTTACGCCGGCCTCAATTTTTTCGCCGGCTACCCGATCACCCCCTCGACGGAGATCGCCGAGCACCTGTCGGTGCGCCTGCCGCAGCTCGGCGGCAAATTCATTCAGATGGAGGACGAGATCGCCTCCCTGTGCGCGATCATCGGAGCCTCGCTGACCGGCTGCAAGGTCATGACCGCCACCAGCGGGCCGGGGTTTTCGCTGATGCAGGAGGCCCTCGGCTACGCCATCATGGCCGAAATCCCGTGCGTCATCGTCAACGTGCAGCGCGGCGGCCCCTCCACGGGGATTCCCACCCACGTGGCCCAGGGCGATGTGAACCAGGCCCGCTGGGGCACGCACGGGGACCATGCGATCATCGTGCTGACCGCCTCGAATCACCAGGATGTCTTCGCCATGACGGTGGAGGCCTTCAACCTGGCCGAGACCTACCGCACTCCGGTCATCCTGCTCTTCGACGAGGTGGTCGGGCACATGCGCGAGAAGCTCGTCCTGCCCGAACCCGGGGATCTGCCCCTGGTCGAGCGGCTGCACACCTCGGTCAAGGAGGGGGTCGACTACCACCCCTACCTGCCGCGCGAGGACGGCCGGCTGCCCATGTCGGATTTCGGCGGTGTGCACCGCTACAACGTGACCGGCCTGGTGCACGACATGTGGGGGTTCCCCTCGACCGACCCGAAGGTCGTCCACGGCCTGCTGCGGCACCTGGTGGACAAGATCGAGAACCGGGCCGGCATCCTGGCGCACTACCGGGAGCATCAGCTCGAGGACGCGGAGGTCGTGATGATCTCCTACGGCTCCTCGGCGCGCTCCGCGCTGCACGTGGTGGAAGACCGGCGGCGGCGCGGGGAGCGGCTGGGGCTGCTGGAGCTGCAGACGCTGTGGCCCTTTCCGCACGAGCTCGTGCGCCGCAAGTGCGCCCAGGCCAAGGCGGTGGTGGTGGTGGAGATGAACATGGGGCAGATCATGCAGGCGGTGAAGCTCTCGGTGCCCCAGCCGGAGCGGGTCTTCCTGGCCAACCGTATCGACGGCAATTTCATCACCCCCGCCGATATCATGAACATCCTGCGGATCATCCAAGGCAAAGGGGTTTGACCGATGGCAGTCAAGGATTATTTGAGGGAACGATTCCTGCCGCACCTGTGGTGCCCCGGCTGCGGACATGGCGAAGTGCTGGGCGGGCTGGTCCGGGCCATCGAGCAGCTGGGCCTGAGCAAAAACGAAATCGTGATGGTCTCGGGCATCGGGTGCTCCTCGCGCATCTCCGGCTACGTGGACTTTCACACCCTGCACACCATCCACGGCCGTGCGCTGGCCTTCGCGACCGGGGTCAAAATCGCCCGGCCGGAGCTGAAGCTGATCGTGCCGATGGGCGATGGGGATGCGCTTGCCATCGGGGGCAACCATTTCATCCATGCCGCCCGGCGCAACCTGGACATGACCGCGCTCGTCATGAACAACCGCATCTACGGCATGACCGGCGGCCAGTTCTCGCCGCTCTCCGGCGAGGACGTCAGCGCCACCACCGCCCCCTACAAAACCATCGACCGCGGCTTCGACGTGGTCGAGCTGGCCAAGGCCGCCGGGGCGACCTTCGTGGCGCGATCCACGACCTTCCACGTGCAGCAGATGACCGATATCATCGCCAAGGCCATCCGCCACAAGGGGTTCTCGGTGGTGGAGGTGCTCAGCCAGTGCCCGACCTACTTCGGCCGCAAGAACAAGATCGGCGATGCGGCCGACATGATCACCTGGTTCAAGGACCACACCACCCCGATCGGCTCCAAGGCCAAGCAGGAGGACCCGGGGCTGATCGAACGCGGGATCTTCGTCGAGAAGCAGGAGCCGGAATACTGCGAGGAATACGAAAAAGTCGTCGCGCGGGCGAAAGGGAGGCGGTCGTAATGGAACGATGCAGGCTTGTGTTTTCGGGCTCGGGCGGGCAGGGGGTGATCACCGCGGCCATCATCCTGGCCGAGGCGGCGGTCATCTGCGAGAACCTGAACGCCGTGCAGTCCCAGTCCTACGGCGCGGAAGCCCGCGGCGGCGCCACGCGCTCGGATGTCATCATCGCCGACACCCCCATCCACTACCCCAAGGTCATTCAGCCCAACGTCCTGGTCTGCCTCACCCAGGAGGCCTACAACAAGTTCAGCGCCATCATCCGGCCCGGGGGGCTGCTGATCACCGACAGCCGCTACGTCAAGATCCAGCGCAAGGTGGACGCCCAGCAGCGGGAGCTGCCGATGTACCGCTCGGTGATGGAGCAGATCGGCAAGCCGATCGTCTTCAACATCTGCATGCTCGGCGCCGTCATCGCCCTGACCGAGGTCCTGCGCCCCGATTCCATCATGAAAGTGCTGGAGGGCCGGGTGCCGCGCGATTTCCTGGAACTCAACCAGCGCGCGCTTCAGCTGGGCATGGAGCTGGGCCGCGCAGCGGCCCACTAGCCCGCCACCGCCCGATCCTGCCAGCCGGCAAACCCCATCGCGACATCCACATACCAGGCCGACGTGAACGAGCGGCGGTCTGCGCTCCAGAGCGTCGTCTGCCGGTCGTCGAAGGTGGGCGCCATGCAGAACTCCTCGCCGTGCGGCGTGCGCGACAGCAGCGAGAGCAGCTCGGGGGCGGTCGGCAGCCGCCAGCCGCGGCCGGCGCAGGGACCGCGGCGCTCAAGCTCGGCGACATAGGCCCTCGCCGCAGGCCACGTGAGAGGGTAGGGCGAGCCGGACTGCTGCCAGATGAGCCCGGTCGCCCGGTCGCGCAGGGCGCCCGGCCCCGCGGCGACGAGCTCGTTCGCCACGACCGGCTCCGGACGCCAGAGCCGGTCGACGCCGAATTCCATCCGCGCGCGCGCAGGGTCGATGCGCCCGGGAGCGGCGCGCAGCGAGCGGCGGGCCGGGGGCGGTGCGGGCGGCCGCGGCGCCAGCCGGCAGATGCGCTCGCGGCGTTTCTGCCAGTCGCGCTCGAGATCCTCCAGCGCGCAGCGCATCTGATCGGCGCTCGCAAACCGCCGGCCCGGGTCGGCATCGATCGCGCGCAGCAGGAACGCATCCCAGACCGCGTCGAGGTCGGGATTGGCCGCGCTGGGCGCGGCGGGCGGGACCCCCGGCAGCGCCCCGGTCAGCATGCGCACCAGGGTGACGCCGACGGCGTAGAGGTCTGCGCGCGGGCCCGCCGCGTCCGGGTCCGACTCCTGCTCGGGGGCCGCATACCAGGGCGAGCCGACCTTGAGCTGACGCGGGGCGGCCGTCGGCTCGCCGTGCAGCCGGGATAGGCCGAAGTCGCAGATTTTGACCGTTCCATGCGCGTCGATCAGCAGATTGAACGGTTTGATGTCGCGGTGAACGATGCCGAAATGGTGCAGGCAGGCGAGGCCGGAGAGCGTCTGGCGGGTCAGATCGATCGCCCGGTCCAGCCGGATCGTCCGGGAGGGCTCTTCGCTGCGCCGGGTTTCGCCGATCAGCCGGCCGAGGTTGGAGAAGAAATAGTCCATGATGTAGAACGGCCGGCCGGCAGCCTCGCCGAATTCCCGGATGGCGACGATGTTCGGGTGCTCAAGGCCGGCCAGGGCGACGGCCTCGGCCAAAAACAGCCCGCGCAACCGCTGCATGCCCAGCAGCGACACCAGCGCCGGTTGGGGGTCCAGGAGTTTGAGGGCCGCGATCTTGCCGATGGGCGGGATCTCCACCCGGAAGACTTTGCCCATCCCGCCGCGGCCCAGCAGGCCGCGGACGATGTAGTGGCCGATCCGCTTCATCCCAGCAGCCGGCGCGCGTGCGCTGCGGGCATGCCGGCGGCGACGATCTTGGCGGCCGCCGCCTCGGTGTCGTAGGCCACGCGGCGAATTTCGAGCGTGTGGGCCTGTGGTTCCCACAGCGCATAGGCGGCCCGCCGGTCCCCGTCCCGCGGCTGGCCGACGCTGCCGATGTTGGCTAAGTATCGGAGCGCCGGGTCGAGGCGGTTGAGGCCCGCAGCGAGTCCGACATCGGCGAGCACGTGTCCGTCGAGGCCGATCAGCCCAAGGACGTGGGTGTGGCCGACGAAGCAGACGCGTTCGGGCAGCTCCTGCATGGCGGCGGCTTTTTGCGCCGTCGACATCTGGAACAGGTAAAGGGTCGCGGAGTCGGGCGGGAACCCGTGCACGAGCCGGCCGTCGGCCGCCTGCCGGTGCATGGGCATCTCGGCGATCCACTCGCGGGAGGCCGCGCTGAGCATCTCGAAGGTGACGCTCAGCGACTGGCGCGCCGCGGGGTTGAACCAGTCGAGGAAATCGGGGCGGCGGGCGGCCAGTTCGTGGTTTCCCGCGACCGAGGGGATGCCCCGCTCCCGGAGCGTCCGAACCACCCGCTCCGGCTCGGCGCCGTAGCCGATGTTGTCGCCCAGGCTGTAGACGGCGCCGGCGCCCCCCCGGTCGATGTCGGCGAGCACCGCCTCCAAGGCGTCCATGTTGCCGTGGATGTCGGAGACCAGGGCGATCTTCATCCAGGGTTCACGGCCTCATCCACTTCAGATACCAGGCCAGCGTTTCGGGCCCGATGAAGGCGTAGCCGATGGCGCCGATCGCCAAGAAGGGCCCGAAGGGCACCGCCAGCTTCATGTCCCCGCGCTGGCGCAGGATCACGGCCAGCCCCGCCAGCGTGCCGGTGAGCGAGGCCGTAAAAACGGTGAACAGCACCCCGGGCCAACCGAAAAAGGCGCCGATCATGGCGAGCAGCTTGATGTCCCCGCCGCCCATGCCCTCGCGCCCGGTGGCCAACTGGTAGCCCCAGGCCACCAGAAACAGGCTGCCGCCCCCGGCGAGAATGCCGATCAGCGACTGCAGGGGGCTCACGCCGCTCAGCCCGAAGCTGGCGGCCAGCCCGATGGGAATGCCGGGCAGGGAGATGACATCCGGAATGATGCGGTGGTCGATGTCGATGAAGGTGACGACCAAGAGCGCGGCGACCAGCAGGTAGACCACGGCCGCCTGCCCGCTCAGTCCGAATTTGACCACGGCAAGGGCGGCGAACGCGCCGCTCAGCAGCTCGACCAGGGGGTAGCGCCAGGGGATCCGCATGCCGCAGTCCCGGCAGCGGCCGCGCAGGGCCAGATAGCTCACCACGGGGATGTTGTCGTAGGCCCTGATCGGGCGGCTGCACCCCGGGCAGGCCGAACGCGGGTGGACGACGGACTGGGACAACGGCAGCCGGTGGATGCAGACGTTGAGGAAACTCCCGACGATCAAACCGAAAACAAACGCCACCCACTCCATAGGCCTCCCTGACGGCCCCAGCCGCCGCAGAACAGAGCGGGGCGCAGGCGTCGGTTGTAAAATCAAAAAATCGTGTTAGTATTGTAGCAGCATCAGCGGAAGTTGCCTACCCTTTTCTCCCGCGTGAGGACTTTCCGAAGGGCTGCATCCCGTTCGCACCACCGCTGCAGGAGTTGACATGGCCGAAGCCGACCGCGACGATCTGATCAGCATCATCGAAGAAGAAGACAAAACGACCGAGATCCCCACCGCGCTGCCGCTGTTGCCCGTGCGGGACGTGGTGGTGTTCACCGACATGCTGCTGCCGCTGTTCGTGGGACGCGAAAAATCCGTGCGCGCGGTGGAGAATGCCGCCGCGAGCGCCGGCTTCGTCTTCCTGGCGACCCAGAAGGACGCGGCGGTCGAAAATCCCTCGGTCGATGAAATCTACCACACGGGAACCGTCGGGCGGGTGCTGCGCATCCTCAAGCTGCCCGACGGGCGCATCAAAGTGCTGGTGCAGGGCGTGGCCAAGGCGACCATCGCGAAATTTTTGCGGCGGCGCGCCCCGTTTCGGGTGCAGATCGAACTGCTGCCGGAGGCCTCGCTGGAAAAGGTGACCATCGAGGCCGAGGCCCTGATGCGCAATGTGCGCGATCAGTCGGAGAAGATCCTGGCGCTGCGCGGCGAGCTGAGCACCGATGTCACCTCGATCCTTCAGAACATCGAGGAGCCCGGGAAGCTGGCCGACCTGGTCGCCTCCAACCTGCGGCTGAAGACCGAGGAGTCGCAGGCGCTGCTGGAGATCAACGACCCGGTCCTGCGGCTGAAGCGCGTCAACGATGTGCTCTCGCGCGAACTCGAGCTCTCGGCCATGCAGGCCAAGATCCAGTCCGAGGTGAAGGACGAAATTTCCAAAAGCCAGCGCGACTACTTTCTGCGCGAGCAGGTGCGCGCCATCTACAAAGAGCTCGGCGAGCACGACGAGCGCGCCATCGAGATCGAGGAGTACCAAAAGCGCATCAAAAAAGCGCGCATGCCCCAAGAGGCGAACACCGAGGCGCTCAAGCAGCTCAAGCGCCTGGAGCAGATGCACCCCGAGTCGGCCGAATCCTCGGTGGTGCGCTCCTATCTCGACTGGCTGGTGGAAATGCCCTGGAGCCGCTCCACCCGGGATGTGATCGACATCCGCCGGGCCCGGGAGCTCCTGGACCGCAACCACTACGGCCTGAACGCCGTGAAAGACCGCATCCTGGAGTACCTCAGCGTGCGCAAGCTCAATCCCCGCATGAAGGGGCCCATCCTGTGCTTCGTGGGGCCGCCCGGGGTGGGCAAGACCTCGCTCGGCAAAGCCATCGCCAGCGCGGTCAACCGCAAATTCGTGCGCATCTCGCTCGGCGGCATCCGCGACGAGGCCGAAATCCGCGGCCATCGCCGAACCTACATCGGTGCCATGCCCGGTCGCATTCTGCAGGGGTTGAAGCAAAGCGGCGCCAACAACCCGGTCTTCATGATGGACGAAATCGACAAGATCGGGGCCGATTTCCGCGGCGACCCCTCCTCGGCCCTGCTCGAAGCGCTCGACCCCGAGCAGAACGCCGCCTTCAGCGACCACTACCTGAACCTGGCCTTCGATCTCTCGAAGATCATGTTCATTCTGACGGCCAACCTCACCGACACCATCCCCTCGGCGCTGCTCGACCGGATGGAGGTGATCACCCTGCCGGGGTACACCGAGGAGGAGAAGCTGGAAATCGCCCGCGTCCACCTGATTCCGCGGCAGGTGCGGGACAACGGGCTCAAACCCAAGCAGCTGGTCTTCAGCGAGGGGGGCCTGCGCCGCATCATCGCCGAGTACACCTCGGAGGCCGGGGTGCGCAACCTGGAGCGGGAGATCGGCACGATCTGCCGCAAAATGGCGCGGCGGATCGCGGAGGGCAAGCGCAGCCCCGTGCACCTCAACCGCCAGGGGCTCGCCAAGTTCTTGGGACCCGCGAAGTTCATCCCCGAGATGGACCAGGAGGAGAGCCAGGTCGGGCTGGCCACCGGGCTGGCCTGGACCCAGGTGGGCGGGGAAGTGCTGTATGTCGAGGCCTCCCTGATCAAGGGCAAGGGGGAGTTGATCGTCACCGGGCAGCTGGGGGATGTGATGCAGGAATCCGCCCGGGCGGCCCTGACTTACGCCCGCGCCCACCAGCGGCGGGTCGATTCAAAACGGCACAGCTTCGACACGACCGATGTCCACATCCACGTCCCCGCCGGGGCCATCCCCAAAGACGGGCCTTCGGCCGGCATCGCCATGGCGGCGGCGCTCATCTCCGCGATCACCGGCCGACCCGTGCGCAACGACGTCGCGATGACGGGGGAGGTGACGCTCAGAGGCCGCGTGCTGCCGATCGGGGGGTTGAAAGAGAAGGCCCTGGGGGCGATGCGCGCGGGCATCAAAACCGTCCTGATACCGAATAAAAACAATAAAGACTTGATGGACATGCCCCACTACATGCGGAAAAAGATCAAGTTCATAACGGTGAGAACCATGGATGAGGTGCTCTCCCACGCCATGGTCGGCCGCAAGGGCCGGAGGGCCGGATGAAGGTCCTGGCCGTCGACACCGCCACCCGCGCTTGCAGCGTGGCCATCGCCGAGCCCGCGGGGCTGATCTGCGAGCTGAGCCTGCGAAGCGGGCAGACCCACTCGGCCAACCTGCTGAACCTGGTCCGCAGCGCGCTGGCGATCGCCGGCACGGAGGTCGCGCAGATCGGAGGCCTCGGCGTCACTATCGGGCCGGGCTCCTTCACGGGGCTGCGAATCGGCCTGAGCGTGGTCAAGGGCCTGGCGCTGGCCTTGGGCCGGCAGGTGGCCGGAGTGTCGAGTCTGCACGCCCTGGCGCACCCGTTCGGGCACTGGCCGGGGCTCGTCTGCGCGCTGCTCGATGCCCGCAAAGGGGAGGTCTACTACAACCGCTATGACATGGGGGGGCACGGGTGCAGGGCCCGGGGCCCGGATGCGGTTGGCCCCATCGAGCAGGCGCTGACGGGCATCCATGAACCCTGCCTGTTCGTCGGTGACGGCGCCCGGCTCCACCGCGAGCGCATCATCGCCGTCATGGGCGATTGCGCCCGGTTCGCCGGCGGGTGGCAGGATGCCATTCAGGCGGCGGCGGTGGCCGACCTGGCGCTGAGCGCCTTCGGCCGGCAGCAGGCCCAAGATGCCCAGTGGCTGGCGCCCCGCTATGTGCGCCGGTCGGAGGCCGAACTCGCCGAGCGCTCCCGGCGCGCGGCGCGCGTGCCGGCCGGCGGCGCCGGGTCGGCCGAAACTGCGGTGAATGTTGACAAATTTCCTGCCGATTGCTAAAAGTCGAATTTTTCGATGAATGCATCGCCACATGGTCCGGGGTCGAGAGATGGACGAGTTCAAATGGTCTGATCCGCCGAGCCGCTTCGCCTTCCCGATTGCCGCGGCCGGGGTTCCGCTGATTTTTGCCGCGGCGTTCAGCACCCTGATCCTGGCCCTGCTGGGCTTGACCGCCCTGGCAGTGATCGGGCTGGCAGCCACCTTCGCGATCTGCGGTTTTTTCCGCGATCCGGACCGCGTCATTCCGACCGCCCAAGGCGCCGTGGTCTCGCCGGCCGACGGCAAGGTGATCGCGACGGCGCTGGCCGACGACGGGCCTTTTTTTAAAGGCGAATGCCGCAGGGTGAGCATCTTCATGTCGGTGTTCAACGTGCACGTCAACCGCATCCCCGCCGAGGGGCGGGTGACCCAGGTGCGCTACCGCCCGGGCCAGTTCGTGGCGGCCGACCGCCAAGATGCTTCGGGCCGAAACGAGCACAACGCCGTGTTTCTGGAGACCGACGACGGCCGGAGCCTGTGCGCGGTGCAGGTGGCCGGGCTGATCGCCCGGCGCATCATCTGCCGGGTGCAGGCCGGCGACCGCGTCCTGCGCGGCCAGCGCTTCGGCATGATCTGTTTCGGCTCGCGGCTGGATGTCTACCTGCCGAAGGAGATCCGCCTTGCGGTCGCCGTGGGCGATCGGGTATCGGCCGGCAGCACCGTGCTCGGTACGTTCGAAACGGCCACCGGCGGGATGTGACCGCAGGGCCGCAGGGATGACGGTTTGGCCGTTGAAAGAGGAGAGGGATCACGCATGAGCGCCAAGAGCTTCAACGTTGCGGTGGCCGGGGCGACCGGCGCGGTCGGCAACCAGATGATCGCTTGTCTCGAGGAGATGCAGTTTCCCGTCAAGAACATCCGCCTGCTGGCCTCCTCGCGCTCGGCCGGCCGCCGGCTGCGATTCCGGGGGGAGATGGTGGCGGTCGAGGAGCTGACCGCGGATTCGTTTGCGGGCATGGATATCGCCTTGTTTTCGGCCGGGGGCACCACCAGCCAGACCTTTGCCCCCGCCGCCGCCCGGGCCGGGTGCGTGGTCATCGACAACTCTAGCGCCTGGCGCATGGACCCGCAGGTGCCGCTGGTGGTGCCCGAGGTAAACCCCCACGCCGTGGCCGACTACCGCCACAAGGGCATCATCGCCAACCCGAACTGCTCCACGATCCAGATGGTGGTCGCCCTGAACCCGATCCACCGCCGGTTCGGCATCCGGCGCATCGTGGTCTCCACCTATCAATCGGTCTCGGGCACGGGCAAAAAGGCCATCGACGAGCTGTTCAACCAGACGCGCGCCATGATCAACTTTCTGGAGGCCGAAACCCGCGTCTATCCGCACCGCATCGCATTCAACTGCCTGCCGCACATCGACGCATTTCTGGCCAACGGGTACACGAAGGAAGAGATGAAGATGGTCAACGAGACCCGCAAAATCCTGGAGGCGCCGGAGATCGGCGTGACCGCCACCACCGTGCGCGTGCCCGTGTTCTTCGGCCACTCGGAGGCGGTCAACGTGGAGACCATCGCGCACGCCAGCGCCGAGCAGGTGCGGGCCCTGCTCAGCGACGCCCCCGGGGTCACGGTGGTCGACGACCCCGCGAACAACCGCTACCCGCTGGCGATCGAGGCGGCCGGCAGGGACTCGACCTTCGTGGGCCGGATCCGCCAGGACGACTCCATCCCGAACGGGATCAACCTGTGGATCGTGGCCGACAATATCCGCAAAGGGGCCGCCACCAACGCCGTTCAGATCGCCCAGGTGCTGGCCGATCGCCACCTGTAGGACGCAGGCGGCATGAAACAGCTGCAGGCGCTGCCGCGACCCGTGAAACACCCGCGGCGGCGGATGCAACCACACTATTGCACAGAACGGGTTTCATCAGCCGAGACCACGGTTGCGGGCAAGGCGCAGACCGATGCGACCGGGCAGCCGCCTCGAACGGGGGGGCGCGCTCGAGGCGCCCGTCCGCCCTGGCGGGCCCCGCAGCCGCCCGCCAGGGCGATGAAACCGGTTCGAAAAGGAGCCGACCGTTGGAACGCATACCGGTAACCCCGGAAGGCTACGAGGCCATCCGGAAAGAGCTTGAAAAACTCAAGCGCGTCGAGCGCCCTGAAAACATCCGGGCGATCGAGGAGGCGCGCTCGCACGGGGACCTGAGCGAAAACGCCGAATACGCCGCCGCCAAAGACCGCCAGAGCTTCATCGAAGGGCGCATCGGGGAGCTGGAATACAAGCTGGGGCACCTGCAGGTGATCGACCCCGTCAACCTGCCGAAAGACCGGGTGGTGTTCGGCAGCCGGGTGCTGCTGGGCAACCTCGAAACGGGCGAGGACGTCAAGTACCAGCTCGTGGGGCCAGACGAATCCGATGTGGGCAACGGACGCATCTCGGTGGTCTCGCCGCTGGGAAAGGCCATGCTGGGCCGCAAGCCCGGCGACGAGCTGACCATCGAGGTCCCGGGCGGCAAACGCTCCTATGAAGTGATCGAGATCCTGTGACTCTTTTCAATCATTCTGTTTCCGGAGGTGCCGCGTGGCGCGAATCACGATCGAAGACTGCCTCAAAAAAATTCCCAACCGCTTTGCGCTGGTCAACATGGTGGCACGCCGGGTGCGCCAGATCCGCGAAGGCTCCGACTACCTGGTGAGCTCGCCCAAGAACGAGGACGTGGTCATCTCGCTGCGCGAGGTGGCTGCCGGGCGCATCGTCAAAAAGCAGCCGGCCGCGACCCCAGACGAGAGCTAGGTGCGGCCGGCCGGGCACGCATACCACGCGCTGAACCGGGCCATCGGCAAGGCCCTGCACGCCTACGACATGATCCGAGACGGAGACCGGATCCTGGTCGGGCTCTCCGGCGGCAGCGACAGCCTGGCCCTGCTGTGGATGCTGGCCGAACGTCGGCGTCGCGTGCGCGTGCGCTTCGAGCTCGCGGCGGCCCACATCGACTTGGGGTTCGCCGACCGGGCCGGCCTCGGGCTGGAGGAGTTCTGCCGTCAGCTGGGAGTGCCGCTGCGGGTGGAGATGACCGATTTCGGGGTTCAGGGCCACAGCCCCAGCAATCGCGAAAACCCTTGCTTCCTGTGCGCGCGGCTGCGTCGCCAGCGGCTGTTCGAGGTGGCGGACGGGCTCGGTTGCGCCACCCTGGCCCTGGGCCACACCCAGGACGACCTCATCGAGACCCTGTTCATCAACATGCTGTACGCCGGGGAGATCAGCTCCATGCGGCCGGCGCAGCCCCTGTTCGGCGGCCGCTTCACGATCATTCGGCCTCTGGCCCACGCGGGCAAGGCGCTCATCGACCGGTTCGTTCGGGAGCAGAGGCTGCCGGCAGTCGCGAATCCGTGCCCGACCTCCCGCAGCTCCCGGCGGCAGAGCGTCAGGCGCATGCTGCGGGAGCTGTACGGGGAGAACCCCAACATCCGCGGCAACATCTTCCGCGCCCTGCACCATGTCAAAACCGATTATCTTCTGAAGTAGGCCGCCATGCGAGACGTTCAGAGCGAGCGCGACTTCCGCAACATCCCCATCCACAAGGTGGGCATCAAGAACCTGCGCTACCCGATCACCGTTCGCGACCGGCGCGACGGCTTCCAGCACACGGTGGCCACCATCCACATGTTCGTGGATCTGCCGCACGACTACAAGGGCACGCACATGAGCCGCTTCGTGGAGATGCTGCACGTTCTCAAACCCGAAGTGTCGCTGAAGAAATTCGCCCTGATCCTGCAGAACTTGAAAAACTGCCTGAACGCCGCATCGGCCCACCTGGAGATGAGTTTTCCCTATTTCATCGAAAAGAAGGCCCCCATCAGCATGGCCACGGGGCTGATGGACTACTGCTGCCGCATCGTGGGCGCGAGCGACGCCTCCGGGCGGGTGGATCTGATGTCGGAGGTGGTGGTGCCGATCACCTCGGTCTGCCCCTGCTCCAAGGAAATCAGCGACTTCGGGGCCCATAACCAGCGCGGGGAGGTCCGGCTCGGCCTGCGGTTCCGAAAATTCATCTGGCTGGAGGACATGATCGAGCTCGTGGAGGGCTGCGCCTCGAGCGAGGTCTATTCGGTTCTCAAGCGCGTGGACGAAAAATGCGTGACGGAGCGGGCTTACTCCAACGCCAAGTTCGTCGAGGACATCGTGCGCGACGTCGCCCAGCGCCTGCGCTCCGACGCCAACATCACCTGGTTCTCGGTCAGCGCCGAAAATTTCGAGTCCATCCACAACCACAGCGCGTTCGCGCACGTCATCTCCGGCTGAGCCCCCCCGCGCCGCGACAGCCCGCCGGACCCATTGCCAGGCTTTCAGGTGAGTCGGGTTATTTTGTAAAAGGGACGATCACTGCTTTCACAACCCCGGAGCACGGTTGCGGGCAAGGCGGGAGGCTGATTCGAAAGCGCAGCAGCCCCAGCAGGGTGTGGGCACGTGCGCGCGGCCTGCAATCCCGCCATGGCGGGCCCCCGGCCGTCAGACGGGAATATGAAACCAGCTCTAAGGGCTGTCGATGATCAGCGTCACCGGCCCGTCGTTCACCAGAGAGACCTGCATGCGAGCGCGAAACCGGCCGGTTTTTACCCGGATGCCGAAGCGGGCCGCCGCGGCCGCGAAGTGCGCATAGAGGGCTGCGGCCAGCTCCGCGGGGGCGGCGGCCGTGAACGAGGGGCGTCGTCCGCCGCGGCACTCCCCCAGCAGCGTGAACTGGGAGACGACGAGCAGCTCGCCTCCGGTCTCGACCAGCGATCGGTTGAGCTTCCCATCGCTGTCTTCGAAGATGCGCAGATGGACGATTTTTTCCGCCAGCGCGTCCGCCTCCCGCGTCGTATCCGCGACGCCGACCCCCAAGAGCACCAGTAGTCCGCGGTCGATGCGGGCGATCGATTCGCCGGAAACCGCCACGCAACTCTCGCTGACGCGTTGGACCACGGCCCGCATGCCCGCCTCCGATCCGACCCGGCTCCCGGCGCCGCCGTGCTCGGCGGGCGGTCTGCCGGGGCCTCGCTGAAGTGTTTTTTTCCCTGCGTAGGCTCCGCCGGCGCGAAAGTCAAGCGGCCGTCGTAGGGGCGTTTCTTGCCGCAACGCCGGTTTTGGAATAGAATGAAACAGATATGGACAGCTCCTGCCGGCCACGCGTAACGAACCGACCCCGAACCCGGTTGCAGCGCAAGCTCACCCTGGCCTTCGGCCTTTTTTTCATTTTTCCGGCCGTGGGCATGATCCTCTTCAGCATCCGCTACAACCTGCTCGCCGACGCCGCGATGCCCTATTTTTTTCTGGGCCTGCTGGTGGTCGCCTTCATCGGGCTGCACGTCCTGAGGTCCGTCTTCGACCGCATCACGGCCATCTCCGACACGATGAGCGGTGCGGCCGGCGCCGCCGGGGCCCATTCCGCGGCCGTCGTGGATGAACTGCACGCCATCGCCGAATCCTTCCAGAGCGTCAAGACCCAGTTCACCCGGGCGCTGGAGGAGCGGGACACGAAATCGGCCAACCTCTCGGTGCTCAAGGAACTCTCGGAGCTCTGCGCGGTCACCTTCGATCCGGATGAGGTCCTGCACATCAGTTTGGAGCGGGCCCTGCTGCTGACCGCCTCGGACATGGGTTCGGTGCTGCTGCTCGAGCGTTCGGAGCCGCGGCGGTTTTTGGTCAAAACCACGATCGGCCTGGGGCGGTTCGCCAGCCCCGGGGACCGGATCGATTTCGACACGAGCATCGCCAAATATGCCGTCCTGAACAAGGCCCCCCTGGTGGTGGAGAACATCGAAACCGACCGGCGCTTCGGGCGCACCAACCACGAGCACTACGGCACCTGCTCCTTCGTCTGCATGCCCATCAAGACCAGCCTCGAGGTGATCGGGGTCTTGACCGTGTCCAGCCGCAACCCCCGGCGCGTCTACGGCACCGGGGACATCGACCTGCTCACCCCGCTGCTGAGCCACGCCGCATTCACCTACGAAAACCTGCGGCTGCTTCGGCAGAACGAGCGCGCCGAGGCGGAACGGGGCACGATGGCGCGGCTGGTGAAAACCCTGAATTCAAGCTTTCGGGACGGCGAACTGCTGCACGTGGCGCTGCAGGAGCTGCGCGGCGCGGTGGCCTTCGAAGCGGCACTCGTCTGCACCCGCAGCGAAACCCAGGCGGGGTTCGTGCAGGTGCGGGAGCTGCTGGGCCCCGGCGCCTGCCGCTGGCTCAAACAGACGCCCTATCCGCTTCAGGGCAGCCTGGTCGAAAAAGCCCTGCGGCAGGAGTCGCCGCTGCTGCTGGAGGGGGAGGCCTGCCTCCAGCCCCTGCTGGGCGACCAGGCGGCGGTGGAGCTGGGCTGCAGCTGCTGTCTGCTCGCCCCGCTGAAGGCCGGGGGCGATGTGTTCGGAGTGCTGGCACTGGCCGGACGCGAGCCGCTCTCCTTCGCTGCCGCCCGCGACCTCATCGCCTGGACGGCCGGGGGGCTCGCCCTGGCGCTCGACCGCAACCGGCTGCTGACCGCGGTGGTCAAACGCGACCGGGAAATCGAGGCCATTCGACGGGCCGGCACCGCTTTGGCCTCCTCCACCTTCGACATAAAAAAGGTGTTGAACTTCACCGTCGACATGGTCCGCGAGGTCATCGACGCAGAGGCGGGCTCGCTGCTCTTTCTGAAGGGCCAGGACCTCGAGGTGGCGGTCGCCTTTCCCGGGCAGCGCCCGGCCGGCGCCGAGCGGCGCCTGAAGATGGGGCAGGGGATAGCGGGCACCGTTGCCGCCAGGGGCGAGGCGGTGATCGCCAATGACATCAAGGCCTCCTCGCCGTTTCTGCCCACCGCCGGCGATGCGGCGCCGTTTCAACCGCGCTCGGCGCTGTGCGTGCCGATGATTTCCCAGGGACGGGTAATCGGCGTCATCGAAGTGGTGAACAAAGCCGGCGGCGACTTCGACGCCAACGACCGCGACCTGCTCCAGGCCATCGCCGCCTCGGTGTGCATCGCGCTCGAGAATGCCCGGCTCTACAAGGAGACCGTCGCCGCGGCCGAACACGAGCGCGACGTGCGCCGGATCTTCCAGAAGTTCGTCCCCAAACACGTGATCGACTCGATCCTGCACGCCGGCGGTGCAGAGCGGCCCGTCCTCGAGGAGCTGAAGACCATCACCCTGCTGAACGTCGACATCCGCGGCTTCTCCGGAATCGCACGAAGGATCGGGCCCCGCAAGACGGTGCAGCTGCTGAACCGGTTTTTCACGGTCATGGGCGGCATCGTGTTCGCACACCACGGGATCGTCGACAAATACCTCGGGGACGGCTTTCTCGCCCTGTTCGGGGCACCGACCACGAGCGAGGGCGACGCCGACTCCGCCGTCGCCGCAGCGGTGCGCATGCAGGCGGAGCTGGGCGCTGTGAACCGGGCCCTGCTCGAGGAGCTCGGGCACTCCGTGGGGATGGGCATCAGCATCCATACCGGCGAGGTGATCGCGGGCAACATCGGGTTTGAAAAAAAGATGGACTACACCGTCATCGGCGATCCGGTGAACCGCGTGTTTCGGATGCAGGCGCTGGCCAAGGCCTGCGACAGCCGCATTCTCGTATCCGAGGCGACCTTGCGCGATCTGCAGTTCCGCCCGGAGGTCCGCCGCGTGAGCCTGCCGCGGGAGGCCGCCTCCGAGCTCGAGGGGATGGCGGTCTTTGAGCTGGTGCCTGCCGCCGCTCCGCCGCCCCCGGAGGCCCCGACGGCCGCGGATGCCCGCCCCGTTGCGGGAATCCTCAGGCGCTCAGCTGAGGCCGACGGCCGCCGCCGCGGTTGCGCCTTGACAAAGTGCGCTGATCCCGATTAGTGATGAGGCCATGCACGCCGCCGCCCCCGAATCGCTGAAAGGGCATTTTCTCATGGCCATGCCCGGCCTGACCGACCCCAATTTCTCTCTGACCGTCACCTGCCTTTGCGAACACAGCGCGCAGGGTGCGATGGGGATTGTCATCAACCGGCGGCACGAGCTGCTGAGCGGCAAGGACCTCTTCGAGGAGCTGGATATCGCCTGCGGCCCGAACGCCGGGCAGATCCCGGTCCACATCGGCGGGCCGGTGCACGCGGGGGAGATTTTCATCCTCCACGGCCAGCCGTTCGGCTGGGAGGGGAGCCTGATGGTGACCCCGACGCTCGCCCTCAGCAACACGCGGGATATCCTGGAGGCCCTCGCCCTGGGGCGAGGGCCGACATCGTTTCTGATCAGTTTGGGCTGCGCCGGCTGGGGCCCCGGTCAGCTGGAGATGGAGATCCGTGACAACGCCTGGCTGACCCACCCCGTTTTCGACGAAGCCATTTTCGCGCTGCCGCTCGCGGCGCGCTGGGAGGAGGCCGTGCGCCGGATCGGTGTCAGCCCGGCCATGCTCTCCGGCACGGCCGGGAACGCCTGAAGCGGGTCAGGCAGGGGGCGCCAGCTTGCCTTTCGCCCGTTTGCGCTTGAGGCAGGCTTTGTCGCGGCGGGCGAAGGCGCACACTTTCGGATTGTGGTACTCTTTGCAGTTCAGCGGGTTGCAGAGCGGGCACTCAGGGTTCTTTTCGGACATGCCGTAAATCCCTCTCGAGCGCGCCGGCCCCGTTGCAGGATGAAGGGCGAAGCGCGCTCTTTCCCGGATCGACTCTACGCAGCAGCATACCATTAATCGGCCGGCCCCACAAGGCCGCGCCCGCTGCCGGCGCCGTGCGTCGGCCGCGCCCACGGCAATCAGGTGTATAACGATGATGGATGGAACCGAAGACCAAAAGCAACGCCTGCTGTCGGCCAACGACGGCCTGCTCGCTCTGTTTCGCGCGGTGCGACGCATTCCCGGGCTTTCCGATTACCGCTTCGCGGAGTGGGAGAAGACCTGCGCCGCGCTGCCGCAGCGCGTGGCCGAGAACACCGTGCGCGTGGCCGTCGTCGGACCGATCAAATCGGGCAAAAGCACCCTTTTGAACTCGCTGCTCAACGGTGATCTTCTCAAACGCGGCGCCGGGGTCGTGACCTCCATCGTCACGCGGGTGCGCCCCGGGCAGCGGTTGAAAGCGACCCTTTTCTTCAAAACCTGGGCGGAGGTGAACACCGACATGCAGCAGGCGCTGGTCCTGTTCCCCGATGTGAACTGGCGCAGCGCCCAGGATCCCTTCGACATCCGCCGTGAGCAGGAGCGCGCCGGCCTCGCCCGGGCTTTGCAGTCCCTGAACGGCGAGCAGCGCATCAGCGACGATGCCCGCAACCGCAATCTGGTGCTGCTCTCCTGCTATCTTGAGGGCTACGACACGGTCAGCCGCTTCCTGGGCGAGGAGCCGGTCGTGCACGGCTTCGAAAGCGATCGGTTCATCGATCATTGGGCCTTTACCGGCAACGAGTCCCTCTCCGTGTATCTGCGCGACATTCAGCTGGACGTCCCCACCGCCGGCGTGGGCAGCGGCGTCGAGATCGCCGACTGCCAGGGCAGCGACTCCTCCAACCCGCTGCACCTGGCGATGGTGCAGGATTACTTGCGTCTGGCCCACCTGCTGGTCTATGTGATCAGCAGCCGCACCGGCCTGCGGCAGGCCGACATCAAGTTCCTGTCCATGATCAGCCGCATGGGGATTCTGGACAGCTGCCTTTTCGTGTTGAACTGCGATTTCAGCGAGCACCCCTCGCTGGGCAACCTGCAGGCCTCGGTTCGCCGGGTGTCCGAGGAGCTCAGCCTGATCGCCGCCGGAGCGAAGCTGTTTACCTTTTCGGCGCTCTACAACCTCTTTGCCGCCGCCTCCCCCCTGGCCGAGCGGGACCGCCGCCGACTGGAACTCTGGCGCGCGGATGCGGAACTCGTCGACTTCTCAACGGCCGAAACGGCGAGGTTCGCCAGCGCGCTGCACGCGACCTTGAACCGCAAGCGCCACGCGCTTCTCTTTCAGAACCCCGTCGAGCACTTGAGGGTGATCCGCGCGGGGATGGCCAACTGGATCGGCGTCAACCAGGAGATCCTGACCCGCGATGCGGCCGATGCCCGCCGCGTCGCCGAACGCATCCGCCGGCACCAGGAGCGGTTCGCACAGATCCTGAAGGCGCTGCAGAGCTCGCTGGCGGGCATCGTGCCCAAGGTCAGGCAGTCGGTCGCAAGCGAGGTCAATCGGTTCCTGGACGACGGCTCGGGCGAGCTGACGCGGGGGCTCACCGCGTTTGTCGGCTCCGCCCGCTTTGACCCCGAGCGCTGCGGCGAAGCGCTCCGCGCGGGCGGGTTCTCCCGGGCGCTCTACCAGATGTTCCAGGAGTTCAAGCGCGCCCTCGATGCCTACATCACCGAGCAGGTCAACCCTGAAATCGTCCGCTTCATTGCCGCCCAGGAGGCGCAGATCTGCGCGCAGCTGGAATCCATCGCGGCGCCTTACCAGAGTCTGATCGCGGATGCCTACGAGGAGTTCTGCGGCTTGATGGAGGGCCTCGGCATCCGCATCGACTGCCGATCATCGGAGGCGGTGGCGATCCCCGGCGTGGCGAGTCTGCTGCGCAACTCCGGCGTAAGCCACCCGCCGCTCGCCAGCGCCATCAACTACACCGCGCGGCTGCGGACCGAGGCCCTGCTGCGGCGCGGGTTCTACCGGGTTCTGAGCGGGTTCAAAAAAGTTCTCAAAAAGACCGTTCGCGAAGGCGAGGAGGACCTGCGCGCGCTGCGGGAGGGCTTGGTGCGCATCCGGCGCGAAACCCTGCAGTCCCTGATCGTGGAGCTCCGGGATTACCGCGAAAACATCAAATTCAAATATTTTTTCCTGCAGATCGAGATGGCCGCCGGGAGGCTCTCCGAGGTCGCCGCCGGCCAGCTGCAGGCTTACGCGGCCGACTTCGGAGCCTTGGCGCAGGGGGTGAGCGCCCGCCAGGAGGACAAGGCTCAGGCCGTGGCCGTGCTGGCGGACATGGCGCAGGACTGCCGGCGCATTCAGGAGGCCATCGACGGTCTCAAGCGCGACATCGCCGCGGCGGCGACCTGAGGGCTGCCGGTCAGCCGGAGAGCGCCGCCAGGTTGCGGCGGGCGAACTCGATGCCGGGGTCCAGCGACAGGGCCGTGCGATAGCACGCGACCGCCCGGTCGCTGTCGCCTAAGGCCTGGTAGTTGACGCCCAGGTTGGCGTGGTCGATGGCGGAAGCCGGGTCGATCCTGAGCACGCGCTGAAACGCGGCGACGGCCTGCGCATATTCCCCGCGCTTGTAGTGGCAGAACCCCATCAAGTTGTGCAGGTCCGTGCGCTCCGGGTCCAGCTCTGCGCCCCGGCGCAGGAACTCCTGCGCCTCCGCGTAGCGCCCCAACTCCTTCAGCGCAACGCCCAGGTAGCTGTAGACGGTGGGCGCCTCCTCGGGGTCCGGCCCCAGGGCCAGCGCCTGCCGGAAGAGGGCGAGCCCGCCGTCCGGATCACCGCCCCGCAACCGGCAGAGCCCCATGTGGAACCGCACGAAGTACTTTCCGGGCAAAAGCGCATCGACCTCCGCCAGCCGCCGGAAGGCCTCGGCCGGCTCGAGGGTCTCGGAGAGAAGCTTGACGCAAAACATCGCCACCCCGGTCCCGCGCGTGCGCTCGCGGAAATGAGCCCCGGGGATGAGGGTGTAGCAGGCCGGAACGGCCAGGTCCGGATGCGTGGTGTCGATCACGAAGACCTCAAGATCCCGGCGGGAGAGCGCCTGGAGACAATTCTCGATTTCAACCCGAATGTTCGGGTGCGACACATCCGGCAGGCTCGATAGGTCCACCACCGCCGCAGGCTCGGTGATAGGGTCGACCTCCTCCAGGCTCCGGGGTTTGGGCAGGCCGCTGGCGACATAGGTGGCGCCGGTGTTGAAATCCCCGGCCAGCTGAGCGACCTCGGTCAGAGCTCTGCTCAGGGCCTTTTCGGGGCTCGGGGTGGTGCCGGCGGTCCAGACGATCTCGCTGCGTTCGGGGAACGTGGAGGGGTCGACGGCGAGCACGCCGACCGTCGGTATGCCCATGTCGAGCGTGAAGTCCGAGATCACCAGGCGAATCCCGCAGCGGTCGTATTTCGCGAGCATCTCCCGTACCGCCGGGTCGGCCGCCGACGAGGCGCGGATGGCGGGCACCCGCAAGCGGGTGCGGCTGACGACCGAGGACACATGGCGCTCGACGACCTCGCAGACCCCCTGGAGAATCGCCTCCTCCCGGCAGTTGCCCGCCGACGGGCCGTTGAATTCGTTGATGGCGTAGAACCAGTCGAAGGGCACCAGGCACTCGGTTGCCCGCGTGAGGTTGTAGGCCGCGGTCCACTTCAGCGGCAGAGCTTCGAACACGCGCCGGCTGACGGCCAGCTCCTCCGAGGCGTCGTGGACCGACCGGGCGATCAGCTCAAAAGAGATGGCCCGGTCCCGGACCTCGGCGTAGGTGGCCCGGATGAAACGGCGCTGGTCCCGTGCGAAGCTGAAGAAGCTGAAGCGTTCGGCGAGCTCCATGACGGCGCTGGCCTCGGCCTGCTCCGCCGTGGCGCCCTTGCCCATCTGCTTGCGGGTGCCGATGACCCCGGCGGCGTCCCGGCCGCAGCGGCTGATGTAGACCGGGATGCCGAGCCGGCCGCTGTCGATGCGCTCGGTTGCCTGCAGGATGTCCAGGCGCAGCTGACCCAGCTTTGCGCGCAACCGCGCCACGGTGGTTTGCGGCGGCAGGACTTTGTCCTGGTCGCGGGTGAACTGCTTGTAGGCGTCTTGCAAGATCAGGCCTGCCATGCGACGGATCTCCTTTTTCGGTTGACCGACCAAATCATATTTGGTAGAAGGAAGCTTTGTGTGGGGATGTAGCTCAGCTGGGAGAGCGCGGCGTTCGCAACGCCGAGGTCAGGGGTTCGATCCCCCTCATCTCCACTCGTTTTTTTTCGGCACTGCGCTCGCTTTTACCACACTGCCGGCCGGATTGAAACAACTGCGCGCCGGGCCGATAGCAGCGCCGATCACCGCAGGGGCCGAAGAGGATCGCTGGCCTGAACGCAGCGCGGACGCCGGAGGTCCGATGAACCGCAGAGCCGAACTCGAACGCCGCACCCGGGAGACCACCGTCAAGGTCGGCATCGACCTGGACGGCAGCGGTCAGGCCGATGTGACGAGCGGGATCCCTTTTTTCGACCACATGCTGACGCTCTTCAGCGTGCACGGTTTTTTCGATCTGGCGGTCCATGCCCAGGGGGACATCGCGGTCGACTCCCACCACACGGTCGAAGACGTCGGCCTGGTGCTGGGGGATGCCGTGGACCAGGCCTTGGGCGACCGCAAGGGCATTCGCCGCTACGGCCATGCCGTAACCCCCATGGACGACGCCCTGGCGCAGGTTGCGATCGACGTGTCCCGGCGGCCCTATCTGGTGTTTCAGGTTCCGGCGTGTCACTCGGCGGAGCGCGCCTTCAACTGTTCGCTGGCAAAGGAGTTTTTCAAATCCGTGGCCCATCGCGCCGGAATGAACCTGCACATCGGCGTGCCGTACGGTGAAAACGAGCACCACATCCTGGAGGCCGTCTTCAAATCGTTCGGACGGGCCCTCCACCAGGCCGTCAGCGCCGACCCGCGCAGCCGCGGCGTGCGCTCATCCAAGGGCGCCCTATAGGCGCAGGCGACCCCTCCCGGAAACCCGCACGCGTTCATGCTGATCATACCCGCCATCGACCTCAAGAACGGCAAATGTGTCCGGCTGGTCCAGGGGCGCATGGATGCCGAAACCGTATATGCCGACGACCCGGTGCGCACGGCAATCCGCTGGGCGGACGCCGGCGCGGAGCTGATCCACGTCGTGGACCTTGACGGCGCGGCCGGCGGCCGCCTTTGCCACCGGCCGCAGATCGCGCAGATGGTCAGCGCTGTTCGCGTTCCAGTCCAACTCGGCGGCGGCATCCGCGATGCGGCGGTGGCGGAGTCCCTGCTCGCCATGGGGGTCTGGCGCGTGGTCATCGGCACCCAGGCCGTTCACCGCCCCGCCTGGCTGGGGGAGATCTGCCGCCGGCATCCCGGCCGGGTGGCGGTCGGCCTCGATGCCCGCGACGGGCGCATTGCCGTCGACGGCTGGGCGCGGACGACGGGAATCGCCGCCGCGGATCTGGCCCTGCAGCTGGAAGACATGGGGGTGGCGGCCTTTATTTTCACCGATATCCATCGCGACGGCATGCAGACCGGCCCCAACATCGAGGAGACCCGGCGCCTGGCCGAGCGAACCCGCGTCCCGGTGATCGCCTCCGGCGGCGTCGGCGGGCTGGATCACATCCGGGCGCTGCTGCCGCTGGAGGCCGTGGGCGTCACCGGTGTCATTGTCGGCAAGGCGCTCTACTCAGGCGCCGTCGAATTCGGACAGGCGGCCGCGATCGCACGGCAGACGCCCGGCGAGCATCGTTGCCCGGAGAGGGTTGACAAACACCAGGGGAGCGCCTAGCTAGTTGGTTCCCTTTGCACCTTGTAGCTCGACCCGGGCGGCGGCGAACGAGCGCAGGTTCCGCCCGATCGTCGTTTGCACGACCCGAAGCGGCGCTACTCCGGAGCCGGCCCACCGCCGGTTCATCCGCGCATCTGCCCGCGCACAGCTGGAGGCGGCAGTTTCTTGGCAAATTTCATTCCGGACGACAAAGTCTCCGAGATACGGCATGCAGTGGACATCACCGATGTCGTCTCGGAAACGGTTATCTTGAAAAGGGCCGGCAAGAACCTGGTCGGGCTGTGCCCCTTTCACGCCGAAAAAACGCCCTCGTTCAGCGTCAGCCCCGACAAACAGATTTTTTACTGCTTCGGCTGCGGCTGCGGGGGCGATGTGTTCGCGTTTGTCATGAAGCGAGACGGCCTGGCGTTTGCGGAGGCGCTGCGGGCGCTGGCCCGGCGCAGCGGCATCGATCTGCCCGAACGGGCTCTGAGCCGCGAGGATCAACATCGATTGAAGGAGCGCGAGCGGCTGTTCGAAATCAACCGCCTGGCGCTGCACTACTTCGCGCAACACCTCGGGCAGCACCCCTCCGGGCGCGCACCGCTGGCCTATCTCGAACGCAGGGGGGTCACGCGCCGCAGCATCGAGGCGTTCCAGCTGGGCTATGCCCCCAAGGGCTGGGACGGCCTGCTGGCGTTCATGGGAGGGCGCAGCGTCCCACCCGGTTTCGTCGAGAAAGCCGGGTTGGCGGTGCCGCGCAAGGACGGCTCCGGTTTTTACGACCGCTTCCGGGACCGCATCATGTTTCCGATCTTGGACGACGCCTCCCGGGTGGTTGCCTTCGGTGGGCGGGTGTTGGACGATTCGACCCCCAAGTATTTGAATTCACCGGAAACGCCGATCTACACCAAGCGCAATGTACTCTACGGGCTCAACCGCGCCAAGGAGCGCTGCCGATCGTTGGGGTCGGTCTTCATCGTGGAAGGCTACCTCGATTTGATCGCACTGCACCAGGCCGGTCTCGAAAACGCGGTGGCCACTCTTGGCACCGCTCTCACCGCCGAGCACATCCGGGCGCTGACCCGCCACGCCGGTCGAATGGTGCTGGTCTACGATTCGGACGAGGCCGGCATCCGCTCGGCCCAGCGCTGCGTAAGCCTGTTTTGGAAGGAGCACGCGGACTTCCGCCGCGGGGACGTGTTTCAGGAAGACCAGGCGGACACCCGCATTCTGGTGCTGCCGGAAGGCGAGGACCCCGATTCGTTCATCAAGCGCCGCGGAGCGGAAGCCTTCGAGCGGCTGGCTCAGTCCGCCCCCGGCATGGTCCGTTTCCTGACCGAAAGCGCCGTCAAACGCCACGGCCTGAGCACGGAGGGCAAGATCCGCGTCGTCTCCGAACTGCTCGGCCCGCTGGCTGCCGTCAACGACCCGGTGGCGAAGGCTTTTTACATCCAGCAGCTTGCGGAGCGCACCGGGGTGGAGGAGGGTGTCATCCGCCAAGGGCTGCAGCGCCGCGCCCGGCCCCCGGAGCCCCACGCCGCGGCCGAGCGCCGCGTTTCTGCCCCGCCCGCGGAGGATCGCTTCGAGCGGCATATCGTCGCCATGATGCTGCAGGTACCGGAGATGATCCCGGAAATAATCGACCGCAACATCCTGGATTGCTTCGAGGAGGGCCCGTTGAAGCGCTCCGCGGAAGAGCTCATTGCCAGCGGCCACCGGGCAGGCGCGCCGCTCTCCGACCGACTGGCCTGCGTACCGGAAGGACCTCGCCGCGAGCAGCTGGCGCAGTTGGCCATGCGCGATGAGGAGTGGGACCCGAAGGGCTGCCGCACGCTGCTTGACCGGTTTGTCGAGAGCCGCCGGAAGCTGCCGGCGCGCCGGTCGCTGCAGCATGGGATCGAGGCCGCCGAAAAAGCGGCGGACGAGGCCGAGCTGATGCGGCTGTTGAGCGAGAAACAAAAACTGGCGGCGCGGAGCAGAAGCGCGGCCCCGACCGCAGCGCCCAAACGATAGCGCCCGGTGGCAAACCGCCGCGCGCACCGCGGGCGGGGCACGCGCTACGAATTCGAAGATGTCGGGAGGCTAACAGGTATGGCCAAAAAAGCTGCAGCAAAAACCAAAACCGCGGTCGCGGCCGCGAAATCGCAACCGCGCAAAAAAACGGCCGCGGCGACCCCGTCGCCCAAGACGCCCAAGCCCCCCCCGACCGTCCGCGCCCCGCTTGAAACCGACCCGCGGCTGGCCGAACCCAAGGTCGACAAACGCGCGGTCCAGGAGCTGTTGGCCAAAGGCAAGAAGCAGGGCTTTCTGACCTATGACGAAATCAACGAAATTCTGCCTGAAGACATGTTGTCGCCCGACCAGATCGATGAGACCCTGATGCTTTTCGACGACAACGGCATCGACGTCGTGGATGAGAAGCACTCGCGTCCGTTGCAGAAAACAAAGAACCTGCCGGATGCAAAACCGACCCCCAGCGACGAGGTCGAAGGCCCCGAATACGGCACGGTCACCGATCCGGTCAAGATGTACCTGCGCGAAATGGGGATGGTGACCCTGCTCAGCCGCGAAGGGGAGGTGGAAATCGCCAAGAAAATCGAAGCCGGCGAGCAGGAAGTGCTGCGGGCGCTGCTCGACACCACCGGCGGCGTGGATGCCATCATCGCTTTGGGCGAAAAAATCGAGAGCGGGGTGCTGCGCCCCAAGCACGTTCTGCGCGACATCGACGAGGGCGACACGCATACCGACGAGGTCGTTCAGACCGAAAAATTTCTGGAGACGATCCGGCGCATCAAGGCCATCCACGATGAAACCCGCCCCCTGCGCGAGGAGGTCTTCAAATCCACCGGGGATGATCCGAAACTGCGCAAAGTCCGGCGGCAGCTCCAACAGGGCATCTCCGACATCTTCGAGCTGCTGAAAGACTGGCGGCTCGAAGCGGCCGTCATCGACGACATCGAAAATGTGATTTTCGAGCAGATCCAATGGTTCGAGGCCATGTCGCGCAAAGTGGCCAAAGTGTCGGACCGCTTCAACGCGACCATCAAGGATCTGCGCGACCACATGAGCTCCAAGACCGCCTTCACCAAGTGGGCCGCACCGCGCTGCCACCTGACCCGGGAGGAAACCCACGGGGTTTTCACCGA
Source organism: Desulfobacterales bacterium (assembly GCA_025454255.1). Taxonomy (GTDB): domain Bacteria; phylum Desulfobacterota; class Desulfobacteria; order Desulfobacterales; family SpSt-501; genus SpSt-501. The sequence continues at coordinate 50,665 of JALOOU010000004.1, read as the reverse complement.
GGCCCGCAGCACGATCGAGCTGATCGCCGCCCGCGAGGCCGAGCTGTGCGCCAACAGCCGCGTTCTGAAACGGGTCATGGCCTCCGTGGAGGACGGCCGCCTGAAAGCCAAATTGGCCAAGAGCGAGCTGACCCGGGCCAACCTGAGGCTCGTGGTCAGCATCGCCAAAAAATACACCAATCGCGGTCTGCAGTTCCTCGACCTGATCCAGGAGGGCAACATCGGCCTGATGAAGGCAGTGGACAAGTTCGAGTACCGGCGGGGCTACAAGTTCAGCACCTACGCCACCTGGTGGATCCGCCAGGCGATCACCCGGGCCATCGCCGATCAGGCGCGCACCATCCGGATTCCCGTGCACATGATCGAGACCATCAACAAGCTCATCCGCACTTCGCGCTATCTCGTCCAGGAGCAGGGCCGCGAGCCGACGCCCGAGGAGATCGCCGAAAAGATGGAAATCCCGTTGGAAAAGGTGCGCAAGGTGCTCAAGATCGCCCGCGAGCCCATCTCGCTCGAAACCCCCATCGGCGAGGAGGAGGACAGCCATCTGGGCGACTTCATCGAGGACAAGAAGTTCATGCTGCCCTCGGAAGCCGCCGTCAGCATCAACTTGGCCGAACAGACGCGCAAGGTCCTGGCGACCCTGACGCCGCGCGAGGAAAAAGTGCTCAGGATGCGCTTCGGCATCGGCGAGAAGGCCGACCACACGCTGGAGGAGGTCGGGCAGGATTTTGCCGTAACGCGCGAGCGCATTCGTCAGATCGAAGCCAAGGCCCTGCGGAAGCTGCGCCACCCGACCCGCAGCCGCAAGCTCAAGCACTTTATCGAAACCTGAAGCGGCCCCGGCCAACGGGCCGGCGCAGGCCGTTCGGCGGGGTCGTCAAAATCGCCCGCGGGCGCTTGACAAAGCGTGCGACGACCGCTACACATACCCGCTACGTTCATGGGCCCATAGCTCAGCTGGCAGAGCCACCGGCTCATAACCGGTCGGTCCCTGGTTCGATCCCAGGTGGGCCCACACCAGCGCTGTCGGGTCCGTTCGCCCCCGCTGCCGCCGGCGGGAAAGCCGGGCGCGGGCCGACGGCCCATGCCGTTGCTTTTACCGGAGCCGTCGCCATGGCCGTCGCTTTCAGCGTGATCGCCCGGATCCTGGAGCGGATCGCACCGGCCGCCATGGCGGAAGCATGGGACAACGTCGGCCTGCAGGTCGGGGATCCCGGCGCCAAAGTGGCGCGCATCTGGGTGGCTCTGGATGCCGGGCCGGAGGTGGTTCGGGCCGCAGGCGACGCCGGCATCGATCTGATCATCACGCACCATCCGTTGATCTTCCGGGCGTTGAAACAGATCGACCTGGGCACTCCGACCGGGGCTGCCATCGGGCATGCCCTGCGCCACCAGCTGGCCGTCGTCAGCCTGCACACGAACCTGGACTCGGCACCGGGCGGATTGAACGATCTCCTGGGCCGACGGCTGGGGCTGAGGCGCATGCGCCCGCTGAGCCGCGCGCCGGCCGCGGCGGCCGGCACCGGGCCGGGTATCGGCCGGGTCGGGGACCTTCCGCGGCCGCAGCGGCTGGAGGCGCTGGCCCTGAGGGTGAAGCGGCGGCTGGACGCACCGCTGGTCCGCCTCGCAGGGGATCCGCGCACCCTGGTCCGAAGCGTCGCCGTCGCGACCGGCAGCGGCGGCAGCCTGGTACCGGATTTTCTTCGATCCGGTGCCCAGGTTTTCATCAGCGGGGATCTGGGCTACCACGACGCGCGCGCGGTGGAGTACGCCGGCCGCTGCCTGATCGACGTCGGCCATTTCCACTCCGAGCGGCTCATGAAGGAGGCGCTGGTCGAGCGGCTCAGAGCGGAATTCGCCCGCCGACGCATGGCGGTGCGGGTGCAGGCCTGCCCGCTGGAAGCCGACCCGTTTACGCCGGTGTGAGCAGCACTCCCGGGACCGATATCACCACCACTGCCATCGAGTGGATAACGCCATGCCTGTCGACATACGCGATCAGACCCGCACGTTGAGCCGGCTGCAGAAGCTGGAGTTGGAGGTGCGCCGGCTGCAGGCGATGTTGGGGAAAGTCGAGGAGCAGACCGGCGCGCTGAACGCCCAGCTCCAGCAGTGCGAGGACCCGGTTGCCGCCGCTCACCGCCAGCAGCAGGAGCTCCAAAAGCAGTACCGCTCCCAGGAAGCCGAGCTGCAGGCGAACCAGGAGCGGATCGCCAAGAGCAACGAAAAGCTGCGGGCGGTCAAGACCAACAAGGAATACCAGTCCGGCCTCAAGGAGATCGACGACCTCAAGCAGATCGGCTCGAAGCTGGAAGACCAGATGATCGCCTGCCTGGATGAGATTCAGGCCGGTCATCGGTTCCTGAAAGAGCATCAGGCGCAGGCCGACCACCGGGCGGCACAGATCCGCGACGAACTGGAGCAGGTGCGGCGCGATGCGCACGAGTCGGCTGCGCACCTGGCGGCGGCGCAGGCGCAGGCCGCCGAGATCTCCCGGCAGCTGCCGGCGGAGCTGCTCGCGCTGTATCGCAGGATTCGCGACCGCAAGCCGGACGGCGTCGCCGTGGCGGAGGTCCGATCGGCCGTCTGCGGGGGATGCCACGTGAACATCCCGCCGCAGATGTACAACGAAATGCAGCGTCGGGACCGCTTGAAGAATTGTCCCAACTGTGACAGAATCATTTTCTGGGAAAACGAGGACGAGCGGTCGGAGTAGCCAGGGCGGTCGCCGGCGTGCACGCACGCCGGAGGAAAGTCCGAACACCGCAGGGCAGGGTGCTCCCTAACGGGGAGTCGCGGCAACGCGAAGGAAAGTGCAACAGAAAGGACACCGCCCGCGGCGCAGCCCCCCAGGGGGCCTGAGCCGAGGGTAAGGGTGAAAAGGTGCGGTAAGAGCGCACCAGCCTCCCGGGCGACCGGGGGGCTCGGCAAACCCCACCCGGTGCAAGACCAAATAGAGGAGCGTCCGAGGGCGGCCCGCCCGAGCTCCCGGGTCGGTCGCAAGAGGTGCCGGGCAACCGGCATCCCAGAGGAATGACCGCCGCCCGGCGCGGGGCAACCCGCGACGGGAACAGAATTCGGCTTACAGGCTGCTCCGGCCGCACCCGTCCCCGCCACCCCCGCACGACACGCGCAGCATGGAACGACACCCGACATCAGCCCCCCCCCCGCCGGAGAGGGACATCGCCGCATTCGCGGCGAAGGTGCCCGTTTTTTCGAACGACTTCCTCAAATGCGTGATTTTCATCGCCGGGCCGGAACACCCGCAGGGGGCGTTCACCCAGAAATTTTATTCGACCCTGGCATCCTCCTCGACCCTGCTTGAGGATTTCCTGGACTTTCACGGCGCCAAGAACAACCGCACCTGGTATTACTTCCGTGAATTGACCGCCACCATGCGCCACATCGGCCTGGCCTCCAATTTTCAAAAACACATCTCCAACCGGCTTCAGTACTACGACCTGCCCGACAGCGCTGAATTCGAAAAGGACGCCGCGGCCGCGCTCGACTTCTTGAACCAGTGCCTGCGGCGGGCGGCGCCGGTGGTCCTTGATGAGGCCAAGCGGCTCGACCTGCACCTGCCCGCGGAACGCTTCCGCGACGCCGACTTCCCGAGCCTGAACACCTCGACGATGCTCGCCTTCGACATCGACGACGAGAACAAGGACCAGCAGAAGCAGCACATCGTCAAAATCGCCAGCGAATTTCTGAACATTCTGAAGAGCTTCGACCAGATCAAGTTTTACGAACGGTACAGCCTGGCCGAAATCCGGGCGATCATCCCGGACAAGATCAATGAAGTCGAGATCCGGCGCTACGAAATGCTGGTGCACAACCTGCAGTCCTCCTTCGACACCTACGTCATCCAGGGCGGATTCCGCTTCGGCAACCGCAAACTCAAACAGCTGCGGGGGTTCTTCTCGGTCATCTTCCACCTCTTTCAAATGGTGGGCAGGCTGCTGCACTTCTACGAGCGGCACCTGCACGCCGCCGGCTACAAAAACACCTACCAGCGGGTCCAGGAGCAGCTCGCGGCCCTCATCGATCCGGCGCGGCTGCTCGATTGCACGATCAACTACGGTCTCTATTACGTTTGCCACTTCCTGGCCCTCGGCAAAGAGCACGCCCGCATGATCCTCAACGAGAACATCGAGCGCTCCTCCATCCGGGTCGGGGTGCCGCAGAAACTGGGCTTTCACTCCCGGCCCAGCCTGCTGGTGGCCAAGATCGTCCAGCACTACGGCGGCCAGGTGGAGCTGGTGGTCGGTGAAGACCGCTTCGATGCCAGCAGCGTTCTCGACATGCAGTGGGCGGGCGGAAAGATCCAAAAGGAGAACATCAAGGATGTCCTCTTCGAAGGCGACGCCCGCACCCTCAAGGACATCGAAATCCTGGCCGGGGTCAACTACGGCGAAGATTTGATGGGAAAGGGCATCCCCCTTCCCAAAGAGCTGAAGTATCTCAAGTAGCGCCCCACCGCCAACGACGTCGTTCGACCCATGCCGGGTTTTTTGCTCGTCGCCATCCGCGGCAGTGGCGGGCCGCGCCTGCCGGCGGCGGCATCGCAGCGGCCTTGGCCTGAGGCGCCATCCAGCGCTTGCGAAACGGCCACCCCATCGGCCGGGGAGGCGGCGGCAGCGGAAGGGAGGGCCGGAGCATGGCGTACGCGCTGATCGTGGCGGCGGGCAAGGGGACCCGCCTGCCCGGGCCGCAGCCCAAGCAATACCTGCCTCTGGCCGGCGTGCCGATCCTCACCCGCACCCTGAGGTCGATGGAGGCCGGCGCCACGCGTTTCGAGGCCATCGTGCTGGTGGTGCCCGCCGCCGACATCGGCTATTGCCGCGAGCGCATCCTCGCTGCGGCCGGGCTGCGGACGCCCGTGACCCTGGTGGCCGGAGGCGAACGGCGGCAGGATTCGGTCTACCGTGGACTGCGCGAGCTCGGACCGGACGACGCCGTCGTCGCCATCCACGATGGGGCAAGGCCCTTGGTGCCTGCGCCGCTCATCGACGCCTGCGTGCAAACCGCCCTGCGCAGCGGCGCCTGCATTGCCGGCCTGCCGGTCTGGGAGACCGTGAAACTCTGTGGAGCGGGCGGCCTCATCGCATCCACCCTGCCGCGCGAGGCCGTCTGGTTGGCGCAGACGCCGCAGGCGTTTCGCATCGGGCTGATCCGCCGCGCGCACGAGCAGGCCCGGCAGGACGGCTTCTACGGAACCGACGACGCCGCTCTGGTCGAGCGCCTGGGGGCCCCCGTCCACGTCATCCCCGGCAGCCGGAGAAACATCAAAATCACCACCCGCGAGGACCTGTGGGTCGCGGAGGCCCTGGCGGCCCAGCCCCTCGACCCGCAAAACGATTGACACCGGAAATCCTGTATTTACCTATAAAAGCGGCAACCGCACAGAAGTCAACTTCAGGGAGGAGCCTACATCATGCCACAGCCCCAACCCCCCGGCGCACCCGAGAGAGACCTGGCCAGCGAGGCCTATCTGCGCCAGCTGAAAAAAACCTTCGAACAGCTGCCGAACGACATCCCGCTGCTGCTGTTCACCGACAAAGGCGGCAACGACCTGTTTGCCCAGGCGACCCGTCAGGTCATTCGGGCCTTTCGCGAACTGAGCCCCCGCATCAGCCTGAAGGAATACGGTCTGGACCATGAGCTGGCCCGCCGCTACCAGGTCACCTCCTCCCCGACGCTGCTGGTTGCGCCGGATCGATATTCGATCCGGTGGCTGGGCGCCCCGATGGGCGAGGAGGCCCGCACGCTGCTGGAGACATTCATGCTGGTGGGCCTTGGGCAGAGCAATCTGAACGAGCAGTCCCGCAAGGTCCTGCGGCGCATCGACTCCGCGCGGCAGGTGAAGGTGTTCGTCAGCGCGACCTGCCCCTACTGTCCGCAGCAGGCCGTCAACGGGGTCAAAGCCGCCATCGAGCTGCCCGAGCACGTCTCGCTCGAAATCATCGACATCCAGTCCGAAACCGAACTGGCCGACCGCTACTCCGCCCACAGCGTCCCCATGGCGTTTGCCAACGAGGTTCTCATCGGGCACGGCGCGCAGGCGGAGGAGGTCTTCATGCTCTCCCTCCAGAAACTCGAGGCGCAGACGATTTTCATCCCGGAGAGCGATGCCGAAGAGGTCGAGGCCGACCTGGTGATCGTGGGGGGAGGGCCGGCGGGGCTGACGGCCGGCATTTATGCCGTGCGAAGCGGGCTGCGCACCGCGATCATCGAGCGGCAGGCGCTCGGGGGGCAGGTGGCCACCACGCCCGTGGTCGAAAATTACCCCGGGTTCACCTCGGTCGGGGGCAAGACGCTGGTGGACATCATGGTCAGCCACGCCCTGCAGTACGTGCAGATCTTTCAGGGGGAAGGGGTGCTCGACATCGCTCACGGCAACCCGATCGTGGTGCAGACGAGCCGCCGCAAGTTCATGACCAAGGCCATTCTGCTGGCGACCGGCGCCAACCACCGCCACCTGAACGTGCCCGGCGAGTCCCGCCTGGCCGGCCGCGGCGTAAGCTACTGCAGCACCTGCGACGGGCCCCTGTTCAAAGGCAAAAAAGTCCTCATGGTCGGCGGCGGCAACAGCGCCGTGACCGAGGCCCTCTACCTGCACCACATGGGGGTGAAGGTCACCCTGGTCCACCGCCGCGACACGCTGCGAGCCCAGGAGTTTCTGGCCCGGCGGCTCTCTGAAACCGGCATCCCGGTGCGCTGGAACACCGAAATCCGCGAAATCCGGGGAGAGGACCGGGTGCGCGAGGTCCTTCTGGTCGACAACCGCAGCAACCAAACCTCCGTTTTCGCCACCGACGGGGTGTTCATCGCCGTCGGCTACGAGCCGGCCGTCGAACTGGCCGGAAAGCTTGGGCTTGAGCTAAACGCCGACGGCTATATCCCGCACGACGGCCGGCACCGCACGCGGCTCCCCGGTGTGTACTCCGCCGGCGACGTGGAAGGCGGCTACAAACAGATCGTGACCGCTGCGGGCCAGGGCGCCGAGGCGGCCATGACCATCTTCGCCGACTTGATCAACCCGTATTGGCTGAAGGAAACGACCGGTGCGGCTGCCAGCGGCGCCTGAGCGGCGGCGAGGCGGCGGCTAAGATCACCCCGGGCCCGGCAACAGGCCGCCGGCGGCGCCGATTTCGGCCGCCGGCTGCGACACCACCAGGCGGTTGCCGACCTCCCGGCCCGCCTGGAGCGCGCCCCGGTGAATGCGCGCGGCGCTGCGGCCCACGCGCGTGGTATGCGGGTGGCGGCGCTTGAAATAGTCGGCCAGCTCCGGGTCGGCCGCCGGCACCAGCGCAAGCTGGCTGCCGCACGCTCCCGCCCGCGGGCGGGAGCGTGCGGCAGCCAGCCGGGCGCGGAAGCCTTCGACCACCCCCACTCCGAAGACGGCCGCCCCCCGCCGGCCAACGGTGCCGCGGCGGGCCCAGTGCGCCCACTCCTCGGCGATGACCCGTTGCATGAAAGCGTAGACGTAGGCCGCGGTCCTGAGTTGGAACGCCGTGCCGCTGATCTCGAGGGCGCGCCCCATGCGGGAGCGGTCCAGGACATAGGCCGGGACCCAGATCGGCAGCACGAAGTAGAAGTCCCTCAAGAGCGCGGCCAGGTGGTAGTGCGCACGGCTGTGCCGCAGCGCGGGCCGGCCGACGAAGATGCTGAAAAACTCGCGCTCCGGCGCAGCCGCGCCGGAGCGGGCTTCGACGCGGGCCATGAGCTGGTGGGCTTTCAGCATGGCGGCGTCGGCCTCGTGCGGGTTGGAGCTGCCGGCCAGGGCGAGCAGCTTGCGGATGCGCTCGGCCGACCGGTCGGGGCCGTGCGCCGCTGCGCGGCGCACCTGCTCGGTCGGCAAGGTGAAATGGCCCGATGCGCGCGGGTTCGCCCCCAGCAGGCGGCAGGCCTTGAGAAACATCGGACCGTGGGCGGTTTCGCCGCGGGCATCGAACAGCTCATCGGCCAACTGGTGCGCCATTTCGTGGAAGAGCACTTCGCGCACGGCGTCCCAGGGGTGCCGGTCGATCAGCGCCCGGCTCATGCGAATCTCGCAGCGCTCGGCCGACCACGACCCCCAGCGGGAGGTGGCGTCATCCAGCATGAACAGGGGCCGGCGCAGCCGCCGGGCAAGCGCGGGGTCGAGCATCCGGCGGGCGCACTCCCACTCGCACGCCACCCCGCGCAGAATGCGGCCTTCGCGCTCAAGGCTCATATGCGACCCAGGCGCTCCGCCGCCTCGTTCAGAGTGGCCGGGGTTTTGGCAAAACAGAGGCGCAGCAGCCGGTGGTCGGCGCCGTCGTGGTGAAACACCGAGGGAGGGATGGCGGCCACCCGATGCTCGCGCGTGAGCCGGCGCGCGAAGGCGAGATCCGGCTCGGCGCTCACGGCCGAATAATCGAGCATCAGGAAGAAGGTGCCATGGCACGCCAGCGGCCGGAAACGGGAACCGGCCAGACGCTCGACCAGCAGGTCCCGCAGCGACTGGTAGTGGGCGGCGAGGCCGGCGGCGTGGCTGGCATCCTGCATGAACTCCGCCAGCGCGTGCTGCACCGGCGCGTTGACGGAAAACACCAGATACTGATGCACCTTCTGGAACTCGACCGACAGCGGCCGGGGAGCGAGGCAGTAGCCGACCTTCCATCCCGTGGCGTGATAGGTCTTTGCAAAGGAGCTGACGACGAAGCTGCGCTCGCGCAGCTCAGGATGCGTGCAGAGGCTGCTGTGCGTGCGTCCGTCGAAGACGATGTGCTCGTAGACTTCGTCGCTGAGCAGCAGGATGCGGGTATCGCGCAGCACCTCCGCCAGCGCCGCGAGATCGCCCGGCGTCAGGATCGCGCCGCTGGGGTTGTGGGGAAAATTCAGGATCGCCAACCGCGTGCGGGGGGTGATCTTGCGGCGGAAGGCCTCCCAGTCGACGCGATAGGATGGATGGTTGAGCGGAACGAAGACCGGGCGGCCGCCGCTCAAGCGAACCATGGGGATATAGCAGTCGTAGGCCGGCTCCAGGATGAGGACCTCATCGCCGGGGTGGACCACGGCCGTGATGGCTGCAAACAACGCTTCGGTGGCTCCGGCCGTGACGGTGATCTCCGCAGCGGGATCGTAGGTCGCCCCATACAGGTCCCGGGCCTTTTGCGCGATCACCTCCCGCAGCGCCACGACGCCCTGCATCGGCGCGTACTGGTTGCGACCGGCGCGCATGTATTTCAACACGAGCTCCTGCAGCAGCGGGTGGGGGTCGAATTCCGGGAACCCCTGGGAGAGGTTTATGGCGCCGTGGGCGTTCGCCAGGTTGGTCATCTCGGTGAAGATGGTCATCCCGACCGAAGGCAGTTTGGAGGAGAGCATCATGCCGCCTGATAAGGTAAAAGCTGCCGGCTGTCAAGCGGCTCCGCCACCCGCGGCCGCCCCCCGGAATCGTCCGCATCGAGGAGCGCCATGAGCTCCAATCTCTTCCCGGACCGCCCGCGTTTGGCCGTGGGGGCCGTAGTATTCCGGGAGAGCCGGGTGCTACTGGTGCGCCGCGGGCAGCCGCCGGCCGAGGGGCAATGGGCCCTGCCCGGCGGCAGCGTGGAAATCGGAGAGACCCTCGGGCAGGCGGCCGAACGGGAAGCGCGGGAGGAGACCGGGATCGCGATCCGGGCCGGGGCCCCCTGCGGCTGCCTGGAGGTCATTCAGGCCGATGCCCATGGCCGGGTGCGCTTCCACTATGTCGTGATCGACCTGCTGGCCGACTATGTCGAAGGCTCTCCGCGGCCGGGCGGCGATGCCGCCGAGGCCCGGTGGGTGGAGGCGGCCGCCCTGGCGCACCTGCCGGTCAACGCGGACACGGCGGCGCTGCTGCGGCGTTTGGGATTCGGGGGGTGACCGGCGGGGGCGGTTCAGGGCACTAGTTCGATCTCCACGCGGCGGTTCTGCTCGCGGCCTGACGGCGTCTCGTTGGAGGCGATCGGGTCCTTGGGCCCCATGCCCTGGGCGGTGAGATTGGCGCTGGCGACGCCCTTGCCGACTAGGTAACTCTTGATGGAGTTGGCCCGAAACTGCGAGACGCTCAGATTGTAGGAGGGCACCCCCGCGGCATCGGTGTAGCCGCGGACAGCGACCTTGAGGTCGGGGTGCGCTGTCAGAAAATCGGCGATCTGATCCAGCGCCGCCATGGCCTCGCGCGTGAGTTCGTTGGAATTGTAAGGGAAAAAAATGATGATCTTGCCCTTTGCGAACGGGTTTTGCGCCAGTGCCTCGGAGGAGACGGCTTGCGGGGCGCTGTCGGAGGGCGCCACCGCCACCTGCGGCAGCGAGGCCGCGGCGGGCTCCTCCGTTATGCTCTCTTCGGTCGGTTTGCCGGAGAGGCCCCGGTAGGTCTGCGGGGCGATCTCTTCGGTCGCCCAGCGCTGGGGTTGATCGGTTCGGTACTGGTAGACGAGCAGCGCGCTGAAGGCCGCGAGCAGAAGAAAGATGAGCATCAAAACGATGCGCCGGCCGGATGCCACCGGTGCGGCCGCACCCTCCTGAGGAGCATCGGCGGCCGCCGGTGCGGCCGGGATGGCTTTGAATTCCGGCAGGCGCAGCTCCTTTTCGCATTCGCGGATCATCCCCGCATCGATCCGGCTCCGGCCGGAGGCATAACCGGTCAGCAGGGCGTGGTCGCAGATGATGTTGATCAGCCGCGGAACGCCGGAGGAGAAGAGATGGATGCGGCGCATGGCGTCGTGGGTGAAGATTTCACCCCGGCCTCCGGCCACCTTGAGGCGGTGCGCGATGTACTGCAGGGTTTCGGCCTCGGAGAGCGGCTCGATGTGGTGATGCACGGTGATGCGCTGGCGCACCGCCTTGTTGCGCTCCTCCATCAGCGTCTGGTTGAACTCCGTCTGGCCGACGAAAAAAATATTGATGAGCTTGCGATGCTCGAGTTCGATGTTGGAGAGCAGCCGGATCTGCTCGAGCAGTTCGTGGTGCAGCCGCTGGGCCTCGTCGATGATCAGCAGCACCTTTTTTTCGGAAGAATAGGCCTTGAGCAGGAACTGCTTGAACTGGATCAGGAAGTCGCCTTTGGAGGCAAACTGCCGGTCCATGTGGAACTCTTCGGAGAGAAGGTTGAAAAAATCGATGGGGTCCAGGCCCGGGTCCGGGATGGTGGCGACGATGGCGGAAACGTTGATGTTCTTGATCAACAGTTTGATCAGCGCGGTTTTCCCGGTGCCGACGTCGCCCGTGAGCAGCAAGAACCCCTTGTCTTCCAGAATGCCGTACGTGAGGGTCGCCAGGGCCTCGGAATGCTTCTCGCCGAGCCACAGGAACCGGGGATCCGTGGTGATCTGAAAGGGCTTCGCGTTCAGACGGTAGAGCTTCAGGTACATGTCGGTCCGACCGGTTCGCGCACCCAGGCACCCCGCCGGCAGCGGGCGTGCGGGGCTAAGCGCGTATCAATCCCCGTCCATAGTAAAAATACACCGCCACCCACAGGATGAAAAAAAGCACCAGATACGCGGTCCGCTGTCGGATCAGCTTGTCGCGGCGGTTGTCGATCAGATTGGCGGAGTTTTTCAACTCGCGCTTGACGATGTCCAGCTCGTTCATGAGCCCCTGGAGGTCGGATTTTTCGGAGTAGGCGACCAGCCGTTTGGATTTGGCCTCGAAATCCCGCACGCTGTACATGTCGAACATGATTTTCTGCTTTTCAGTGAGGTAGGAAACCTCGTGGATCTCCTTGGCCAGCTCAGCGCTGTAGAATCTGCGGTAGGGGTTTTTCTGCGGTGCCTCGCCCAGCTGACGCACCCGGCGTTCGATGCCGCTGTTCAGCTCGGCAGCGATGTCGGCGCTGATGCGCTCCAAGTCCCTGATGGTGCCGTGGTTCTTCAGCAGGTCCTCGCCCGACAGGGCGGAGATGAAAAATATAAGAAAGGCGGCAGTCAGACAGCTGGTCACGACTTTGATGATCAAGGATAGATCGCGGTTCATCCCCGGCATGGCGCGGATTTCCTTAAGCGAAAACAGAAGCAAAGATAACCATTTAATATCAATGCTATAAATTTTAATTTTATCCGATCGCCACGCGATTGTCAACCAAAGACCCCTCAGCGTTTCCGCACAATCGCAAAACAGCGCCGCCGTGGTTCGACGTTGGACGGCTGGGGCTCGGGCGCCGGGACGCAGGGCCCGCTCCATTCCGCCGGGGCCTCGCTGTGCACGGGGGGGCGCGTGCATCGGCCGCAGGTTCGTTGCGCACAGACGCCGGCAGCGGCTCTGTGCAAACCCGTTTTTGGGCCGCGCGGGCGCCGTCGATCGCGCTCACGTCCGGGTGGGGGCGCACGCCGCGCTGTCCCCGGAGCTGCCGCCGGCAGCCTGCCCGGCGGCGGTTTAGGCGTCGGGGCCGCGCAAGAGGCCGGGGTGCGTGAAGAGCTCCCCCAACTGGCCGAGATGAGCCTGCTCCTCGCGTGCGGTTTGAGACAGCATCGATCTCACTTCACCGGTTGCGGCCCGATCGGCGGCGCGCTGGTAGAGGTCCAGCGCCTGCGCCTCGATCGCCATGGCCAGCGAAATAACGTCCACCGGGTTCTCCATGTCCGGCCGGTAGCGCGCGAGATATTCCTCCGTCGTGAGCCCGCCCTCCATGGCCGGGCGCACCTGTACCCGAACGAACCGCTCCCGGTCCGGCGGGGAGCCGGTGAGCCTGGCATATTCGCCCACGATCCGGTCCTGGTGCTTGGCTTCGACGGCTGCGAGTTTCTCGAACAAACGCCGCGCCGGCGTGTGCGTGACGCGGGAGGCCATGCGTTGATAGAAGTCCCGCAACCCCTCCTCGAGGCCGTAGGCGGCCACCAGGGCTTGCTCGGCCGATTCCGCGCCCGAAAACAACTCCAGCCCTAAGTCTTCCCGGCCGAGCGCTCTCCCGCCGTTCCAGGCCTTTATGCCGCCGGAGAGGTTGAAGACGTCGGCAAACCCTTTTGCCGCTAAGAGCTGGGCGGCGATCCGGCTGCGGCCGCCGATGGCGCAGTAGACGAGGGTCGGCTTGCCCGGATCGAGTTCGGACAGTCGGCCGCTCAATTCCGGCAGTGGGACCAGTTTCGCCCCCGGCAGGTGCCCCGCCTCGTACTCCTCCGGCTGACGGACATCGAGCAGGGTGACGGCATCGGCGGGTCTGCGGCCCAGGTAGTCTTTGGCCGCGATCGCCTCCAGCGAGCGTACCGGGGTGAAAAACTGCCTCCAACGCATTGCGATTTTCTCCTCATTCGATGGGAGGGGTGGATTCAGGGCGGCTCGTTGCCGGGCCGGTCGTCGACGAAAAATCCGTACTCGCGGGCATTCACATTGTGGCGCTTCTCCCAGCCGATGGTGGAGGACGGGGTAGGGCCGTAGTCGTGCCCGGGCCAAACCACGGTATCTTCCGGCAAACCCATCAGGCGGCGAAGGGAAGCCGCCAGCGTGGGGCGGTGGCCGCCGGGCAGATCGGTGCGGCCGCTGTCCCCGACGAAGAGGGTGTCGCCGGTGAAGAGCTGCCCATGGCCGTAGAGGCAGAGCCCCCCCGGGGTGTGGCCGGGGGTGTGAAGCACCCGCAGCACGATGTCGCCCACCTGCAGATCCTGGTCGCCGGCGATGCGCTCGTCCACCGGGAAAGAGCCGGCGGCATCCGCTGCATGCATGAGGATCCTGGCCCCGGTCGCGGCTTTGAGGGCCGGCCCGGCGGCGGTGTGGTCCCCGTGCCCGTGGGTGTTGAAAATGGCTGCGATGGTCAGCCCCTCCGCTTCGGCCTGCGATCGAATGAACTCCGGATCGGCGCCGGGGTCGATCACGATGGCCTTGCGCGTCCGGGGACATCCGACCAGGTAGCAGAAGTTCTCCATTTGCCCGACGCTCAGCTGCTTGATGATCATTCGACGACTCCCTTGAAGGCACCCCCTCGACCGCGATACCGATTGCAGTGAGCCTGAATGAGGCCCCCACCTATCGGCTCCCTATATGGATGTGAAACTATGGTATCCACTCCCGGGGGCGAAATCAAACCCATCTCCGGCGCAGGAGTCGCCGGGTGCAATTATTTGCTTGCATTTTGTTAAGCAGGGGATTATAGTGCCTGTATTTAAAGAAGTCCGCATTGCGATGCGGATCAACTTCCCTCTGAAGGCCTGCTCCATTTGTCGCAATGACAACCTCCAGTTTGGGAATGAGCGAAAATCAAGGAAAGGAGGATGTCAGCATGGCAACTGGAACAGTCAAGTGGTTCAACAGCGCTAAAGGTTACGGCTTCATCGCGCAGGAAAACGGCCCCGATGTGTTCGTTCACCACAGCGGGATCAATGCCACGGGGTTCAAAAGCCTGAACGAAGGCGACAAAGTGACCTTCGACATTCAGCAGGGCCCCAAAGGCCCCTCAGCTGTCAATGTCGTCGTGTCATAACCACCCGGTGTGAGGGCATTCTTTCCATCCGCGAAGGAATGCCCTTTTTTTTTTTGCGCAAACCGACGGCAAACTGGACGGGGCGCCTGGCCCGCACCCGCCTTGACCAGGACCGATCCAAAAAAGAGGGGGCTCATTGGCACGGATCAACTACAAGTTCAACAAGCGGCAGAAAGAGCTCGAAAAGAAAAAAAAGAAAGAAGAGAAACTGCAGCGTAAACGGGAACGAAATGAGGCCCCCGCCGCTGAACATTCCGACGCCTCCCCGGATACTCCCGAGCAGCCCTGAGACGTCGGCGCTAATCGGTCTTGACGGCGCAGCCCTCACGGCCGGGTTCGCCCGCCGTCCGGCCGGGTCGGCAGCCACCGACACTCTCCCACCGGCACCATCCGATCGCACCGCCGAAGTTCAGTCTGCGCCAGCGCCGCGAAACATCCTGGGCGATGCCAAGACGCCCCTGACCCCGCGCGAGGCCGCCTCCGCGGCCGACGAACCGGGCCGCGCGCTTGCGCGGACGCCGCCCTCCAGATCCTTATTAGGAGAACGACCATGGCACAGGTGCTGGCAGTCGTCGCGGCGCTTCTGACAGCCGCGTTCAGCGTTTGTGCGCAACCGGCCGACACGACCGCGGTTTCGGCTGGCGCAGCGCGATTTCGCCGCATCAGCGTCGAAGACCGCCAGGTGATCGGCGGCGAGGCCGCCTCGTTTCTGGTCCCGGCAGATTGGCACGTGCAGGGCGGAGTTGTCTGGCGCGCTCACCCGGTGCTGCCGGCCGGGGCCCACATCCGGGCGTCGGCGCCGCGCAGCCGCCAGCAGGTCGAGGCCTTTCCCTCCTTCCCCTTCACGTGGGGCGACAACTGCGGGCCGGGTAAACTGATGCCGGTCGGCGCGAGCTGGTTCGGCAACGAGGTGCACCCGCCCTTCGCCTCCGCACGCGCCTGCCTTGAAACCCTCATCATCCCCCGCGTGCGCAGCGCGGTACGCTGGCGCGTCACCCAGCGCGAAGATCTGCCTCGTCTGGCCGCCGCCCATCGGAAGCACACACCCGGCGAACCGGGCGCTCATATTTTTTATGACGCCGCCCGCGTGCGGATCGAATACCTCCTCGACGGGGCTCCGGTCGAAGAGGATCTGTTTGCCGTGCTGCAGACCACTCGGGTCCCGGCCGGCAACATCGTCATCCAGGTCGCCGACCGGGTGGTGGCCATGCGCGCCGAGCGCGGGATGTTGGAAGCATCGCGGCCGGTGCACCTGGCCATCGTCAACTCCAGCAAGATCAACCTGAAGTGGTTCAACACCTACGCGCAACTGGTCGAGGCTGCCATCCGAGCCAAAATGCAGGAGATCAAAGCGGTGGGAGAGTTCAGCCGGGCCCTGTCGCGGACGAGCAGCCAGATCAGCGAGCAGCGCATGCGCCAGTGGCAGGACACCCAGCAGCGTCAAGACCGCCTCAACCGCGAGTGGAGCGAGTACATCCGCGGCACCGAAACCTACAACGACCCGGTGCGCGGCGAGCGCGTGGAGCTGCCGTCCACCCACCGGTACGCCTGGGTGAGCCGCGCCGGAGAGTACATCCTCACCGACGACCCGAATTTCAACCCCAACGTGGAGCGGCGCGGCGACTGGGTCGAAATGCAGCCGACGCCCTGAGCGCTGCGCCCGACGGCTCAGAATGCAAAGCGGCAGCGCAGGCCCAATCTGCCCCGGCCCTTCGTTGGGGCTGGCAGGCAGGCGTTCGACGCATGGTCGCACAACGGCGACGACCGGTGCCGGCCGCTCCGCGACCCGCCGGCTTCGAAGGGGATCAGGACCTCGCGCGAACGGCTCCACAGGTGGTCGACATCATGGGCGAGGGGGCCGACCCAGGTGGCGTGCAACAGGGGCGGAGGCGAAAGCCCCGATCCCTGTCTATCGGCGCAACCGTTTGAATTCGCCGGTGCAGCTCCCGACAGCAATGCGCGAACCACCCACATCCGGATCCTTTCGGTGTGCATGCCCAAAGTTCCCACTGTGTAAAAAATTTCCTACTTTTTAGTCGTTGGTTCTACTGCCGGCCGCGCGCGCCACGGCGCCACATGCGCTTTAACATGCTATTTTAATACAAAAAAACAATTGTCGGCGTAAACAGATATATTTGGCATTTTTTTTGCTTGATTAGTCAGCGGCTTTGAAATTACACGAAAAGACATTATTTTGGCATGGCATGAAAAGGAGTTTGCCGGTCCGCTACATTCAACCGGGAGGAAAGCGGGGGAACCCCGGATTGGTAGGAGGATTGGAGCCATGAAAAAAATCGTCCCCATCATCATCGTGTCGATGGTCTTGAGCCCCCTGTTCGGTTTGGGAATCGTCGAGGGAGTCCCCAACCGGGCCCCCTACCTCAGCGTGACCCACGAATCGCCTCTGAGAGTGACCCTGACCCTGAGAGAGACCTTCAGCTTCGACTACTGGTGGGCCATGAGCGTCGAGCCGAACCAGCTCAATGTGGACATCCTGTTTTTCAGAAGCGACAACTGGGCGATCATCAATGCCGTGACCACCCGCGGGGGCAGCTCCAGCGAGTGGTCGACCATCACCCTCCGGGTGCCCGAGTGGGCTAGGAACGTAGAGACCCAAATCGAGTTCAGGCTCTACGACCATGGCCAGGAGACCCGGCCGATGGTGCATTTGAGGAACATCGGCAGCCGGCCGGCCACCGATTGATGCGGCTCTGCGCCGGCCGCGTGCGGACCCGCCCGGCCGGCGGCCCGCAGCTTATTCCGGCGCCGCCAGCCTCCGGCCAAGCTCGGCCGCCTGCTGCATAAGGTCCTTGCGCGCGCGGATCTCCCCGGCCTTCGCGGCGCTGCCGTAGACCATCCCCGCGATCGTTCCCCCCAGATAGCCGATGGCATCCTGAAACGTGTGCAACGCATTCACCGCACCGGAGCTGAAGGCGTCCGCGTCGGCGTAGGCCAGCAGGAGCGCGAAGCGCTTGCCCCTGAGCCCCCGGTAGTCGTTGCCACCCCCCAGCGCATACCAACGATCCATGAAGAGCTTGGTCTGGGCCGAGAGGCTGAACCAATAGACCGGGGAGGCGACGACGATGGCGTCGGCCGCTTTGATTTTTGCGTAGAGCGGCTGCATCCCGTCGCGGATGATGCAGCCGCGGGCTCTCTTCGCGCGGCACGCCTCGCAGGCCGTGCAGGGTTTGATGTCCAGCTCCTGGAGAAAGAGGGCCTCCACCGCGGCGCCGGCCGCGGCAGCGCTCTTAGCGAGCCTGTCTGCCAAGGCGGCGCTGTTGCCGCCGCGCCGGGGGCTTCCGATGACTACCAGGAGGTTCTGCTTCTTTTTCGCCATGCGGCCTCCTTTCTTTCGCTTGGGGTGAGATCAGCAAAACGTGATTCGCGGCGCGGCGCTGTCCACGACGTGGCCGGCGAAGCTGAAGGCCGAGGTGAAGGCCGGCGAGACCGCGTTGAGCACGTGGGTCGAATCCTCGGCGTGTTCGACGAGAAAGTCCATCACGAGCTCGTCGGTTTCGGTGTCGAGCAGCTGGGCCCGGATCCCGGGCAGGGTATAGTCGCCGAAGCCTCGCGGGTCGAGCCGCTGCAGAAGCCGCGCGGCTTGGCCGATGAAAAACCGGCGGTGATATTTGCGCATCTCCTCGATGGCCAGCCGCCTGAAATTAAACCGGTTGAACGCGAACAGTTTCGCCTCCCGGGCAGCGACGGCGAAAAACTCCCCGGCATCGAAGCGCCCGAGAAGGTCGTAATTTTCCCTCCAGAGGGCGGGAATCGCTGTTGGCCCGATCTTGACATGGCCGTCGACCGTCTTGGTGAAGTGCACGCCGAGAAACGGGTTGCTCAGGTTGGGCACGGGGTAGACGTGCCGCCGCAGCAGGCTATCGTCGCGGTAGCCCAGGTATATTCCCTTGAACGGGATCATGGTGAAGCGGCGGCCGGCGCCGAAATGGCCGGCGACCCTGTCGGCGTAGAGCCCGGCGGCATTGAAAAGGTAGCGATAGCCGATCGGCTCGCGATCGGTTAGGGCGACCCCGGCCGTTTTGCCGACGAAGCGCCGTCCGAACCACAGCTCAACGCTCGGCGGAAAATGGGCCGCGATGTGACGACACACCTCGCGGGGGTCGACGGTGGAGGTGGTCGGCGAGAACAGGGCGATCTCGACGGTGCGCGCGTTGGGCTCGATCTGCGAGAGCTCCCGGGCATCGATCAGCCGCACCTCCACGCCGTTTCGATCGCCACGCCGTTTCAGCTCGCGGACGCCCTCGACCTCGCTTTCGTCGGCAGCCACCACCACCTTGCCGCAGCGGTTGATGCGCAGGCCGTGCTCCAGGCAGTAGTCGGTCAGCAGCCGGTTGCCGGAGAGGGTGAAGCGCGCCTTCAGGCTGTCGGCGGTGTAGTAAAACCCCGCGTGCAGCACTCCGCTGTTGCGGCCGCTGGCGTGAAAGGCGACCTCGTTCTCTTTTTCGAGAATGACGATCCGGGCACCGGCATAGCGCCGCGCGAGCTCGCGCGCGATGCTCAGCCCGATGATCCCGGCGCCGACAACGAGAAAATCGGTCTGTTTCAGAAAAACCTCTCTTGGATCTGGATGTCGCCGTGAGCGGCCGGAGCTGCCGACGTGCTCCGCCGTCAAAGGCGCGACTGGGCAACGCGGTGGTTCACCACCCGCTCGGACGGCTGCGGGGCCCGCCACGGCGGGAAGGCGGGCCTCTCGCAGGCGCGCGCAGCCGGTTCGCGGCGGCCTGGCTCTCGCGCTCGGCCGCCGCCGTGAGCCGCAGGTCATGGGACCGGTTCTAGCCGAAAACGAGTGGTTCTGCAAGGGCAGGGGAGCGGCGGGCCTCAAGTTGCAGGAAAAGCAGCCGAAATACCTAAAGAGGGCCCTGTCGTCGCGGACCGGTTTTTCGGCAGGGCCCTTCGGGAGATAAAATGGGCGCACCCGCGGACATACCGGCGCTTGCCGATGCCGAGATAAAGAGCGACGCGCGCAGCAAGCGCGCACCCGCCCCGCCGGAGGTGCGCATATCGGACTCAGGGGATGAATCTGCAGCGGGTCCGGCGCAAGCGGCGGCGGCAGCGCCCCCAGACAGGTCGGGGGACGCCGAACCGGCCGCGGTGCGGCAGGCCCCGGTCGACCCTCCGCCCGCCCCGGCCGCCATTAGCCGACCGGTGCTGGTGGAGGTGGCGGGGCCGGAAAACAAATCCGAAGGCCCGGTCGGCGCTGCCCGCCGCGCGCCGAAACGGGCCCTGGCGCTCTGTCTGGCGGCTCTCGCTTTGGCGGCGGGGGGGTGGCTCGCTTTTTTCCCGGCCGGCGGGCAGCGCCAGGTGACGAACGGGGCCGCGCACGTCTCCAGCGCAGGGCCCTTGGCTCCGGAGGCGGCGCCGCGCCGCGAACCACCGGCAGCGGTGGAAAAATCGCCCGACTGGCCGGAGCGGCTGGAGGCGGTGGAGCAGCTGCGCGCCGTTCTGCTTGCCAAGGCCGAGGAGGTGCGCGAGCTGCAGCAGGAATACCGCTTCGGGATCATGGAGGTCGAGGAGGAGCTCGTCTACCTCGTCCGGCGGCACGGGATCGAGAGCTTCGCCCAGGCCCTGCGCCACCGGCAGGTGGAGCTCGGGCTTCGCAGCATCCAGAGCCGGCACGCGTATGCCTCCGGCCTGGCCACCCCTCTGCGCTGGCTGTCGGGAGGCAGCGAGGCGCTTTTGTTCGTCAAGCGTCTGGCCGAAGTCGATCTCCAGGTGCTGCCCTTTGCCGAAGGGGTCGACATGCAGGCGCACGCGCTGGCCATCGACACCGCGCTCGACGCCCGCCAGCCGACCCCGGAACGGTTGGCGATAACCGCCGCGGAGCCTCCGCCGTCGCTGGAGGCGATCTGGAAGCGGGTTTCGGACCAGGCCCGGCAGCTCAAGGCTCCGGCGACCGAGGGCGTCGATGCCGCGATTGCGGAGGAGGTCTGCTCCGGGCAGCTCATGCGCATCGCCGAGCTGTCGGTTCTCAGGCTCAAGACGGCTCGCTGCCTGGCGGAATCGGGGGCGAAGGAGCTCTTCTTGAACCGGGTCTCCGAACTGCCGGCGGCCGCGGCGCGAAGGCTGTCCCAGTGGCCGGGCAGTTGGCTGTGCGTGAACGGCCTCAAGCAGCTCCCGCCGGAGGCGGCCCGCTACCTTTTCGCGTGGCCGGGGCGCGTGATCTCGCTGAACGGACTCAGCGCGCTCTCGGCCGATGCCAGCGCGCATCTTCCGGCTTGGAGCGGGCAGCAGATCGAGCTCATGGGGCTTAAAAAAGTGGAGGCGCTCGACCATCTGGTGCGCTTCGAGGAGGCCGGGGGCAAACTCTTTCTGCCGCCCGAAATCCGCCGCCAGGTCGACGCCGTGCGCCGGTCGGACCGGCAGCCGCCGTCGGTGGGAAAGGAGCCGAGGGGATGACGCCCGCCGGCGGCAAGCGGCTGGCTGCGGTTGCCGTGATGAGCCTCCTCGCGTGGCTCATGGCCGGGGCGGCTGCCGTGGTGTGCGCCTCCGACAGGCCCAAGGCGGAGACCTTGGGGTATCTGATCTCCGAGATGGCAACGGCCCGGAAGGGCCTGGCCGAGCGGGGGGCCGCCGCCGGCGAGCTGCGCCATCGGTTGCACGCCTGCGTGCGCGAGCTGCGGTCCGAAATCGACCGGGAGCGGCAGCAACACGCCGTCGGCCAGTTCCAACAGGCCCTGCGCGTCGAGCGCATCGGCAACAACCTGCGCCTGGTACAGCGGCTCTATGGCTATCTCGAGCGCATCGACCGCCGGATCGATTACCTGCGGGTCGCGGACCACACCCTCGAATATACCATGCGGCGCGCGCAGGACGACCTGCGCATGGTGCGGGTCCTGGAGGATTCGGAGATTTCCGGCCTGCTGTCTCAGGTCGAAGCGGTCTTGAGCGAGGCGGCGCGGGAAACGGCGACGCCCCTCTTCAACGCCTCCGATCCGCCCTCCCGCAGCCTGGAGTCGGTCTGGAACGACCTGACCCGCACCCCGTAGGCATTCGCCCGCGGTGGGGGTCAGATCAGCTTCTGGTCCAGCAGGCTCTGCATCGAGCGCTGCCCGATCGTCGTCGCCCCGCTGATGGCCTGCGCGATGTGATAGGTCGCCTCGGCCAGCACGCCGGAGTTCATCATGACGAGCGCCGAGTGCAGGCTGTTGTCGACGGACTCCCACAGCCCGGGCGAGGTCAGTTTGCGGGCAAGCTGAATTTCGCTCGTGATCATGCCCATGAAGGCACGGATGAACCGTTCCGCGCAGTGTTTTTCGTGCTCGGGCAGCCCGTTGTATATCTCGATCATCTGGGAGGCCATGATCAACGCCGTCTTGGCCTTCTCGCTTTGAGAAAAAGCGAAGATCGCTTCCTTGGAATCCATGATCCATCCCCCTCCGTGTGGGTGGCCGCTGCCGGTTCGCGGGGCGGTCAAGCCGAAACGGGTGCGCGTTTGAATCGATGCCTTCCACGTGAATCGGCCGCAGGCGGATTCATTCACGGTTGATCATGGCCGCCATGTAGCCCGCGCCGAAGCCGTTGTCGATGTTCACCACGGCCACGTTGGAGCTGCAGCTGTTGAGCATGGCGAAGAGCGCCGTCAGCCCCCCCAGACTCACGCCGTAGCCGATGCTCGTGGGCACCGCGATCACCGGACGGCTTACCAGCCCGGCCACGACGCTGGGCAGGGCACCCTCCATGCCGGCGGCCACGATGAGCACCGCCGCGGTTTCGATTTTTTCCCGGTGGTGAAACAGACGATGGATCCCGGCCACGCCGACGTCGAAAATCGTTTCGACCCGGTGCCCCATGGCGCGCGCGGTGACGGCCGCCTCCTCGGCGACCGGGATGTCGGAGGTCCCGGCCGACAGCACGAGAATCGTGCCGCGGCCCCTGACCTCCAGCGGGCCGGTTTCCAAAACCAGCATGCGCGCCTCGGGGTGGTAGGCGGCGTCGGGGTGGATCGCCAGCACCGCCTGCGCTTTCTGAGGGTCGACGCGGGTCGCCAGCACGACCCGTTCCTGCGGGCGCATCCGTCCCATGATGGCGGCGATCTGAGCGGCGGATTTGCCCTCGCCGAAGATCACCTCCGGAAATCCCTTGCGCAGGGAGCGGTGGTGGTCGATGTTGGCAAACCCGATGTCCTCGACCGCAAGGTGCTGCAGCCGCCCGGCGGCTTCCGCCGCCGGGATGTCGCCGGCGGCCACGGATTGCAGCAGGCTGAGCAGGGACTGCTTGTCCATCAAACGCTCCGAGGTCTCATTGCAGCGGCTGTTCGCGGATGGTGCCCGGCGCGGGCGGCGGCGTGCTGCGTCCGGCCGGGGTGCTGAAGGCCCGCTCCAGCTGGTCGATGCGCCGCTGCAGCCCGCTCAGCATCTTCTCGATGCGGGAGAGCTCCTGCTCCATCGCCGTCTGCTGGACCTTTTTCGCCTTGAGGATTTCCAGATCGATGTATTCCCGGTCGGCCCGCCCCGACTGGGCCTTGGCGAGCTCGGACTTGATCTGGGCGAGCTCGGTACGGTTGCGCTCCATGAAGCCGGCCACGCCGGTCAGGTCCTTTCCCAGGCTGTTTTCCAGGCTCTGCAGGCGCGCTGCGAGCCGGCCCAGCTCGGCTCGCAGCGCCGCCGCGCTGCCGAGCTCCTCCCGGAACGGGGCCACGGCCTGCAGCTCCTTGCTCAACGATTGCACGCTCGTGGAGAGCTCCCGCAGGGAGTTGGCGTTGGCGGCGATGGCGGCATCAACGCGCGCGACGGTCTCATCCCATTCGGACTTGCCTGTTTTGGAGCTGTTCAGGGCCTGGACGGCTTCCAAGGCGCCCTTGATTTCACCCTGCAGCCCCTGCATGCCGGCCTGCACACCCTCCCACCGGGCCGCCAGCGTCGCGTCGAGCTCCGCCAGCCGCTCGCGAAGCTCCTCGTTTTTTTGCGCGAGGTCCGCCGCCAGCCGCTGCGCGGCGAGACCGTCGCTTTGCTGCGCCTGGGTCACCCGCATTTCGATCTCGCGGTAGGCGAGGAAGACCACCACGGCGAGCAGGCAGGGCAGGACCAAGGTCAGGAAACTCACCCGCTGGCCGAGCGTGTGCACCCGTCGCTGAAGCGCCTCGTCGACGGCCGGAGGCTCCGGCTCCTCGTCCCCTAAATGAAATCGGAACTTGTCCTGATCGGCCATGGCCCTCACTCCCACTCGATGGTGGCGGGCGGCTTCGAGCTGATGTCGTAGACCACGCGGTTGACCCCGCTGACCTCGTTGATGATGCGGTTGGACACCGCGGCGAGAAAGTCCTGCGGCAGCCGGGCCCAATCGGCGGTCATGGCATCCTTGCTGGTCACGGCGCGGATGGCGGCGATGTGCTCATAGGTGCGGGCGTCGCCCATGACGCCGACGCTTTTGATCGGCAGCAGCACCGCGAAGGATTGCCACAGTTTTCGGTAGTAGCCGGCGGCCTTGATCTCCGCGACGAGAATCTCGTCCACGTCGCGCAGGATCTTCAGCCGTCGCGCCGTGACCTCGCCCAGGATGCGGATCGCCAGTCCCGGTCCGGGGAAGGGCTGGCGCCAGAGAAGCTCCTCCGGCAGCGCGAGCTCGGCGCCGAGCTCGCGCACCTCGTCCTTGAAAAGGTGCCGCAGGGGCTCGACCAGTTTGAGCTTCATGCGCCGGGGCAAACCGCCCACGTTGTGATGGGACTTGATCACGGAGGTGGGGCCCCCGAAGGCGGAGACCGATTCGATCACGTCCGGGTAGAGGGTGCCCTGGGCCAGGTAGTCGGCCCCCTTGATCTTTCGGGCTTCGGCCTCGAAGACCTGCATGAAGACCCGGCCGATGATCTTGCGCTTGCGCTCGGGGTCGGTCACGCCGGCGAGCGCCTTGAGAAAGCGGCCCGCCGCGTTCACGCAGCGGATCGGAATATGCAGATGCCGGTTGAGCGTCTCCTTGAGCCTCGCGCCCTCGTTTTTGCGCAGCAGGCCGTTGTCGACGAAGATGCAGGTGAGGCGCTTGCCGACGGCGCGATGGATCAGCACCGCCGCGACGGAGGAGTCCACCCCGCCGCTCAGCCCCAGGATCACCTGCTGGTCGCCGACCTGCTCGCGAACGGCCGCGACGGCGTCGCGGGCGAAGGATTTCATGGTCCAGGAGCGCCGGCAGCCGCAGACCCCGAACAGAAAATTCTTGAGAATGGCGCCGCCCCGCGGCGTGTGGGCGACCTCCGGGTGGAACTGGACCCCGATCAGCCGCCGTCGGGCATCGGCGGCGGCCGCATAGGGGGTGTTCGGCGTAGTGGCGGTGACCACGAACCCCCGCGGCAGTTCGCGGATGGAGTCGCCGTGGCTCATCCAGCAGGAGGTCCGCGCCGGAAGACCTTTGAACAGGCCCTCCGGGCGGGCGATGAAGAGCTCGGCAAAACCGTACTCGCGCTTGGCAGCGCGCTCGACCCGGCCGCCCAGCGCCTTCACCATGAACTGCATGCCGTAGCAGATCCCCAGCACGGGGATCCCCAGGTCGAAAATGCCGCGGTCGACCGTGGGGCTGCCGGACTCGTAAATGCTCGCCGGCCCGCCCGATAGAATGATGCCTTCCGGGCGCAAGGCTTCGATCTGCGCCAGGGGGATGCCGGGGGGCTCGATCCGGCAGAAGACATGGTTTTCCCGCACCCGCCGGGCGATCAGCTGGTTGTACTGAGAGCCGAAGTCGATGATGAGGATCATCTGTTTTCCTCAAACCCGGCGCCGCGGCGCCACGTTGTTTTTCGGACCCGATTCCGGGGGGATGGACGTTTCCCCGACCCCCCTGGCTTAGGGTTTGCGAACGCAGGCCGAATATGGTAAACACGCCCGCAAATGTCAACGGAAATTCCGGGTCTTCGGCCGGCAGAGGCCGACGGCCCACGATCGCCATCCATCAAGGAGCCCGTCCCATGTACGACAGCAGTGATCTGCGAAAAGGGTTGAAAATCGAATACGAAGGAGAGCCCTACATCGTCGTCAACTTCGATTTCGTCAAACCCGGCAAAGGCCAGGCGCTCTATAAGTGCCGTCTCAAAAACATGCTGACCGGTTCCCAGTTCGACCGCAACTTCCGCTCGGGTGAAAAGTTCGGCGAACCGAACCTCGAAGAGAAGGAAATGGAGTACCTCTACAAGGAGGGCACCTCCTACTGCTTCATGAACTCGGCCAACTTCGAGCAGGAGTTCGTGGGGGAAGCCCAGGTGGGCGAGGCCAGGAACTTCCTAAAGGAGAACACCGTTTGCTCGGTGCTTTTCTACCAGGACCGTCCGATCAGCGTCACGATCCCCATCTTCATGAACCTGCGCATCGTCAAGTCCGACCCGTGGGTGAAGGGGGACACCGCCTCGGGCGACTCGAAACCGGCGACCCTGGAGACCGGGCACGTGGTGCAGGTTCCGGCCTACATCGAGGAGGGCACCCTGATCAAGGTCGACACGCGCACCGGGGCCTATGTCGAGCGGGTGAAGGAGTGACCGGGGTGGCCGGCCGGCGGCCGGCCGAAAGCGGCGGCGGGTGATCCGGCGGGCGCTTCGCGCTCCTCGGCGTTCGAAAAAAACTGCAGCTTGACCGGTCCGATGTCGATGACATCCAGGTCCTGGAGACGCTGGGATGCCTTGACCTTGCGGCCGTTGACCCGGGGGGTTAACAGGCCGCCGACGCGGCTCAGGTAGTAGCCGTCCGGCCGGCGGCTGACGGTGGCGGCGGCCCATCCGACCCACCAGCCTTTCACGACGATATCGGAGGTCGGGTCCTTGCCGATCTTGATCAGTTTTCCGGCGAGGGCGAGCGTGCCGTCGCCGCCGGCGAGAAAGGCGAGGGCGCCGCTCGCCTCGGTGCGTCCCCGCAGCGGCTGCGGCGTGACCGGGGCGCTCTTGCTGACCATCGAGCGGTAGGTGCGGGTGTCCATGACCATGGTCCGGTCGATTTCGCGGGCGGGTCCGCCGGCCGCGCGCGGCTCATCCTCCGAGCCGAAAAGCAGCAGGTGCTTGCCGATACTGATGACATCGCCGGGCGCCAGCCAATGAGAGCTGATCAACTGCTCGTTCACGAACGAGCCGTTGCGGCTCTGGAGATCCACCAGAACGAACGCCTCCCCCACCGAGTCGATCTTGGCGTGGTGCGCGGAGACCGCGAGGTTGTCGATGACGATGTCGTTGTTCTTGCGCCGGCCGATGGTCAGGGAACGGCCGCGCTCCAGCGGATAGCGCCCGATGACGGTGTCCTTGAAGGTCAGCGTGAGGGTGGGCATGAGGGGTTCCGTCAGCCGCGATGGAGATGGGCCCGCAGCGCCGACAGGGCGCTTTTAAGCCGAAGCGCCCACCGGCTCCAGAGGCCGTGCCCGTTGCGCCGCACCTGGGCCACGCGCACGGCGACCACCGAGATGTTGTCCTCCCCACCGCGCTGGTTGGCGAGATCCACCAATTGGCGGCAGGCCTCCCGCGGCGGCCGGGATGAGGCGATGTCGACGATTTCAGACGGCGACACCTTGTTGCTGAGACCGTCGGAGCAGAGCACCAGCACGTCATTCTTGTAGCAGCTGATCTCGCACAGGTCGGCGTCGACACTCGGGTGGGGGCCGACCGCGCGGGTGAGCACATTGCCGATGAAGGGGGCATACGCCCGCGCCGGCAGGTCTGCCTGAAGGGTGTGCGGCACGGAGAGCGGATCGATGCCGCCGTTGCGCACCAGATAGATCGGACTGTCGCCGATGTTGGCGGCGATCAGCCGGTCGGCGCAGATGTAGACAGCGGCGACGGTGGAGCCCATCCCCCGGCGGTCGGCGCGGCCCTTGGATGCCTCGTAAACGACCTGGTTGGACCAGCGAATGCCGGCCAGCAGCCGGTCGGCGCCTTCGGGCCCGCCGTTATCGGCCGCGGCGCACCGCGCCTGCGGTGCTCTCAAAAATTCGCGGATCGAGGCGACGACCAGTTCGCTGGCGATTTCGCCGGCCTGATGCCCGCCCATGCCGTCGGCGACCAGGTAGAGGCCCAGCTCGTCGTCCACGCAGATCCGATCTTCGTTGGCCTCCCGCTTGCGCCCGACATCGGTCAGGCCTGCCGATTCCACAATGACCATAGACTCTAATTTTATTCGCAAACCGCCGTAAGGTCAAGGCGGCCCGAGGCGGGCGGCCTCCTCCGGCGCCCGCTTTTCGAGAGGTGTCGACACGTGAACATCTATCTGATCGGGGCCCGGGGCTCCGGCAAAAGCGAGGTCGGACGATGCCTGGCGGCGCGTTTGCACCGGGCGTTCTGCGACATGGACGCCGAGCTGGTCCAGCGGCTGGGTCGATCGATCCATGACGTCGTGCACGCCCAGGGGTGGCCGGCCTTCAGGCGCGCCGAGCGCCGCCTGGTGGCGGAGCTGACCGCCCGCAGCGAGTGGGTCGTTTCCACCGGCGGAGGGGTCGTGCTGGACGAGGCCAACATCGCGGACCTGCGCCGCAGCGGCCGGGTCGTGTGGCTGCGCGCGGCGCCCGAGACCCTGCTGCAGCGGCTGCAGGCGGATCGCGGCCAACGCGCGCAGCGGCCGCCCCTGACGCCGTGCCGCAACCTCTACGATGAAATCCGGCAGACGCTGAGCGAGCGCGACGCGCTCTACCGGCAGGCGATGCATGTTTGCGTCGAAACCGACCATCGCTGCGTGGAGGCGGTCTGCCGGGCCGTTGCGGCCGCGCTCGAACTGGACCCGTGCGACGCTCCGGCGCCGCTTGACAACCCCACCCGATTTCAGTAGGTGTTCCGCTGTCGCTGCATCGAGCGCATCACCATGGGTTCCGGCTCCTCCCCCGATCGAAACCCGCAACCGCATGCATACTCTGAAGTGGCCTTGATGTTGATTCGCTGGTTGACGCTCACCTGCGCCGTCATCGTGTCGGCCTACCTGCTGAACGGGATCCACGTCAGCGGCTTTTTTTCGGCCTTCCTGGCCGCGGCGGTCCTGGCCACGCTGAACACCTTTCTGCGCCCGATCCTCTTCATCCTCACCCTGCCCATCACGCTCATGACCCTGGGCCTCTTCACACTGGTCATCAATGCCGTAATTTTGAAAATAGCCGCCGCCCTCATCCCGGGCTTCCACATCGTCGGCTTCTGGCCGGCCGTGCTGGCCGCCCTGGTGATCAGCGGCGTGGACTGGCTGCTCGCCCGGGCGGTGAGCGGCCTGCGGCCTCCGCCGCGGCCGAATGCGTCCGGAGGAGGCGAAGAGCCCGGGTCGGTCATCGACCTCAAGGACCGGGGCAGCAACCGCTGGGAATGATCCCATGGCCGGCCTGTCCCTCATCACCAGCAACCGGATGGACGTGCTGGTCGAGCAGTTGGCGGCCCTGATGCGCGAACCGGCCGGGCCGCCGCTTTGCCCCGAAACGATCGTGATCCAGAGCCGGGGCATGGAGCGCTGGGTCTCCATGGAGTTGGCCCGGCGCAACGGAATCAGCGCCAACCTGCGGTTTCCCTTTCCGAACGCATTCTTGGAGTCGGCCTTCCGCGCGGTGTGCCCCGAGCTGCCCGGGGAGTCCCCGTTCGAGCCCTCCGTCCTGGCATTCCGGATCATGGCCCGCCTCGCGCCGCACCTCGAGCGGCCGGAATTCGCCCCCCTGAGGCGGTTTCTCGAAAACGATCCCCGCGCGGCGAAGCTCAGCCAGATGTCGCACCGGCTGGCAGACCTCTTCGACCAGTACCTGGTGTATCGACCCGATATGATGGAGCGCTGGGAGCACGGACGGATCGCCCCGGAGGAGCGGGCTTTCCAATGGCAGGCTCTGCTCTGGGGCGATCTTGCCCGCACGGCCGGCGCCCCGCACCGCGTTCGCCTGCGGCGGCTGCTGGCCGCGGCCGTCAACGCGCGGGCCGAAGGGGTGTCCGCCCTCCCGCAGCGGGTGTGCCTGTTCGGAATTTCCTACCTGCCGCGGTTTCACCTCGAGCTCCTCGCCGCCCTTTCCCGGGTGGTCCCGATCACCCTGTTCAGCGCCAACCCCTGCCGCGAATATTGGGCCGACATCGTCTCCGCCGCCGAGGCCGGCGCCATCGGGCGCCGCCGCGGCCGCGCCGGCTTGCCTGCGAGCGGGCTGCACTTAGAACAGGGCAACCCCCTGCTGGCCGCCTGGGGCCGCCTGGGCCGGGAGTTCCTGGATGCGGTGACGGAGGCTGCCGTCGAGCAGACGGAGCGCTTCGTCGACCCCGGAAACGACTCCCTGCTCGCCCGGGTGCAGTCCGACATTCTGAACCTGCGGGAGCCGGCGCCCGCCCCCGGCGTGAAGCCCGACGGCTCCATCCGGGTGCATGCCTGTCACAGCCCCATGCGGGAGGTGGAGGTGCTGCACGATCAGCTGCTCGCCATGTTCGAAGAGGACCCCGGCCTGCAGCCCCGCGACGTCATCGTCATGACTCCGGACATCGAAGCCTACGCACCGTTCATCTCAGCGGTGTTCGGCGCCCAGTCGGACCCGCGGCGGCGCATCCCGTTCAGCATCGCCGACCGCAGCCCGCAGCGCGAGAGCGGACAGCTGCGGGCTTTTTTTTCCCTGCTCGATCTGCGGGACAGCCGCCTCGAGGCGTCGGAAATCCTGAAGCTGCTGGAGTCCCCGTCGATCCGGGGGAAATTCAAGCTGGAAGAGGCCCGGCACGCGCAGCTGGAACACTGGCTTCGACAGGCGCAGGTGCGCTGGGGCAAGGATGAAACCACCGCGCGCGACCTGGGGCTGCCGGGGCAGGCCGCGAACACCTGGCGGGCCGGGATCGAAAGACTGCTTCTCGGGTACGCGCTGCCGCCCAGCGGCACCGAGGTGTTCCAGGGCGTCCGCGGCTGCGACGCCGTCGAGGGCAGCGACGTGCGTCAGCTGGGCTGTTTTCTGGAGTTTCTCGAATGCGTCTTCGCCCTGGCCGACTCCCTGCGGACTCCGCGCCGGCTGAGCGAGTGGCAGGTTGAGCTGACGCGCGCGGCGGAGGCGTTTTTCCCGGAGGTGGAAGATTACGAGCCCGGCCTCCTGCACCTGCAGCGCCTGTTGAGCCAACTGGCGCAGATGGAGCGATCCTCAGGCTTCAGTGCAGCGGTGCCGATCGAGGTCGTGCGGGCGTTTTTGTCGGAGCGCATGGAGGCCGAAGGCGCCGGCCGCGGGTTTTTGTCCGGGGGGATCACCTTCTGCGCGATGCTGCCGATGCGGGCGATCCCCTTCGCGGTGGTCTGCCTGATCGGCATGAACCACGACGCCTTCCCGCGCGAGGACCACCGCCTCACCTTCGACCTGATGGCCCAGACGCCGAGGCCCGGGGACCGCTCGCGCCGCAGCGACGACAAATACCTTTTCCTCGAGGCGCTGACGGCCGCCGGGCGCCGGTTCAACATCAGCCATGTCGGCCTGAGCATTCAAGACAACAGCCCGATCCCGCCCTCCGTCGTGGTCAACGACCTTCTGGACGCGCTTCAACGCGGCTACGGGATCGCCTTGGAGGAGGGCATCGTCACCCGCCACCGGCTGCAGGCCTTTGCGCCGGACTATTTCCGCCTGCCTTCCGCTCTTTTCAGCTACTCCCGCGAGGACCTCAGGGCCTGCAGCGCCGCAGCGGGGCCGAAACGGGCGCCGGCCTTCTTTCCGGCGCCCGTTCCGCTGAGCCCGGCCGAGCAGCAGCGATGGACGCAAACCGATATAGAACGCCTGGCGGCCTTTTTCGCAAACCCCGCCAAATGCCTCCTGCGGGAGCGGTTGGGTATCCAGCTCGACCTCCCGCCGCCCGAAGCCGGCGACCGCGAGCCGTTTACGCTAAAAGGGCGCGAGCGTTTCGAGGTCGGCCAGCGGCTGCTGGAGCACCGCCTGGCCGGCGGCCTGCCGCAGCCGGTGTTCGCTGAGCTCCGCGCCGCCGGCCGCCTTCCCCACGGCACCGTGGGCGAGGTGGCCGTTGAGGATCTCTGGGCCGAAGCGGACCGATTCGCCCGCCGCCTCGAGCCGCTCTTGCCCGCCGGGGCCGTGCAGACGGTCGCAGCGCGTTGGGAGATGAGCGGCATCTGCCTCTCGGCGCGGCTCGCCGGAGTCCGCGCCGGCGGCTGCCTGCGCTACCGTTTCGGCAAGCTCAGGGCCCGGGACGTGATCGCGCTGTGGCTGCAGCACCTGGTGCTCTGCCTTGCGGCAGACGGGGACCCCGCGTGCGTCAGCGTCATGGTCGGCACCGACCAAACCCTGCGGCTCGCCCCCAGCGCGCAAAGCCGGACCGCCCTGGAGGAGCTCCTGCGCCTCTACCGCCAGGGCATCGAGGCGCCGCTCGCCTTTTTCCCCAACTCCTCCCTGGCCTACGCGCAGGCCGCGAGCCGATCCGACGCGCGGGCCCTGGCGGCCGCCCGCAGCGTCTGGGAGGGCAGCGACCGGCAACCCGGGGAAGGCACCGACCCTTACTACATGCGCTGTTTCGAAACCCTGGATCCGCTGGGCGATGAGTTTGTGCGCCTCAGCCGCCGGGTCTTCGACCCGCTGCTTGCGTGTGCCGTTTTCGAAAAGGCGTGACGATGGACATCCATGCGATCATCGACCTTCCGCAACCGACCCTGGAGACGGCCGGCCTCAGCGCCGGCGACCTGCTGCGGGTCAGGGTGGCGGCGCTGGAGCAAAACGGTCGCGCTCTGATCGACATCGGCCGCTTTCGGGTGTCGGCCGATATCCGTTTTCCGACGGCGGCGGGCGATACGCTTTTGGTGCGCGTGGCGGATGCGGGCAACCGCCTGAACCTGCAGCTCGTCCAGCGCTGTCCGCCCGCGGAGTCCCCCGCGACGAGCGCTGCGGCCGGGCCGGCGAGGGTCGACCTGCAGACGCTGCTCGATCTGCGGCAGCAGGTGCAGCAGCTGCTCGCCGGCGCCGGCCGGAGCGGGTCGGCGGATTTTTTAGCCGCAGCGCCGCGGCAGGCGCTGGAGGCGCTGGGAAACTGCCTGGCCCCGATCGATCCCGAGTCCGAGCCCGGCGCGTTGAGCCGCGCGATCGCCCGCCGGTGCGAAGAGGGCGGCCTTTTTCTGGAGGCCCGACTGGCGCACGCCGCGAGCCGAGACAGCGGCGGCAACCCCTCAGCGCACCTGGCGGCCGCCCCGATCCTTGCGTCCGACCTCAAGGCGCGGCTGCTCTTCTTGAAGGCCTATGCCGACAGCGCCGAGGGCGCTCAGCTGCTCACGCAGCACCGCGAGTTTTCGGCGCTGATGCGCGCGGCGGGGAGGCTGCTCGCGGAGATCCGCTCCGCGCAGGAGCACCTCGCGCGCCAGGCGCAGACCGCAGAGCCCTTTCACATGTTTCACATGGCCCTGCCGCTGCCGGAGGGGCGGGCGGCGGCCGCGCTCAAGATCGCCTGGCGCAGCCGACGCCGCTCCGGGGCCGTCGAAGGCCACCGCGCCTCGCTCCTGCTCACGATCGAGCGGATCGGCCCCGTGCGCGCAGACCTCCTGTTGTTGCAGCGCAGTCTGACGGTGGGCGTTTACGTCTCGGATGCCTCCGCCCGTGACTGGGTGGAGCAGCATGTGGGCGAGCTTCGGGGCGCGCTGGCGCCGTTTTTCGAAAACGTCGGCGTCCAGGTGTCGGTTTCGCAGGCGCGGATCGAGCGGTTCGCGGCCGAGGAGTATCGCGCGGCCGGGGAAGGCCAGGTGGATGTGCGCATATGAGCCCGGAACCACCCAAAAAAGCGGTTGCCCTGCGCTACGATCGTGCGCGCGAGGACGCCCCCCGGGTGACGGCCTCCGGGCGCGGGAGGGTCGCGGAAAACATCATCGCCGCCGCCCGTCTCCACGGCGTCCCGCTGCACGAGGACGCCAACCTGGTTGAAACCTTGTCGGCCCTTGAGCTCGACGCCACGATTCCGCCCGAACTCTACCGCGCCGTGGCCGAAGTGCTGGCGTTCATCTACCGGCTGAACGGGAGAATGCCCCCCCGATGATCCCCTTTGACCCCGTTCGCACCCCGCTGGAGGGCGTCGGCCTGATCGAGGCGGCCGCCGGCACCGGCAAGACCCACACGATCGAAGGGCTGTTCATCCGGCTGGCGCTGGAGAGCGGCCTGCCGGTCGAGCAGATTCTGGTGGTGACCTTCACCCGCGCCGCCACGGCCGAGCTGAGGGACCGGATCTATCGGCGCCTGGTCACCGCACGCGATGTGCTCGACGGCGCCCCCGCCGGCGACGACGAGCTGCTGGCCCACCTCGCGGCCGAACACCCCGATCCCCCGGCGGCGCGGCGGCTCCTGCACCAGGCGCTGGTCGATTTCGACCGGGCCGGCATTTTCACGATCCACGGCTTCTGCCAGCGCGTGCTGCACGACAACGCCTTCGAGACCCAAAGCCCCTTCAGCACCCGGATGATCGAGGACCAGGAGCGCATCCTGGCGGAGGTGGTGGACGACTTCTGGCGCCGGCAGGTGACCCTCGCACCGCCGGAGTTCATCCGCTTCGCCCGTGCACAGATGGACTCCCCCGAGGACTTGCGCGATCTGGCCCGCGCTTCGATCGCGGCCGAATTCAGCGTGACGCCGCCCAGCCACGGCCCCGGCCTGAGCCCCCGCGCCGTGGCTGCGTTCCGCGACCGGCTGAAGGGGCTGCAGGCGATCTGGCCGGGAGGCCGCGAGGAGGCTGGCCATATCCTGCTGGCGGCCGCGCTGAATGCGCGCATTTACGGCGCGACCGCCGCAGAGGCTCCCGGCGCCCCCGCCGGCCGGCAGCGCAAGATCACGGAGCTGCTCGAAACCCTGGATGCATACACGATGGGGCAGCTGCCGGCCTACCCGCCGCCGGCCGCACTGGAGCGCCTCTCCTCCGCTACGCTGGCCCGCCACACCCGCGCCCGTCACCCGGCGCCCGGACACCCCCTGTTCGACGCCTGCGAGCTCCTGCAGCGCGCCCGGGTCGACCTGGATCGGCAGATGCGCGCCCATCTGCTCCACGTGAAGTCGACGCTGCTCGGCTTCGTGCGAACGGAGCTCGAGCGGCGCAAGGCCGAAAGAGGCCTGATCTCCTACGACGACCTGCTGCGGCGCCTGGCTCAGGCCCTCGACCGGCAACCGGCCGCGGCACTGGTCGCCGCCGTTCGCCGCCGCTATCGGGCGGCGCTGGTAGACGAATTTCAGGACACCGACGAGCTGCAGTACCGTGTTTTTTCCAAACTCTTCGGAGCGCCCGGCCAGTTGCTGTTCATGATCGGAGACCCCAAGCAGGCCATATACGGATTCCGCGGAGCCGATATCTTTTCCTACCTGCGCGCCGCCCGGGACGCCAAGGCGCGCTACACCCTGACCACCAACTGGCGCTCGGCGCCCGGGTTGGTCCAGGCGGTGAACACCCTTTTTTCGCGGGCGCCCGCGCCTTTCCTTTTCCCACGCATCGGCTTCATCCCGGGCCGCTCCGCCCGAGGCGACCTCCGACGGCCGGGGCCGGCGCTGGAGCTCTGGTACCTGGATGCGCGCCGCCGCCAGGACGGCAACGGCCCCATGAGCAAGGCGCAGGCGCAGCGGCTCATCGCCCGCGCGGTCACCGGTGAGATCCGGGCGGCGACCGCCGGCGGAGCGCTGACGGGCCGGACCGGCGAGATCGCCGTGCTCGTGCGCACCAACCGCGAGGCCCGGCTGATGAAGGAGCACTTCGCCGCCGCCGGGGTCCCCTCCGTGCTCTACAGCACGGCCGACGTATTCGAATCCCCGGAAGCCGCCGACCTGGCGACGGTGCTGGCATCCGTGGCCGAACCCCACAGCCCGGGCCGGCTCAAATCCGCGCTGAGCTCCCGTCTTTTGGGGCTGACGGCCGGGGCACTCGCCGGCGACGAGGCGACATCAGCCGTGTGGGAGGAGCGCATCCGCCGTCACTGGGAGTATCTGAACCTCTGGCGCGAACAGGGGTTCATGCCGATGTTCCGGCAGTTGCTCGCCCGGGAAACGGTGCGCGAGAGGCTGCTCTCCTGGCCGGACGGCGAACGCCGCCTCACCAATGTGCTTCACTTAGCCGAGCTGCTGCACCGGGCGGCGGCCGACACCCAGCTGGGAGTTTCCGGCCTCCTCAAATGGTTCATCCGCCAGGTGGGGGGCGCCGCCGACCGTTCCGAGGAGCACCAGCTGCGGCTGGAGAGCGACGCGCGCGCGGTCAAGATTGTCACCATCCACCGCAGCAAGGGGCTCGAGTACCCGGTGGTCTACTGCCCCTTCACCTGGGCGGCATCCGCGGTCCGCGGGGATGATTTCTTCTTCCACGACCCGCGCCATGACTTTCAGTTGACCGCCGACCTGAGCGGCGAGCGCGAATCGCCCAACCGCCGCAGCGCCCGCAACGAGGCGCTGTCCGAAAATCTGCGGATGCTTTATGTGGCGCTGACCCGCGCGCGGGAGCGCTGCACGCTGGTGTGGGGCAGGATCAACACCGCCGAGAGCTCTGCACTGGCCTATCTGCTCAGGGCAACGGAGGCGCCGACCGGCGCCGACGGCGCGGCCGACTGGGTCGAACACCTGAAGGCGGAGTTCAAAACCACCGACGATGCGCAGTGGCGGGAGCGGCTGGAAGCCCTTGCCGACGCCTCCGGCGGCTCCATCCGGGTGCGGGCGCTGCCGGACCCCGCCCCGATCGGCACGCGGGAATCCCCCGCACCCGCGGCGCCTCCGGTCTGCCGGACCTTCGCCGGCCGCATCGACGCCAGCTGGCGCATCACCAGCTACTCCGCCTTGGCGGCGGGCGCGGGCGGCACCGCCGACCGCGCGGATCCGGCCGCGGCCGCCGGCGACGATGCCGGCGCGGCCGCGGCGAGCCCGAGCGGTTTGCACGGCTTCCCGGCCGGCGCCCGCTCCGGCAATTTTTTCCATGCCCTTTTGGAAGCGGTCGATTTCACCGGCAGCGATGCCGCCGCGGTCGTGGCCCAAAAGCTATCCGAATTCGGGTTCGATCCCTGCTGGACCGAGCCGGTTTCGGCCCTCGTGCAGGACCTGGCCGCCGTTGCGCTGGAAGCCGCGGAATTTCCGCTGCGCTTGGGCGAGGTCGCCCCCGAGCGCTGCATCCGGGAGATGGAGTTCTACTTTCCGCTCCATCCGGTCGACCCCGCGCGGTTGGAGGATCTGCTGGCGCCGGGCCGGCCCGCCGCGGAGCCCTCCGATGAGCTCCCGCCGCTGCAGTTTGCGCCCACGCAAGGCTTTATGCGCGGCTTCATCGACCTGGTCTGCGAGCACCGCGGCCGCTTTTACCTGATCGATTGGAAATCCAACCGGTTGGGCGCGGACACCGACGCCTACCGCCGCGAACGGCTGGGCCGCGCGATGCAGGCGCACCGCTATGATCTGCAGATCCATCTCTACAGCCTGGCGCTGCACCAGCTGCTGCGGCAGCGACTCCCGGATTATCTCTATGAGCGCGATTTCGGCGGGGCGATCTATGTCTTCCTGCGGGGGGTGAACCGCGAGCTCGCCCCGGATGCCGGCATCTACACGCAGCGACCGGAGCGTGGCTTGATCGACACTCTCGGAAGGGCCCTGATACCCAGCTATGGTTGACTGGCGCGACACCGGACTGTTTTCAGCCGCGGACCTGCACTTCGCGCGTCTGATCGCCCGCCTCGCGGCGGCCGCGGACGAGGGCGTGGCCCTGGCGGCGGCCCTCGTCAGCCGCGCTGCGGCCGCAGGGGACGTGTGCCTGGACCTGAACCGGCTGGCGGGCGGCAACCTATCCGAGAACGCTTCGCCGCTTACGCTCCCGCCGGCGGAAGCCTGGCTCTCCGCCCTGGCGCATTGCCCGGCCGTCGGCCGGCCGGGCGAGCGCCGGCCGCTGGTGCTCGATCACCGCAAGCGGCTTTATTTGCACCGCTATTGGGAATATGAGCAGCGGTTGGCCTGCGCTCTGCGCGCGCGGGTGCGCTCGGCGCCGCCGGAGATCGACCCGGCCCAGATCAGGGCCGCGATTCGACGCCATTTTCCGGAGCCGCCCCCCGCAGAGGGGATCGACTGGCAGCAGGTTGCCGTGGCCGTCGGCCTTTCCAAGCGGTTTGCCGTCATCAGCGGCGGGCCCGGAACCGGCAAGACCTTCACGGTGTCGCGCCTGATCGCCGTCTGCGAGGAGCTCGCCCCGGAGCGGCCGCCGCGGGTGATCCTGGCCGCGCCCACGGGCAAAGCAGCCGCCCGGCTCGTTGAGTCTTTGCGGCGCGCCGGGCAAGGCGCGCCGCAGGGAGAGGTGTTCACCC
The DNA here is from genome assembly GCA_025454255.1 of Desulfobacterales bacterium. GTDB lineage: Bacteria > Desulfobacterota > Desulfobacteria > Desulfobacterales > SpSt-501 > SpSt-501. The sequence goes on along the minus strand of JALOOU010000004.1, from coordinate 13,099 downwards.
TGCACCGTCTCCTCCAGCCGGTCGCGGGGACGCCGCTGTTCCGGCACCACGCGGCAAACCCGCTGGCGGTGGATCTGCTGGTGGTGGACGAAGCCTCCATGGTGGATTTGGCCCTGATGGCGAAGCTGGTCGATGCGCTGCCGCCAGAGGCTCGGTTGATTCTGGTGGGCGACAAGGACCAGCTGGCATCGGTGGAGGCCGGTTCGGTGCTGGGCGACATCTGCGGGCGCGGCCGCACACCGGTGTTCTCCCCGGCGATGGCCGGCCGGGTCCGGGAGCTCACCGGGCAGGCGGTCCCGACGGGGGAGGGCGCCGGCGAGCTCGCGGACTGCATCGTGGAGCTCCAAACCGGCCGCCGGTTCGCAGCCGGCAGCGCCATCGCCGAGCTGAGCCGGGCGGTGAACCGCGGCGACTCTCAGCGGGCCATCGAGATCCTCGCTCGACCCGAAGCGGAGACGGTCGCCTGGCTGGAGGCGCCGGCGGCGGCGGGCCTCGAGCCGATTGTCTCCAGGGGATACGGCCACCACGCCGCCAGGGGCCGACCCGCCGAGTTGCTGGAGGGGCTCGAGCGGTTCCGGATCTTATGCGCCCACCGCGCGGGTGCCTTCGGCGCCGAAGGGGTCAACCGCCTGACGGAGCGCCTCCTGTCCCTGCGAGAGAAAATCCGCTTCGACCCGCGCCGCGCGAGCCCCTGGTATGCGGGACGCCCGGTGCTGATCACCCGCAACGACTATGGCCTGGGCCTCTTCAACGGCGACACCGGGATAACGCTGCCCGACCCCGATGGAGCCCCGCAGGAGCTGTTCGTGTTTTTCCCGGCTGCGGGCGTCGGGGTGCGCCGGTTTTTGCCTTACCGCCTCCCGGAACATGAAACCGTTTTTGCCATGACCGTTCACAAGAGCCAGGGGTCGGAGTTCGACGAGGTCCTGTTGGTGCTCCCGGACCGGGATTCGCCGGTGCTCACGCGCGAGCTGATCTACACCGCCCTGACCCGCGCGCGCAAACGGCTGACCGTGAGCGCCGACCGGGCCCTCTTGTCCGCCGCCATCCGCAGGCGCATCGAACGCACCTCCGGCCTGCAGGAGGCGTTGTGGGGCGAGGAGTGACTCCGGCGTGCGTTCGCGCGGCGTGCGGTTGCCGCACGGAAAGGCTTGTGTTACTTTTGCGGCCGCCGGTCGCATTTCAGGTGAACAGCAGTTGCCCGGCGTTGACCGCCACCGGGGCCCGACCCGGGTGGCCGAGCCTCCACCCTCATCACGGTTTGAGCCTATGCGCAGCGGTATCGGCTTTGACTTTCATCGCCTGGTAGAGGGGCGCCCGCTCGTGCTCGGCGGCGTCCACATCCCCTGCAGCCGCGGCCTGCTCGGCCATTCCGACGCGGACGCCCTGATCCACGCCGTCTGCGACGCGCTGCTGGGGGCCGCCGGCCTGGGCGACATCGGCCTCCACTTCCCGGACACCGACCCGCGCTTCCAGGGCGCCTCCAGCCTGCGGCTGCTCGCGACCTGCCGGGGCCTGGCTGCCGAACGCGGCCTGACCGTGGTCAACGTGGACGCGGTGATCCTGGCCGAAGCGCCGCGCATGGCGCCCTACCGGCTGCTGATGCAGACGAATATCGCCGGGGCGCTCGATCTGCCGGCCGACCGTGTCAACATCAAGGCCACCACCATGGAGGCCTGCGGCCCGGTCGGGCGGGGCGAGGGGATCGGCGCCATGGCGACGGTCCTGCTCACCGCCGGCGAGCAAGGGCCGGCCGCATAGCAATGGGCGCCTTCGTGCTGAAAGCCCCCTTCGAGCCGCGCGGCGACCAGCCGGCCGCGATCGAGAAGCTCACCGCGAACCTGGCGGCCGGCCGCGCGCACAACGTGCTGCTGGGCGTCACCGGCTCGGGCAAGACCTTCACCATGGCCCACGTCATCGCCAAGCTCGACCGGCCCACCCTGGTGATCGCCCCGAACAAGACGCTGGCGGCCCAGCTCTACCAGGAGTTTCGCCTCCTCTTTCCCGACAACGCCGTCGAGTATTTCGTCAGCTACTACGACTACTACCAGCCGGAAGCCTACATCCCTGCGAGCGACACCTACATCGCCAAGGACTCCTCCATCAACGACATGATCGACAAGCTGCGGCACTCCTCCACGCGCTCGGTCCTGTCGCGCCGGGACATCGTGGTGGTGGCGAGCGTCTCCTGCATCTACGGCCTGGGTGCGCCGGAGGACTACCTCGACCTGCGGGTGGAGATCGAGGCCGGAGCCGAGCTCAACCGCGAAGCGCTGCTCGCCGGCCTGGTGGCCATGCAGTACGAGCGCAGCGACATCGATTTCCACCGCGGCACCTTCCGCGTGCGCGGTGACCGGGTGGACGTCTTCCCGGCCTACGAGGAGGAGCGGGCCGTGCGCATCGACTTTTACGGCGACCGCGTCGAAGGGCTGGCCGAGATCGACGCCCTGCGCAGCATCGTGCTGCGGCGGCTGACGCGCACCGCGATCTTCCCCGCCAGCCACTACGTCACCCGCAAAACCACCCGGCAGCGGGCCATGAGCTCCATCCGCGCCGAGCTCAAGCGGCGCGTCGATTTTTTCCGCAGCAGGGACCGGCTGGTCGAGGCCCAGCGCATCGAGGAGCGCACGCGCTTCGATCTCGAAATGATCCACGAGCTCGGGTACTGCAACGGCATCGAAAACTACTCCCGCCACCTCACGGGCCGCAGCGCCGGGCAGCCGCCGCCGACGCTGCTCGACTATTTCCCGAAGGATTTTTTGCTCTTCGTCGACGAGAGCCACATCGGGGTCCCGCAGCTGCGCGGGATGTACCGGGGAGACCGCTCCCGCAAGGAGACCCTGGTGGAGTACGGCTTCAGGCTGCCCTCGGCCCTCGACAACCGCCCCCTGCGCTTCGAGGAGTGCGAGGCGCGCTTCAACCAGGTCGTCTACGTCTCGGCCACCCCGGCGGAATACGAGATGGAGAAGGGCCGGGAGGGGGTGGTCGAGCTCATCGTGCGGCCGACCGGCCTGATCGACCCGCAGATGGAGGTGCGCAGCGCCCGCAACCAGGTCGACGATCTGCTCGAGGAGATCCGCAAGCGCCAAGCGCGCAGCGAACGCGTGCTCGTGACCACCCTGACCAAGCGCATGGCCGAGGACCTCGCGGAGTACTACGCGGAGCTCGGCCTGCGGGTGCGCTACCTGCACGCAGACATCACCACGCTCGAGCGCATGGCCATCATCCGCGACCTGCGCCTGGGGCACTTCGACGTGCTGGTGGGAATCAACCTGCTGCGCGAGGGGCTTGACATCCCCGAGGTGTCGCTGGTCGCCATTCTCGACGCCGACAAGGAGGGGTTTCTGCGTTCGCACCGCTCGCTGATCCAGACCAGCGGGCGCGCCGCCCGCAACCTGAGCGGGGCGGTGATCATGTATGCCGACACCGTGACCGCCTCCATGCGCCAGGCCATGGAGGAGACCGACCGCCGGCGCGCGATCCAGCAGGCCTACAACCGCCGGCACGGCATCACCCCGGCAGGCATCCGCAAGGCGGTCGCCGACACCTTCGAGTTCAGCGGCGAAGCCGCCGCCGCCGATGACGCCGCCCCGCCGCCCCCCGAGGCGGCCTCGCTGGAGGAGTTCGAGGAGCGGATCCACGTGCTGGAGGCCGAGATGCGCGCGGCGGCCCGGGACCTCGACTTCGAGCGGGCCGTCGAGCTGCGTGACCGCATCCGGGCGCTGCGCCGGCTGCTGGTGATGGACGCATGACGACCGACGCCGCCCCCCACCCCGGCCCGGCCTCCAAACTGGCCTCGATCAGCAGCGCGCCCGGGGTCTACCTGATGCGCGACGCCCAGGGAGAGGTCATCTACGTCGGCAAGGCGCGCAATCTGCGCAAGCGGCTGGCCGCCTACTTCACGTCCTCCGGGCATGCCGACGCCAAGGTGGGGGTGTTGGTCCGACGGATCGCAGACGTAGAGACCATCGTCACGCGCACCGAGAAGGAGGCCCTGATTCTCGAGTCCAATCTGATCAAGCGCCACCGGCCGCGCTACAATGTGGTGCTCAAGGATGACAAACGCTATCCGTCGCTCAGACTCGACCCGACCGAGGCCTACCCGCGGTTCAGCATCGTGCGCAAGGTCGGCGAGGACGATGCGCAGTACTTCGGGCCGTTCGCCTCGGCCCGCGCCGTGCGCGAGACGCTGAACATCCTCGCCAAGACCTTCAAGCTGCGGCATTGCCGGGCCGGCGAATTCGGCCGCCGCACGCGCCCCTGCCTGCATTGCCAGATGAGCGGCTGCCTCGCCCCCTGCTGCCGGGAGGTGGACCCCGGCCTCTATCGGGAGCAGGTCCAGGAAGCAGTGATGTTTCTGAAGGGCCGCACCCCGGAGCTGATGCGCAAGATCCGCTCCCAGATGCAGGCCGCCTCCGAGGACTGCGAGTTCGAAAAGGCGGCGCGGCTGCGCGACAAGCTCTTCGCCCTGGAGCGCACCGTGGAGAAACAGGTCGCCGTCACCACCGATTTCAGCGACCGCGACGTGTTCGCCGCGGCCGCCGCCGACGGGGCGGGCGTCGTCGTTCACTTCAGTGTGCGCGGCGGCTTTTTGGGCGGCGCACGCCGCTTTTCCTTCGCCGAGACCATGGCGACCGAGGAGGAGATGCTGGAGGCCGTCATTCGCCACGCCTACGCCCCCAGCGCCTTCGTCCCCGCGGAAATCATCGTCTCCCACCCGCTGGAGGCTGGCGCGCTCTTGTGCGAGTGGCTGGCCGAGCAGGGCGGACACGCGGTGCGCCTGACCCACCCCCGGCGGGGTGAAAAAGCGCGGCTGCTGGAGATGGCGCTGCGCAACGCCCGGGACGAGCTCCAGAACCTGGCGGCGGGCCACAGCGCGGATGAGGCGCTGCTGGCGCGGCTCCAGAAGCGGCTGGGACTGGGACGCCTGCCGCGGCGCATCGAGTGCTTCGACAACTCGACCCTGATGGGGGCCGAACCCGTTGCCGGCATGGTCGTGTTCGTCGATGCCCGGCCGGCGCCCGGCGCTTACCGCAGGTTCGTGCTACATACGACGGGGATCCCCGACGACTACGCCGCCATGGCGGAGGTGCTCACGCGCCGCTTCGCACCCAAGACGCCCGCCGACCCCCTGCCGGACCTCGTGCTTTTAGACGGGGGGCGGGGGCAATTGGGGGTCGCCGCAGCGGCGCTGAAGGACGCGGGGCTCGCGGGGGCCATCGACCTCGTCGCCATCGCCAAGAAAGACGAGCGTCGCGGCGAGATCCGCGACAAGATCTTCGTTCCCGGGCGGGTGAATCCGGTCGGGTTCGGTCGCGAGGAGGACCTGCGGCTGTTCCTGCAGCGCGTGCGCGACGAGGCGCACCGCTTCGCCGTCGACTTTCACCGCCGGCGACGGCGCAGCCTCACCCTGCGATCGGTGCTCGACGGGATCCGCGGGCTCGGACCGGGGCGCAAGCGCCAGCTGCTGCGGCATTTCGGCGGCATCGCGGCGATCCGGGCCGCAACGCTCGCGGAGCTGAGCGCGCTGCCCGGCATACACCCATCCATCGCCGCGGAGATCAAGCGGAAATTGGGCTAATAGTTCAATTTGGCCAAGGCGCTTTTGAGTTCCTGAACGGCGGCGGCGGATTTCTGCAGGGCCGCATTCTCCTCGGCCGTCAGCTTGATTTCGATGACCTGCTCAACCCCTTTCGCCCCCAGCTTCACCGGCACGCCGATGAAAAGATCGCGGATCCCGTATTCCCCCTCGAGGTAGGCCGCACAGGGCAGCACTTTTTTCTTGTCCTTCAGGATGGACTCCGCCATTTCGACCGCCGCGGACGCCGGCGCATAGTAGGCGCTGCCGGTCTTGAGCAGGCTCACGATTTCGGCTCCGCCGTTGCGGGTGCGCTGCACGAGGGCCTCGATGCGCTGCGGGGCCATCAGCTCGGGAATCGGGATCCCGGCCACGCTGGAGTAGCGGGGCAGGGGCACCATCGTGTCGCCATGGCCGCCCAAAACGAAGGCATGGGTGTTTTCCACCGACACCCCGAGCTCCATGGCGATAAAGGCCCGAAACCGGGCCGAGTCCAGAACGCCCGCCATGCCGATGACCCGCTCCTTGGGGAAGCCGCTGGCCTCGAAGGCCACATGGCACATGGCGTCCAGCGGGTTGCTGACGATGATCAAAACCGCCTGCGGCGAGCGCGCGGCGACCTCGCGGCTGACCTTCTTGACGATGCCGGCGTTGGTCGTGAGCAGATCGTCCCGGCTCATCCCCGGTTTGCGCGGAATGCCGGCCGTGATGATGACGATGTCGGACCCGGCCGTGGCATCGTAGCTGTTGGCCCCCGTCAGATGGGCGTCATGCTTCTCGATGGGGGCCGCCTCGGCCAGATCCAGGGCCTTTCCCTGCGGCACCCCTTCGATGATGTCGACCAGCACCACATCGCAGAGCTCCTTCTCGCACAACCGCTGGGCAGCGGTAGCCCCGACGTTGCCCGCACCGATGACCGTGACCTTTTTGTCCATGGGTTCCTCCTTGGCTTCAGTTTGGCGTTGCGGTTCAAAAGGGTTCCTGGTTAGCACATCCTCCATGTTTGTCAACAAAATTCGCGAGTTGACTTGCGAGCCGCAGATGCGTTAGGAGGCTGCGCGGGCACCCGGAAACAGCCGCACCGCAACGCGCCGAAATTTTTTTTCTTTGCCGCCGAGCGTGCCTATGCTATGATAACCTATTGAAATCTTGAAAGCTTGAACCTATGGCGGTCGTCAACCTCAAGAAGCGGCAGATCGAGTGTAAAATCGTCTACTACGGCCCCGGCCGCTGCGGAAAAACGACGAATCTCGAATACATCCACAAGACATTCACCCGGCACGTCAAAGGGGAGATGATCTCCATCGACACCGAGGGCGACCGCACGCTCTTTTTCGATTTTTTGCCGCTTGAGCTCGGCAAGCTCAAGGGCTGCGACGTGCGCGTTCAGCTCTACACCGTGCCCGGGCAAGTGCGCTATGCATCCACCCGCAAGCTGGTGCTGCGCGGCGCCGACGGGATCATCTTCGTCGCCGATTCGCTGGAGGTCCGGCGCGAGCAGAACATGCTGGCCCTCAAGGACCTGCAGCAGAACCTCAAGGAGTACAACCTGAGCATTTTCAAGATTCCGCTGGTCATGCAGTTCAACAAACGCGACCTCGCGGAGGCCCACATCGCCCTGATGCCCCTCGAGCAGATGCAGCAGGAGCTCAACCGCCAGCTGAAGGTTCCGGCCTTTCCCGCCGCCGCGCTCAAGGGGATCGGCGTGGGAAAAACTCTTCAGGAGTGCCTGCGGCTGGTATTGCGAACGCTGCAGCAGGAGCTGGATTTCTAAAAAAATGGCCTATCCTGCCGACGCCGATTTCTCCGGAAAACTGAGCTTTCTAAACCTGGGCGAGATCCTGCAGCTCCTGGGCGGCTCCGGCGCCTCCGGGACCCTCAAGCTCTTCAGCGAATTCGCCCCCGCTCCGGGGGTCATCCACGTCGACAACGGCAATCCCGTGAATGCCGGCAACGGGTCCCTTTCGGGGCTGGAGGCTCTTTTCTCGCTGTTCGGCTGGACCGAGGGGCGTTTCGAATTCAGCACCGGCGACATCAGCTGCGAGCGGGCCATCAAAAAAGGGCGGATGGAGATCATCCTGGACGGCCTGCGGCTGCTGGACGAGGGCCGCATCGAAAAGCTCGGGGCGCCCGCAGCGCTCGGCTCCGCCCCCGCCGCCCCGGCGCCCGCGGCGGAGCCGGTCAAGCGCGCCGATCAGCCGCCGACGATCAAGGGGCCGCTGGTCGACTACTCCTGCATCGTCGACGAGGAGACCTTCTACGACGGCGATGAAATCGTGCGCGAAGGGGCCCACGGCAACTGGATCTGGGTGGTCCTCGAGGGCGCGGCCGAGATCATCAAGACCACCTCCGCGGGCTCCTTCCGCCTCCTGCGGATCGGTGACGGCGCCTTTCTGGGCAGCGTGGCCTCGCTGCTGGTCGGAGACAACGTGCGCAACACGACCGTGGTGGCCTCCGGCAACATTCAGCTGGGCATGGTGGACTCCCAGCAGCTATCGGCCGAAATCGCGGCCCTGTCCGGGGATTACAAAAGCCTGATCAAAAGCCTCGACAACCGGCTGCGCAGCGCGACCGACATCGCCGCCGACATCCACGCCCGCGAGGGGGCCTTCATGGCCGCGATCAAGGACAAACGGATCGCCGTGCGCGAAGGCCAGAGCGAAGAGCGGCTGTTTCGGATCCGGGAAGGCGAAGTGGTGGTGGCCCGCGGCACCGAGCGCGGCTACCTGCCGCTGGCGGTCTTGAAAAAAGGCGATTACTTCGGCCACATCCCGTTCCTCACCCTCGGTCACGAACCGCACGCCGCGGCGGTCTTCTCCTCGGCCGACCTCAAGCTCGTCACGGTCAACACCCGCAACGTCGAGAGCGAGCACCGGCGCCTCTCCTCCACGCTGAGCCACATCATCGAGCACCTGGCGGCTTGCATCTCGGCCACAACCCTGGTAACCATGAACCTCTACAACCGATCCGGCCTGGCGTGAGCGCAGCGGCCGGAGAAGGGGCGTTCCGCATGCAGAAAGGCGAAAAGCGCAAACACAACCGGGTCAACACCAAGAACCTCTCCTACATCTGCCTGGACGAGGACCAACGGGCGGTCAAGCAGGGGATGGGGCGCAGCCTGAACATCTCCGAATCCGGCATTCTGCTGGAGACCCATTTCCCGATCGACTCCGCGCACACCGTCATCCTGAGCATAGGGCTCAAAAACGACCTGGCCGACATCAAGGGGCGTCCGGTTCACATCCGCTCCGCCTCACAGGGCGTCTACGAGGTGGGGATCGAATTCCTGGAGATGGACGACGCATCCCGGCGCACTCTCAAGCGCTACCTGCAGGCGACCCAGGACCCGGAGAACTGAGTCCGCTCCAAACGCTGCCGCTTGACGTTCGGCGGCCGACAGCGCCTCGCTTCCCTATAAAGGGGGGCGCCGCCCGATTCCATCACCGTCGAAAGGAGACAACGCACCGATGGCCTCAGCGATCAGCACCACCGATTTCCCTCAGCTGACCCTGCTCAAACGCGGCAAGGTCAGGGACATGTACGACCTGGGCGAACACCTGCTGATGGTCGCAACCGACCGGATTTCCGCCTTCGATGTCGTCATGGCCGAGCCCATCCCCGACAAGGGCGCCATTCTGACCCAGATTTCGCTCTTCTGGTTCGAAAAGATCAAGCCGCTCGTGGCCAACCATGTGGTCAGCGACGATGTGAACGAATACCCCCAGAGCTGCCGGCCCTACGCGTCGGTCTTGAAAGGCCGCAGCCTGCTGGTCAAGAAGGCGCGGCCGCTGCCGATCGAATGCGTGGCCCGGGGCTACATCTCCGGATCCGGCTGGAGCTCGTACCGCGAATCCGGCGATGTCTGCGGGATCCGGCTGCCGGCCGGCCTCAGGGAGTCCGACAAGCTCCCCGAACCGATCTTCACCCCGGCCACCAAGGAGGAGGTCGGGACGCACGATATCAACATCGACTTCGCAGAAGCCCAAAAACGCATCGGCCGCGAACTGGCCGAACGCGTGCGCGACCTGACCCTGGCGATCTACCGCGAAGGCGCCGCTTTCGCCGAGACCAAAGGCATCATCATCGCCGACACCAAGTTCGAGTTCGGGCTGGTCGGCGACCAGCTGATCCTGATCGACGAGCTGCTGACCCCGGACTCCTCGCGCTTCTGGCCGCGGGAGACCTACGCGCCCGGTGGGCCTCAACAGAGCTTCGACAAGCAGTACCTGCGCGACTACCTGCTCTCGACCCGCTGGAACAAGACGCCGCCGCCGCCCCCGCTGCCGGAGGAGGTCATCCGCGGCACCCGCCAAAAATACCTCGAAGCGCTCAAACAGCTGAGCGGCAGCACGCATGGCCTCTGATGACGGCCGGCTGGAGGAGCGGCCCCGGGTCGTCCGCCTAAGGCAGATCGACCCGGCAAACGATAGCTTCCGCATTACCACCCGACACCGGGACGAGCGTCTCGAGCTTTCTCTTGAGCGGATCGGCCTGCTGACGCCGCCGCTGGTTGTCTCGGCGGCCGATGGGTTGGCCATCGTGAGCGGTTTCCGGCGCGTGGAGGCCTGCCGCCGCCTGGGGTGGGAGACGATCCCCGCACGGGTGCTCTCAGAACACACCCCGGCCTATGCCTGCGCGCTGCGCGCGGTGGCCGAAAACGCCCTGGCCCGGCCGTTGAACCTTATCGAGACCTCCCGCGCCCTGACTCTGCTCGAACAGCACGCCCCCGGCGGCCGGCTGCCGCCGGGGGATGCCGCGGCATTGGGGCTCCCGGCGCATGCGGGGCTTGCCGCCAAACTGAAGCCGCTCTGCCGGATGCCGCCCGAGGTCCAGGAGGCCGTGCTGGAGGAGACGGTCTCCTTTGCGATGGCCGGCGAGCTCGGCGGCATGCCCGCGGCCGCGGCCGCCGCCTTTGCACGCCTGTTCCGGCGGCTGAAGACCAGCCTCAACAAGCAGCGGGAGATCGTCACGCTGGTGGTTGAGATCGCCGCGCGCGAAGGGATCGACCCCTGCGCGGTCCTGGGCGATCCGGCGCTGGCAGGCATTCAGGGCGGCGAGGAGCTCGACCGCAACGAGCAGACCCGACGCATTCGCCGGCGGCTGCGGCAGCGCCGCTTCCCGGCCCTGCTCGCGGCCGAGGAGGCCTTTCAGGCCCTGCGCCGGCGGCTGAAGCTCGGCGACAATCTCCAGCTCTCCCCGCCCAGGGACTTCGAGGGCGCGCGTTTCACGCTGAGCTTGAGCTTCGAAAACCTGGAGGAGCTCAGGAGCCTACGGGACAAGCTGGACGAATTGGCGGGGCACCCGGACCTCCATCGCCTTCTGACCGGCAAGGGCACGGGCTTTGCGGGAGCGCCGGAGCCGTGAGCATCGCCAGCCTCTACGTCGACCGGCAGGTGGCCGACCTGCCCGAGACCCGACGCATCTGCAGCCGGCTGGGCATGCCGGCCGCATACGTGGAAAATGCGGAGCAGTTGTACGCCGATCTGGCCGCGGCCGAAGACCCGGTCGGCAGCGGCAAAAAGCGCCTCTTCCTCACCCGCAACAAGGGGGCATTTTTAAAAGAGTGCCCGGGCACACGGCACTACACCTGCTGCGGCTACCGGATCCTGCACATCGGCAGCTACTGCATTATGGACTGCTCCTACTGCATCCTCCAGGCCTATTTCCACCCGCCGCTGCTGCAGTATTACGTCAACCACGAGGAGCTGTTCCGGGAGCTGGAGCGCTGCTTCGGCGCACGCGGAATCCAGCGCATCGGCACCGGGGAGTTCACCGACAGCCTCATCTGGGAGCCGTGGACGGAGCTCTCGCGCACGCTGGCGATGCGGTTCGCCCGCCAGGATCGGGCCGTCCTTGAGCTGAAGACCAAGACCGCGAACATCGACGGCCTGCTCGACCTGGCGCATCGGCAGAAGACCATCCTGGCCTGGTCGCTGAACACCGAGCGGGTGATCCACAGCGAAGAGCGCGGCACGGCCTCGCTGGGGGCGCGGCTGCGCGCCGCGGCCCGCAGCGCCGAGGCCGGGTTCCCGGTCGCCTTTCACTTCGACCCGGTCCTCATCTACGAGGGGGGCGAAGCGGAGTACCGCCAGGTGGTCGACCGGCTCTTTGATGCCGTCGCTGCGGAGCGGATCGTCTGGATCAGCCTCGGCGCCTTCCGGTTCATGCCGGACCTCAAGGCCGTCATCCGAAAGCGATTCCCGGGCTCCACGATCATCTACGGGGAGTTCATCGCCGGCCTGGACGGCAAGGCGCGCTACTTCAAGCCGCTGCGCATGCAAGCCCTCCGCAGCCTCGCCCAGGCCATCCGGCGGCGGTCCCCGACGACCTGCGTCTATCTGTGCATGGAGGACGACGAGGTCTGGCGCCATGCCCTGGATGTCACGCCGGCCGAACGCGGCGGCCTGGCGCGGATGCTGGACGAGGCCGCCGTGAAACACTGCGGGTTGCAAGCCGAGGCTGGGGGGCGTTAGACGGGACCAGCGGCCTGCAGGGCGGGCTTTGAGGAGCGCTTCGCCGGCAAATCCGTCCAGACTGGCGGGAGCGGCTTCCAGCCGCGATTCGATGGCGATCCCGCCGCGGCGGGACTCCCACGGGAAAAAGCCCAGCGAATGCGGCAAGGGCATAAAGGGATTCTCACCGCGATTCGAATTCTGCATCCGGAGAGCAGCGGGTGGCGCGCATGGCGTGGAGGCGGACGGCAGTTGCATGGTCTTTGCTGCTGACGATCCTGGCGGGCGGGTTGGACGCGGGGGAGTGGGCGGCGGTCCGGCGCGTGGCGGACGGTGACACGATCGAGCTCGCCGACGGCCGCTGGGTGCGCTACCTCGGCATCGACGCACCCGAGATCGACCACGCGGCCGGGACGGCCCAGCCGTTCGGCTTCGAGGCCCGCGCCCGCAATCGGGAGTGGGTCGGCTCACGGCGGGTGCGGCTCGAGTTCGATCTGGAGCGGTACGACGCCTACGGACGGACCCTGGCCTATGTCTTCCTGCCCGACGGCGCCATGGTGAACGAGGCCCTGCTGCAGGCGGGGCTGGCCTTCTGCCTGGCGAAGAGGCCCAACGTGAAACACGAAGAGCGCCTGCTGCGCGCCCAGCGGCAGGCGATGGAGTCGCGGCGCGGGATCTGGCGGGAGTGGCGCGAGGCGCCCGGCCGCTATGTCGGCAGCCGCAACTCGCGGCGTTTCCACCGCCACGACTGCCCCGAGGCCAAGCGCATCCTGCCCAAAAACCGCGTCGTCTTCGCCACCCGCTGGGAGGCGCACTGGGCCGGCTATTCGCCCTCCCGGGAGTGCCAGCCGGATGCCGCCATCCCCTTTGAGCCTACTCCTTCGCCTTGGCCGCCGCCTCGATGATCTTCTGGGCGATGTGGGCGGGCACCTCGTCGTAGTGGGAAAATTCCATCCGGTAGATGCCGCGGCCGCCGGTCATCGAGCGCAGGTCCGGGGCATAGGTCTGGAACTCGGACATCGGCACGTAGGCGTTGATGATCTGGTTCTTGCCCGCGTTCTCCATCCCC
>JALOOU010000168.1 GCA_025454255.1 Desulfobacterales bacterium | reverse complement strand
ATGGAACACCTGGCCGGGCTTACGGCGACGTTTCCGCGCTACAAGGTCTTCCTGGGGGCCGGCAGCTATCACCACCACATCCCGGCCAGCGTCTCCTACTTGCTGGGGCGCTCGGAATTCTCCACGGCCTACACGCCGTACCAGCCGGAAATCAGCCAGGGCACGCTGCAGGCGATCTACGAATACCAGACCCTGGTCACGCGCCTGCTCGGAATGGACGTCGCCAACGCCTCGATGTACGACGGCGCCTCGGCCCTGGCCGAAGCGCTCCTGATGGCCATCCGCATCACCCGCCGCACCACGGTGGCTGTCTCCAGGGCCATCCATCCCCACTACCGGGAGGTGGTGCGCGCCTATCTGCGGCCCACGGGCTACACGGTGATCGAACTCGATTACGGGCCCGACGGGCGCACCGATCTCGGCGGCGCGGCGGAGATCCCGGAGCTGGCCGCCATCGCCATCCAGTCGCCCAACTTCTTCGGCTGCATCGAGGACCTGCATGCCGCCGCCCAGGCCGCCCACGCCGACGGCCAGACGCTTCTGGTGGCCTGCTTCACCGAGCCGCTCGCCTTCGGCCTGGTGAAGAACCCCGGCCGTCAGGGGGCCGACATCGCCTGCGGCGAGGGCCAGAGCTTCGGCATCCCGCGCTCGTTCGGCGGTCCGGGGCTGGGCATGTTCGCCGCCAAGAAGGACTTCATGCGCAGCATGCCGGGCCGACTGGTGGGCAAGACCACCGACCGGCAGGGCCGGCGGGGGTTCGTCCTGACGCTTTCCACCCGCGAGCAGCACATCCGCCGCGAGAAGGCCACCAGCAACATCTGCTCCAACCAGGGCTTGTGCGCCACTACCGCGGCCATGTACATGGCCTCGCTCGGCGGCACCGGCCTGCGGGAGCTGGCCGAGCTCAACCACGACAAGTGCGGCTACCTCAAGGCCGGCCTGGCGGCCGCCGGTATGCGCCTGCCGTTCGAGGCGCCGACCTTCAACGAGTTCGTGGTCGCCTTCCCGGCAGGTTTCGACCGGACCTACCGGCGCCTGCTGCGGCGCGGGATCGTGGCGGGCCTGCCCCTGGACCCCTGGTATCCGGAGCTCGCCGGCAGCCATCTGCTGTGCGTGACCGAGACGCTGACCCGCGCAGACCTTGACGAACTGGTGAAGGAGGTGAGCGCATGAAAGCTTCCATCGGTACCCGCGGACTGATCCTGGAGGAACCCCTGCTGTGGGAAAAGGGAGGTCGCGGCCGCCGCGGCATGTCGCTGCCGCGGCGCGACGTCGAGCGCATCCCCGTCCCCGAGGACGTCGCCGGCGACGGGCCGGATTTCCCGGACCTCTCCGAGGTGGACGTCGTGCGCCATTACACGCGCCTGTCGCAGTGGAATTTCGGGGTCGACACCGGCATGTACCCGCTGGGGTCATGCACCATGAAGTACAACCCCAAGACCAACGAGCGCCAGGCCGCGCTGGCCGGCTTTGCCGGCGCCCACCCTATGCTGCCGGCCCCGCTGGCGCAGGGGATCCTGGAGCTGCTCTACCATCTGGAGCGCTACCTGTGCGAAATCACCGGCATGGACGCGGCCTCGCTGCAGCCCGCCGCCGGGGCGCACGGGGAGCTGGCCGGCATGCTCATCTGCCATGCACACCACCGGCGTCAGGGGCGGGTCCGCTCCAAGATCCTCATCCCGGACACCGCTCACGGCACCAACCCGGCCAGCGCCTCGCTCTGCGGCTTCCAGAGCATCCCGGTCAAGTCGGGGCCCCAGGGCATGCTGGAGCCGGCCGCCGTCGCCGCCCTGATGGACGAGCAGACCGCCGGGATCATGGTGACCAACCCCAACACCCTGGGCCTGTTCGAGGAGAACATCCGGCAGGTGGCCGCGATCGTCCACGCCAAGGGCGGACTGGTCTACTGCGACGGCGCCAACATGAACGCCGTCATGGGCATCGTGGACATGCAGGCCGTCGGGGTCGACATCTTGCATCTCAACCTCCACAAGACCTTCTCCACCCCGCACGGCGGCGGCGGCCCCGGCAGCGGCCCGGTGTGCGTGACCCGCGCGCTGGAGCGTTTCCTGCCCGTGCCGCGCGTCGTCAAACGCCGGGGGCGGTATGCCCTCTCCGAGCAATTCCCGGACACGGTGGGCCGGCTGCACGCCTTTTGCGGCAACGTCGGCGTGCAGCTCAAGGCCTACAGCTACATTCTCAGCATGGGGGCCGCCAACCTCAAGCGCGCCAGCCAGATCGCCGTTCTGAACGCCAACTACATCAAGTCAAAGCTCAAGGGCGCCTACCACCTGCCCTACGACCGGCCCTGCATGCACGAGTGCGTTTTCACGGACCAGATCCAGTCGGCGCAGAAAGTGAGCACCCTTGACATCGCCAAGCGCCTGATGGATTACGGGTTTCACCCGCCCACCGTCTATTTCCCGCTGGTGGTGAGCGGCGCCATCATGGTGGAGCCCACGGAAACCGAGCCCAGGGAAAACCTCGACGGCTTCGTCGAGGCCATGCGGGCCATTGCCGCGGAGGCGCAAGACAACCCGGAGCTGCTGCATCAGGCCCCGACCTCGCCGAAGCTCATGCGACTGGATGAGACCGCGGCGGCGCGCAGCCCATGTCTCAGCGATTGAGCAGGAGACACGCCATGAAGATAGTCGTCGGATACGAAGGGTCCAAGGCGTGCCAGAAGGCGCTGAAAGTGGCCATGACCTACGCCAAGGCCTTCCAGGCCACCGTCCTGGTGGTCAACTCCCAAGTGGGCGGCGAATACAGCCCCAAGGAGAAGATCATCGCGGCGCAGGAGCAGTTGAGCTTCGCCGAAGCGCTGTTGGCCAAGAACCGGGTCGCCTGCGAGACCCACCTGCTGGTGCGCGGCAACATGCCCGGGGAGGACCTCGTCGAGTTCGCCGACGAACGGAAAGCGGACCTGATCGTCATCGGCCTCAAGCATGTCTCCCGGCTGGGCAAACTGGTTTTCGGATCGAATGCCGCCTACGTCGTTCTGAATGCCCGCACCCCGGTGTTGACGTTGAAATAAAACGGTCCGCGTTTTTGCCAGACGGATCGTGCAAATTCGCCGAGAGGAGACTTCGTATGGGGATGACCACCGACGCGTTGTTTTTCAAGCCCCGGCTTCACGTCATCGACGCGGATCAGATCGCCCAGATCCACGCGGCGACCCTAGACGTGCTGGAGCGCACGGGGGTGAAGATCACCCATGCCCGGGCGCTGGAGATCCTCTCGGGGGCGGGCGCCCGGGTGAAGGACGACCGCGTGCGGATCCCGGGCCACCTGGTGGAGGCCGCCATCCGGCGGGCGCCCTCGCGCCTGGTGCTCGCAAGCCGCACGGGCCGGCGCTGCGTCTTTCTG
>JALOOU010000036.1 GCA_025454255.1 Desulfobacterales bacterium | reverse complement strand
CCGATCTGCTTGGCCGGATTTCCCAGGACCAGCGCGTGGTCGGGGACGTTGCGCGTCACCACCGCACCAGCGCCTACGAAGCTGTATCGCCCCAGAGTGGTTCCGCAGACGATCGTGGCGTTGGCCCCGATAGTGGCTCCCTTTTTCACCAAGGTGGGGCGCACCTGGTCCATCTTGGCGATCTCGGCCCGGGGATTGTAGATGTTGGTAAACACCATAGAGGGCCCGCAGAAGACTCCGTCCTCCAGGGTGACGCCCTTGTAAACCGACACGTTGTTCTGGATCTTGCACCGGCTGCCGATGCGCACGTCGGGCCCGATGACCACGTTCTGCCCGATGTTGCAGCGTTCGCCGACATCTGATCCCGGAAGCACGTGGGAGAAGTGCCAGATCTTGGTGCCGGCGCCCACGACCGCCCCCGGGTCCACGACGGCGGTCTCGTGCACGAAGGCCCCTGGAGCGACCTGCGCACGTGCCGCCGGCTCCGGCGGGGCCGCCGCGCCGCGGCCGTCGATCCGGATGCGCTTGCCCTGCTGGTCCATCGACGTTTGGCTCGCATTCAGGATCCGCAACACCCGCAGCCCTTCGCTGCCGTCGGTCGCCGGCCGCTCGCCGCTCCGGATGCAGTGCAGAAAATGCAGGCACTCCCGCTTGAGCGGCTCCTCCCGGGGGTAGTCGAGCCGCTCCGGCTCGGCCTTGACCGGCACCGGCATGTTGTTGCGCCATTCGATCCGGTGGGGAAAGAGCAGCAGTTTGTCGGGCCAGTCCAGCGTGTCGTCGAACACCGCCATCTTGCGCTCGCCCACCACGACCAGCTTCTGCTCTTTGAAGGGGTGCAGCCAGGAGACGAAAATGTGCGCCTTCAAGCCGCTGGGGAAATTCAAATGGGTCGTGGTCACATCGGCGATGGCCTGGTGCAGGTAATATCCCCCGGTGGTCTGCACCATCTCCGGTTCGCTACCGGCCAGAGCTAAAATCATCGAAATATCATGCGGTGCAAAAGACCAAAGGATGTTCTCCTCTCTTCGGATTTTTCCTAAATTCAAGCGGTGTGAGTAAATATAGTTGATCCTTCCCAGTTCTCCTGTGGCAACCAGCTCCTTCAGTTTAATGAAGGCCGGATGGTAGTGCA
This sequence comes from Desulfobacterales bacterium, assembly GCA_025454255.1. Classification (GTDB taxonomy): domain Bacteria; phylum Desulfobacterota; class Desulfobacteria; order Desulfobacterales; family SpSt-501; genus SpSt-501. The sequence goes on along the minus strand of JALOOU010000036.1, from coordinate 55,040 downwards.
GAAGATGCCCCACCATCAGCACCCTGCCCTTCTTGGCCGCGATCGCGATCAGCTCCTCTCCCTCCGTTTCGTTCAGGACGAGCGGCTTCTCCACATAGACGTGCTTGCCGGCCAGCAGCGCCTCTCGGGCGAGAAAAAAATGGGTTTCCGCCGGCGTCGCGATGACCACGCCCTCGATGTCGCTGCGTTTGAGCACATCGGTCAGCGCAAAGGCGATCTCCACTCCCGGATACTGCGCCTGCAGCGCTGCGAGAACGGCTTCGCTCTTGTCGCAGATGATCCGCAGTGCGCCGATCTGGTGGAAGTTGCGGACAAGATTCTTGCCCCAATACCCGGTCCCGATCACCGCAACCGATGGGCTATTCTGATTTGGGGTCGATTCCATGAACGATTCACCTCACTTCGTCAGGTTCTTGAGGGCCGAGGCGATTTTTTCCTGGTCATCAGAGTTCAGGTACGGGTGCATCGGCAGGCTGAAAATACGGCGCGACGCATCCTCGCTGTGCGGAAAGTCTCCCTCTTTGTAGCCGAGTCGAGCGAATGCGGTCTGCAGATGCAGCGGCTTGGGATAGTAGACCGCCGTGGGAATCCCGGCCTGCTTAAGTCCCTCCTGCAGCCGTTTTCGGTGGTCTTCCGAGGCAGCCAACACCGAATACTGTGCCCAAACCGATAGATACCCCGTCGGGACAATCGGAGTGGTCAAACCCTCAAGCCCGGCAAGCAACTGGTGGTAACGTTGGGCGACTTCCTGGCGCAAAACGACCTCTTCGGGGAAAATCGAAAACTTCGAAAGGACGATCGCGGCCTGCAGCGTGTCCATGCGCCCGTTGATCCCCACCCGCACGTTATCATATTTGTCCGTGCCCTTCCCGTGCACTCGTAGCGAATCCATGACGGCGGCCAGCTGCGGATCGTCGGTGAAGCACATTCCGCCGTCGCCGTAACAGCCGAGCGGCTTCGCCGGGAAGAAGGAGGTGCAGCCCACCTCAGCCAAAGCACCGGCTTTGCGGCCTTTCAGTTCGGCGCCGAAGGATTGGGCGGCATCCTCGATGACCACGGCGCCGAAATCCGCGGCAATGCGGTTGATGGCGGGATAATCCGCCGGCATTCCAAAGAGGTCGACGGCGATGACCGTCTTGGGCTTGAGCGACGTCCGAGCCCCTTGGGGCAACGGGTGGTCGTCGGCGTTTCCGCTGCTGACGGCGCGCAGGGCGTCCGCCAGCCGCCGGGGATCGATGTTGAAGGTTACGGGGTCGATGTCCACGAAGACCGGAGTTGCCCCCCAGCAGGAGCGCATCTGTCCCCGAGGCACATGAAACCGCATGCCGAACGCCGCAGTACTCGGCAAGCTTAGATTCCATCTTTTTGATCTCCGGCCCCATTATGTACTGGCCGTGGTCGAGAACTGATAGGATTCCGGTTTCAAGCTCCTTTCGAATGCGTCTCTGCTGAAACGCCAGGTCGATGAATTGCATGCCGCCTCCTGATTTTGAATTCGGTGATGTCAACGCAATAAACAGCGATCTTTTTTAATTGGTTGTTAGGCAGAATATTATTCTATTTTGAATATTTTGATGAACTTCTTTTTAGACTTAAATTCTTTGATCTCGCTGTAGTTGGAAAGGCATTTGAAACCATCCGTGACGTTGTTGCGGCCTTGAATTACGATCACCTTGGCATCGTTGTCTACTGCGAATTGCTGCAGTTTGCAAAAGTCGTCGTCGTTGATGTCGAGATACAACAGAGTGCTTTTCTCATGAGTAGAATTGTGGAGGAGGTCTGTGTGAAACTTAACTATCTGATCATTCATCACAATTTTAGTATTATTAAATTCCGAATTAGTCGCAACCCATTCTCCTGCACGGGAGGCGAGATCGTCCGGGTTTTTGAAAAACTTAAAGAAACCGTCAGCCGGAATCACGAAAATTAGCAAGACTATGCAGCCGACCGCCCACCGTCCGAACGAGATACGGCTGAGTCTTCCCAAAATGATGTCAATGCCGAATCCGATCCACGGTGTCAGCAATAGGCCCGTTATCATTACATATCGTTTCATGATGATCTCTGTTCGAATGAAAAAACCATATGCCAAGGCCAGCAGTCCGATAGCGTTGGCAAGAGTTAAAATATGTTGCGGGCTGTTCACGGTTCTAATTAAGCCGATTGATAACGGTATCAAATTGGGAACCATAATTACGAATGAAAGCACTTGAATCAACCCTAAAAAATAAACAAGCGGCATCATTGTCCGCATGGTTTCGGCGATGTGGTGACCAATACCTTGAACCGGAGACACCTCCTTGATTTGGGTGATATGGTCATAGATTTTGTAATAGCTTTCCAGCAGATTCCCATCTATAAATCCAAAAAAATAGTATCTCCAGTCACCGTAGCGGTTGATCCCTTCGGACGGATAAATGCTTACCATGATGGCCGAAGCAGTCGCTAAAACGGCACTGATCGCAACCCAGGAGGTCAACAATCTTAGATGGGGTTTTGATTTTCTTAAGTTGCTGATAGCCTGACCTGCGAAAACGCAAAAGCAGACCGGGAAAAAAATCAAACCTTCCACCCTAAACAGGGTCGACAAGGCCCCGAACAGAGCTGAAAAAATAAGAGGGCTAATTCGTTGCGTTTGCAATGCGCGCTGCGCAAAATAGGTCGCCGATAAAAAACACAAAAAATAAATGGGCTCACGCATAACCGTATTGGATTGATTCAGGGTCTCAGGCAGCAGCATATATGTTACGCTGCACCAGAAAGCTGCACGTGAACTGAACAAGTCTCTCGCTAATAGATAAAGAGGAATTACCGCCAACGCCATCGACAGCAAAGAGATCAGTCTTCCGGCTAAAATCCAATTCGGTACAACTTTGTAAAAAAAGGATATGAGCAGCGGATAGAACGGCATTGGGTAGAGCGCCATTCCCTCGCGGAAAAATCCATCCGAGAATTTCATGGCGGCGGCAATGTAAATTTCCCCGTCGTAGTTTCAGCCGGACGATGAAGAGCGCCCCCATCAGAAGGGCGGCGAACCCGAGGAGCACCGGCAGCGCGCGCGGGCTTTCGGGCAGTTGAATCAGGCTGGAGTAAATTCGGTTCATTCTGAAGGCCATGTCAGTTTTCGAACCACGCCTCGGCCGGTCTTGAAAAAAGGTCCTGAAAACGGCAATCGGTTTATCACCTGCTGAGCGATGGTTGTCTTGCCGACCTGCCGGGGGCCGGTTAACACCTGAAAAACAGGCTGCCTTTTCTCGAGCTCTTTGACCCGCAACGCCACCAATGATCTTGAAAAAGCGTGCATACGTACTTTTTTAAGAATCTAAGATTATTTAAAGTTCAGAAAGTTCTCAGTCAATGTGCAAATTTACTCAATGACTGAGTAAAAATCTTTTGGGTCTTACTCGAAATTGTTTTCGGCGTCCTTCAACTGCGGGGCGTTGGCATCCTTGGAAGAGAGGATGGGCTCTGCGAACGGCCACTGGATCTTGACCTCCGGGTCGTTCCAGCGGAACCCGCGGTCGTGCGCAGGAGAATAGTAGCCGGTTGTTTTATAGAAGACTTCGGCTTCGTCCGATAGCACGCAGTAGCCGTGGGCGAAGCCCTCGGGTACGTAAAGCATGCGGCAGTCGTCTTCGGTCAACCCCATGCCGACCCAGCGGCCGTAGTACGCGGAGCCGCGGCGGATGTCGACGGCCACATCGAATATGCGGCCGCGCAGGCAGCGCACGAGCTTGGCGATCGCAGCCGGACGCAGCTGGTAGTGCAGGCCCCTGAGCACGCCCCTGGTCGACTTGGCGTGGTTGTCCTGAACGAACCTCGGCAGCCCATGCTTCAAAAACGGCTCCTCGCGGAAGCTTTCCAGGAAAAACCCGCGCTGGTCCCTCACCACCCCGTGGGTCACCAGCAGGACGTCGGGGATGGATTGGGGTTCAAAATGGAATTCCATGGCTCGTCACCCGTTCGTTCCTCAATTCGGCGTATAGCATGTCCGCCACCCGCGCAACGTTGAGCCAGCCGCTCCGCAGCCAGGCTTCGAAATCCTCTGCCCCGCCATTGAGCTTTAGAGATCTGAAGATTGCGTAAAGCGATTCGGAGGACCCGCGTAAACCCGGCCGGTTTTGAATGAGATTGGAGAGCAGCAAGCAGCAGCCAGTCTCCAGCATCAGGACGTTTGGCTTCTTGATAAAGAAATTTGACCAGGCATTCCTCCCAGTCGCGATGGCGCTTGAAATGCGCTTTTTCGAATGGGTGGCGTCCACGTATTTAACCACCGTCCGCCCCGGGGTTCGCTTCTGGCAGCAAGAACCATGATCAACCGCCTCTGTGATATCAAGCTCAGCCTATAGCTCCGCCCCGTGGATTACATCCGCGCAAAACGGGGATGCATCCTTGGAACGGGATTGCGGGCCGCGCGAACGTGGTCGCAACCCTTTGAGGCTGCTGCGCTTTAGAAACGGCCTGCGCCTTGCCCGTAACCGTGATCCGAGCTTGTGAAACCAGTTTAAAAAAACAGCTCACCTTCTGAATGCAAGGCAATTGACCACAAGAAGGACCCTCTGTCAATTATGTATCATGTAAATTTAAGGAGTCAGCCGAGGATGGTTGAAAAGCGGAGCAAGTTGTGGTTTAATAGGACAATGGCTTTCAGATCAAGCCGATTTCACCCCACCTGCCCCATTCCCGTAGTGGGCCTAAAGGCGTCAGCGCAATGGAAAGCATCCTGATCATCGATGACGAAGCCCAGATCCGGTCGATGGTCCGGCTGATTCTGGAGCGGGAAGGATACCTGGTTGCCGAGGCCGCGGACGGCCTCGACGGGATCCGCCTGTTTCGTCAAAAGCCGGCCGATTTGATCATTACGGACCTCATCATGCCGAACAAGGACGGCATCGGCATGATGATCGAGCTCAGGAAAGAGTTCCCCGACCTCAAGATCATCGCCATGTCCGGCGGCGGCCTGAACCGCCCCGAGGGCTACCTGCTCGGCGCAAAAAAGCTCGGCGCGGCGCACACCCTGGCCAAGCCGATCAACCGCCAGGAGCTGCTGCGCGTCGTCAAGGACACGCTGAAGGGCAGCAACCCCGCCTCGGCCGCCGAGTGACGATCCCGCAGCGCCGGCGCGAAATTCGAAATGCCCCGATCCGCACAGCGAACCTCCCTGCTCTTCCTTTGCGTTTTCGCCGCGTCATTCGCTGCCTCCGGCGTTCGCCCGGTTCTGGCCGACATCATCCACTTCAAGGATGGAATGCGGACCGTCTGCGACGGCATGGCGTGGGAGGAAAAGGACGAGGTGCGCTGCGAGCACGATGGAGGGGTACTGATCTACCCAAGGGCCGACCTCAAGTCGATCGAAAAGACGCTGCCTTTGGAGACCCCCTCGGAAGCCCCCCCGGATGCGCCGCCCGCCGCCCCATCTTCGGCGCCGCCGGCCGCCAGCGCTGCCGAAATGCAACCCGCTCCTGCTGCGCCCCGGGCCGCCCCCGCTCAGCCGTCCATGCCGCGGTCGGAATCCGGTCTGCTCTTCTACGACCCCCGCCGGCCGAAAAAGTACTGGAGCAGCCAGACGCGCCACCACGACACCTACCCCGAGGCCATCGCCGCCCTGGCAGCCGAGTACGACCGGCCGGCCGCGTGGGTGGAGCAGCACATGGCCGACTCAAACGACCTCGTCGAGATCCGCCGCCTCCTGGAAGCGAAGCTCTCCGCCGGCGACGGCCCCGGGCGGCCCGCTGAGAGCGCAGCGCAAACCTCCGAGCCCTTCTACAAGCCCCGCCGGTCGCAGCCCTACTGGACCTCCGACACGGCCCGGCACAGCACCTATGCAGATGCCCTCCAGGCACTCGCCCGCGAGTTCTCCGAAACGCCCGAATGGGTGGAGGCGCACATGGGCGAGAGCAACGACATCAACGAGATCCGCCGCAATCTCGACCGCGCAAAGGCCGGCAACTGAAGCACCGGGACAGGGGGCTGCAGCCCTAGCCGCACTCCGGGGCACCACCAATCCCAAGACTCATCCTTCCGCCGCTCTCATTCTTCGATCCGAAACCGGGCAACACCCCCGCTGCCCCGCCCGCATCCAAATACGTTGGCTTTCGGGGCTGATTTCAAAAAAAGCCGCTGGAAATACCACGTTGCTGTAAAAAGAGTGCACGTTGCTGTCAATTGGAGTAAAACAATACAACATATTGTAATTTAAGACTTTTTATGTTGACAGCAAAAGCCCCGTTTTGATAGATAGAGACCCCGACGGATCACCGAGACCAAACTTCCTCCTGACCTTTTCCCTGTCGAGGAAAGCGGCATGTTTGGAAGACCGCACCTTCTCCTCCTGTTGATCCTTTGCTCCGCCACTCTTGCCGCCCACATCTCGATTAACAACCCGCGCGAAGGCCATCTTTCATTCGAGGGCAGCCCTGAAATAGTTCTCCGGCCCCACCCTGAGTCGGTAACAATCGCGAGCCCTGCGGGGGGCGAACCCGATCAGGTCAGACCAGCGGCCGCCATAAGCCCCAAACACCTAACAGAGCCAGTATTATCATCCCTGCTACCTGCCGCGGCCAGCCTCCCCGCGCGATCAAACGCCGCGCCAAATGCAAGCACCGTTGCGCCGCAGTCTGCTGGGCAGCGGGTTGCAGCGCCGGTGCTTTCCTCTGCGGCCGAAGCGCCCCTCTGGTCAGCGCCGGTTTCAGCTCGAATTCAGGCGGAACCGCCCGCCGCTCCAGCCGGCCGATACCCGCTGGTCTCCTCCCGGCACCGCAACACCCCGACTGAAAATCGGCAGCCTCCAAATCGGCCCCTCCCACCGCCCGTGATCGTTCGACCCGATGAGCCGAGGCAAGACGACAATGAAGCGCCGCATCCAAATCCAAACGCACCGCCTTCGACTCCGCCCGCGAGCCCACCTGTGGTCGTTCGACCCGATGAACCTGGAGAAGGCCCAGGGATCGACTTGACGCCGAACCCGACAAAAACTCCTCCGGTCACGGACCAAACCGCTCCCCCTGGCCCGGAGGAGCCTGTCGCTGCAAAAAAACCGCCGGAGCCGGATTCGCCTCAACAAAACGACCAGGAAGCGCGGGAGCCTCCCACCAGCGGAGGTGTCGCACCTACGGCCGACCCGGGCGCCGACCAGTCGGTTTTTGTCGGCGACACCGTCACCCTGGACGGCGGCGCCTCGCGCGCGGCGGAAGGGCGGGGGCTCTCTTTCACCTGGGCGTTGGTCTCTAAACCGCCTCAAAGCCGCTCCGAGCTTTCCGACCCCGCCGCCGTGGGCCCGACGTTTGTCGCAGACCTGGCAGGCATCTACCTGGTCGAACTGGTGGTAGGCGACGGGATAGTCGAGAGCCTGCCGAAAACGGTGGTCGTCGCTGCGGCGAAACGGCCTAGGACCATGCCCGGACTGGTGGGGCTTGATCTAAAAAATGCCCTGGTCCGGTTGCAGGATGAGGGACTTCCGGTCGGCCCCATCCAGACGGCCCATGATCTTCGGACCCCGAAGAACCAGGTGCTCCGGCAGGACCCTCCGGCCGGAACGATCATCTATGAGCCTGTCGCGGTCGGTCTGGTAATCTGTCTTGCGCCGGATGACGACGACGACCAGGACGGCCTGCCCGATGCCTGGGAGTACGCCCGATTCGGCGGTTTGGAGCAGCGCGGCGCCGACGACGCCGATGGCGACGGCTACAGCAACTTCCAGGAGTTCAGGGTCGGGACCGACCCGACGGACCGAAGCGAGGCGCCCGTGCCGGCCGGCACCTTCTTCGAGTATGACATGTTCGGCCGCATCGTCGTAAAGCAGGTCACCCTCGAACCGTAGCCCGACAGGATCGAAAGCACCCGCGGATGAAAACCAAACCGGCAGTTGCAGCCGTTGTTCTGTTTGCCGTCCTTGCCGCATTCTCGCCGGGTGCGGCGCAGGTCGAGCCGCCGTATGACCCCACCATCCTGCCCCAGGAAAACAGCGGCTCCCTGCTGCCTTTTGAAGCGCCGGCCACCGCCGCCAGCAGCGGTGCGGCCCGCTTGAGCCACCCCGTTCCTCTCCCCCCCGGCAGAAGAGGCCTCGCCCCACGGCTTGCGCTCGAATACAACAGCGCCGAGCGCAGCGGGCTCGCCGGGGTCGGCTGGAACCTTGCGCTGGGGGCGATCCAGCGCTCCTGCCGCAATGGGCTGGACTTCCTGGGGGTGGCATTCGAACACGACGGTGAGGAACTGGCGGCCCGCGCCGACTGGGGCAGCGGCTGGTTCGGGCTGAAACGGGAAGAGGGTTTCTCGAAGTATCGACTGCTCTCCCCGGCCGCCGGCTGGGTCGTTACGAGCCGCGACGGCCGGCGCTATGTTTTCGGCTCGCACGCCGGATCGCGGCTGGAGGGCCCCAACGGCGTGTTTCGCTGGTGCCTGGAGCGGGTGGAGGACCCCAACGGGAACTTCTACGCCATCACCTACTTCAAGGACCAGGGGCAGATCTACCCCCAGCGGATCGACTACACCGGGCATGCGCAGGCCGCCCCCACGCACGCGGTGTTGTTCGCCTATGCGAGCCGCCCCGACCCGGTGGTATCCTATCTCAGCCGAACCCGGGTCGTCACCGCCAAGCTCCTTTCAACCGTTACGACGAAAGCAAACGGACAAACGGCGCGCGTTTTCGAGCTGAGCTACGAGCAGGGCGTCTCCGGCCGCTCCCGCCTGCGGCAGATCAAAGCCGACCCGCAGCCGGCGGTCACATTTGCCTACCAGAACGGGGGCAACGGTATCTTCACGGCCGGTCCGTCGGCCAAGACCGAAGGTGAGAACAATGCGGGCTACGTTTTCCACGGCCACTGCGATTCAGACGGTTACCCGGATCTGTTGAAATTCAACAGCACGAGCGCCACGCCGTATGTCTTCGTCTATTTATCCGACGGTGCCGGCGGCTACGGCGGCAAGATCGGCACCAAACTGGCAGGCGGCGCCAACCAGGCCGGCTACCTCCTCGTCGCCGATTTCGATGCGGACGGCTCGGCCGACATCGTCAAGGTGGAGACATCCGGAACCACCGGAATCGTATATTTTCACCGGGGGTTAGGGAACGGGTCCTTCGCGGCCGGTGTGCGCAGCGACCTGGGCGGCATGAACGACCGCGGCCGCATCCTGGTCGGGGATGTGCTGGGTCAGGACGGAAGGCTCGAGCTGATCAAGCTGCGCACCCTCTCGGGCCAGCTCTCGATTCACCGGCTCAAGGCCAACGGTACGTTCGATGCGGGGGCGGCCGTCCAACTGGGCGCTGCAGCGGACACAGGCCGAATCCTGGTGCTCGACTGCGATGGGGACCGCCGGGACGACCTGGTGCGGGTCCATGCGAATTCGAAAATCTCCGTTTACAGATCGAACGGCGACGGCACTCTCGAGGCCCCGATCGAGACGGACCTTGGAAACGGGCCGAACGACCCGGGCTGCCTCATGATCGGGGATTTCAACGGCGACGGCCTGGCCGACCTGCTTAAAATCAGGTCTCTTTCGTCGCGGGTCTACTCCCATCTCTCTTTAGGCAACGGCAGGTTCACCGCCGGCACGGAAACGGACCTGGGTGGAGCGGCCATCGAGCCGGGTCGAATGCTCGTTGCCGACGTCGACAAGGACGGCCTGGCGGACGTTGTGCGCCACTACTTCAACTCATCGGCCGTCGACTGCTACCGCTCCAACGGCACGGGCTCCTTCAACAGCGCCGCCAGAACCGACGCAACATTCGGCGCGCTCTTTAAAGGGTACGTCGCCCTGGCGAACGTCGACGGCCGCGGCGGCGCAGACCTGATCCGGCGCAGCCGCAATGGCGATATCTACACCGCAGCCTCCAACCCGAACGCCCCGGACCTGCTGGTCAACGCCGCAAACGGGGTGGGGGCGACCTTCAGCCTCGCCTACAGCTCCTCCGCCGAATTCGACAATCTCTACCTTCCCTTCAATGTGGACAGCCTGGCCGAACTGACGGTCGACGACGGCAACGGCATCGTGGCCACCACCCGGTTCAGCTTCGCCGACGGGTACTACGACCCCAAAGAGGCGTCATTCCAGGGCTTCGCCGAGGCGGAGCGCGTTCTCCCGGACCGCAGCCGCGAGCTGATCCGCTATCATCACGGCGAGTATCTCCGCGGCAAGCCGCAGAAGCTGGAGCATTTAAGCCCATCGGGCAGCCTGCTGAGCAAAACCACGATGTCATGGTCCGCAGCCCCTCTGTCCGGCTCGGCCCGATTCGTGAAAATGGACGAGAAGCGATTGGAACATTACTTCGACCCCACGGTCTTCACTCGGGAGGAATTCCAATACAGCAGCATTAACGGCCACGTAGTTTCTCGGACCCGCTCCGGCACCAACGCCGAGGCGATCACCGAGACCCACCGCCATGTGAACTGCGGGTCATGGAACTGGCGGCCGGATCGCTTCACCCTGAGCGGCGCCAACGAGGGTATCGTTCAGGAAACTTTTTTCGGCTACGACAACCGCGGCAACAAAATCCGCGAGGAACGCTGGAACAATCAGGGCGAGAACCCGGTCGCCGCATGGGCCTATGACGTTTACGGGAACCCGGTGGAAAAGACGGACGCCAACGGCAACCGCACTCGTTATGAGTACGATGCCGCAACCTTCTCTTACCCGACCCGGATCGTGCTGCCGGCAACCGGCGGGGTCGGGCATGTGTGGAAGGCGCCGGCCTTCGACTACCGGGTCGGCAAAGCCAACCGCCTTGAAGACGAGAACGGCAATCTCACCCTATATGCCTACGACAATTTGGGGAGACTCATCCAGGCGGACACCCCGGACGGCGGCCGCCGCACATTCACCCATGTGGACACGGCCTTCCCAACCTACTTGAAAACAACCGTCAAAACCGATGCCGGCAGCCCCATCACGAGCTTCGACTACTTTGATGGGTTGAAGCGCAGGATCAAAACCGTCGCCGGTGGCGAAAACGGCCGGCCCGTCGTCACCAGCTATGTCTATGACGTGATGGGCCGCAACCGCCGGCGGGAGGGTCCGAGCTTTTCACAAGCCAACGGGGTCCCTTGGACTGAAACCAGCTACGACGTTTCGGGGCGGACGGTCCGCATCCGCCGCACAGAAGGCGAACACGGGGTTGTGGCCGAAACCCGTAGCCACAGCGGTCTGGCCGAAATCGTGACCGACCCGGACGGCGCCCGCAAGACCACGGTGAAAGACCATTTGGACCGGGTCATTCGGGTGGTGGAGCACTCGGAGCATGGAGAGATTGCCGTGGGGTTTGATTACAACGGCGCCGGGCTTCTCACGAAAATCGTGAACCCGGCCGGCGCGGCGACGCACTACGAATACGATTCGCTTGGACGGCTGCGCGGCATGAGCGACCCCGACATGGGGCGCTGGACCTACACCTATGACGCCAACGGCAACCTCAAGACCCAGACCGACAGCAGGAGCCAAACCATCTCCATGGAATACGACGGCCTGAACCGGCTGCTCTCGAAGAGCTATTCGACGGCCGACCCGCCGGTCCTCTATTCATACGACCACACGGCGGTTCCCAACGGGATCGGCCGCTTATATAAACTTACCAATTCCCGCGCCATCATCACCTGCGACGAGTACGATGAAATGGGCCGGCCGCTCAGCATTTCGCGGCGGTTCGACGGATCGCCGACAGCCTACACGACCCGCAGCGAATATGATTCGGCCGGCAGGCTCGCCGCGGTGATATATCCGGTGGACGGCTTTCGGGTCGATTATGCCTACCACGCCGGGACCCGCCTTTTGAGGAGCGTCAACGGTCCCGGGGGGGCGGTGTTCGCCGAAATCGAAGACTACACAGCCGACGGCAAGCCGGGCTATCTCTACCAGGGCAACGGAATCGGAACCACCTTCGCCTACGATGCCGCCTCGGCGCGCTTGAAAGAGATCCACATCCAGAGCCCGAGCGCCCTTGCGGCGGAGGACCTCTTCAACGCGTCCTACCGCTACAGCCCGGGCGGGGACATCGTCGAAATCGCCGACCGAGTGAAATTCATCACCCGCTATTATGCTTACGACAAGCTGCATCGCTTGGTGTCTGAGCGCTCCTCCGACGTGAACCTCGTGCACCCGTCGCGCGTGGCCAGGCTGACCAACGACTACGAGGGCACGGGGCCCTTTCATGCCCCGAAGCGGATCGAGACCCGGGGCGGCATTCACGACCTGCGCTACGATGCCGCCGGCAACACCCTCAGCGGCCCGTCCCTTTCCGATCCGGCGGCGCCCCGTCAGCGTTATCTATCCTACACCGCTGAAAACATGCCCGCTGCCATCAGTCAACCGGGCGCCCTTTGCGCGGAGGGAACCCCGGGCACCGCTTGCCCCTCTTTGATCGAGTTTGCCTACGACGGCGAGAACAAGCGCTTTCGGAAATCATCCGCGGCGGGCACCACCACCTATGTCGGCAAGCATTACGAGGTGGCCAACGGATTTCCGGTCCGCCACATCTTCGCCGGCAACCTCCGTGTGGCCCAGGTGGCGGGAACCAACGTGCGCTATTTGCACAAGGACCACCTCCTGAGCACCGTCGCCGTTAGCGATGAGAGCGGAAAGCTCCTCGGATCAACCGACTACCTCCCGTTCGGTCAGAACCGCAGGCTGAGCGCAAAGCATGTTGCCTCTTATGCCTACACCGATCAGGAGCTTGACTGGGAGAGCGGATTATACAATTATAAGGCGAGGCTTTACGACAAATCGACGGCGCTCTTCATGACCCCCGACCCCTATCTATCGCCGAATTTGGCGGCGGCAATTCAGCGCTCGATCTCCCCGACCAACCATTTCGCTCAATTCTCGGCAGGTGCCCAAACGGCACCGCAAATACCCGGATTGAATCCCTCGAGCACCGGGTTCGCCTATTTCACCGAAACCTCCCAAAGACTGAACAGATTTTCGTATGTTCAGAACAATCCTCTTGGATTTATTGATTCTGAAGGGTTGTGGAGCGAAGCCGATCATAACAAAATAATTTCCGAAGCCTTTTCTCATCTACCAGAGGCCAATAGAATTTCAATTGAAAAAGGAAGTAGGTTCGCAGATTCATTCAGATTTCAGCGTCCAAAGTTTAACCACATGCATGCACAGAGGCAGAAAGGCCAATCGGCTGAGAGCGCATCAGCGCAAATGTATGCATATGTATCCGAGCATATGAAAAATTACATCGATTTAAAAAATGCCGGTGAATTGGAGAAAGCATATTTCGAGCTAGGCATGGCGCTTCATCCCATCATGGACTCGACATCGCCATCGCATGCCGGTTTTCAAATCTGGGAAGGGTTTTTTAATACTCCAGGTTATAAATTGCTTGCACATTGGTTCAGGGAGTGGGAGATTAACGAGCAGCAGCTCAACGCGACTGTCGACCTTATTCGTGAAATCATGGACAACTTGAATTGAATTCGTTATTCAAAAAGAGCTATCTTCTTAAAGCGATTTTATTGATATTTTGCCTGCTTGTTTTTTTTATGCCTTTTGATTTCAAAATTGTTGAAAAGAGAGAATTTAAAGTCGTCGACATAAATGGAAATGCAATAGAAAATGCGATTGTAAGGCAAACGTGGTATCAATATGCAATCGGATACAGAAAAGAATCGACCCATCACACTTCTTCTGACGGGTTTGCACTTCTGCCAAAGAGAACCGTTTCAACAACACTTTTTGATTTGGTTTGTGGTTCTGTTGCCAAAATTTATGAATATCGAATAAACGCCAGTTTCAAATCCTCAGATACAATAACAATACATGCCGAAAACCATGGAAGAAAGACTTTCCATGACGGCAAAGGAATGGAGTCAAAAACCGTCGTCCTCAATTGAGCAACCCGACCTATTTACACATTCCCGGCTTCCAAGTATAAGTCCCTGCTTCCGGCAGATTTGAGCCTCATTCAACTTATGACAGGAAAGGATCTTGAACGGACCATGAGCAAAATCCCCGGCGCGGTGTTTCCGCGGGTGTTGGACAAAGAGCTTCCCCTGGCGGTGCGGTCGGAAGGGGTGTGGATCGAGGGGGACGACGGCAAGCGCTACCTGGATGCCAGCGGCGGGGCGGTGGTGGTCAACGTCGGCCACGGGCGCAAGGAGATCGCCGACGCGGTCTTCGCGCAGCTGCGAACGCTCTCCTATGTCCACCCCACGATGTTCACCTCCCCGTCCCTCGAGCAGCTCTCCCAGGCCCTGGCCGCGCGCACGCCGGCCGGCCTGGACCGGTTCTACTTCATGTCCTCCGGGTCCGAGGCGGTCGAGTCCGCGATCAAGCTTGCGCGCCAGATCCACCTGGCGCGGGGCAACCCGGAGCGCCAGGTGCTGATTTCGCGCTGGAAATCCTACCACGGATTGACCATGGGGGCGCTGGCCGCGGCCGGCCGCACCTCGTTCCGGCTGCCCTTCTACCCGATGCTCCACGACGCGGTCCACATCCCGCCGCCCTACTGCCTGCGCTGCGCCTATGGGCTGAGCTACCCCGAATGCCGCCTGCGCTGCGCGCTCGCGCTGGATGAAACCATTCAGAACATCGGCCCGGCCGCCGTGTCGGCCTTCATCGGCGAGACCGTCAGCGGCGCGACCCTTGCCGTCTACCCGCCCCCGCCCGGCTACTGGCCGCTGGTGCGGCAGATCTGCGACCGCCACGGGGTGCTGCTGATCCTGGATGAGGTGATGTGCGGGATGGGCCGCACCGGCCGGTGGTTCGCAGCCGAGCACTACGAGGTGGCGCCCGACCTCATGACGCTGGGCAAGGGGCTGTCCGGCGGCACTCTGGCGCTCTCGGCCGTGGCGACCTCAACCGCCCACATGGAGACGATCCGCAACAACGGCGGCAGCTTCGTCCATGGGGGCACCTTCAGCCACAACGCAGTGGCCTGCGCGGCCGGGCTGGCGGCCATGGGCATCCTGGAGCGGGAGCGGCTGGTCGAGCGCGCCGCCTCCCTGGGAGAAAAGCTGGGCGAGGCGCTTATGAACCGGCTCGGCGCCTCGCCTTGGGTGGCCGACATCCGCGGGCTGGGAATGATGTGGGGGATCGAGATCGTCAAGGACCGCGAGACGCTTCAGCCCTTCGCCCGCGCGGAGAAAGTGACCGAGAGGATCTGGAAGGCGCTGTTCGAAGAGGGCGTGATCGTCTACAAATCGGTCGCCATGGCGGGAACCGACGGCGACGGCCTGGTGGTGGCCCCGCCGTTTGTGATCACCGAGGAGCAGATCCATCTGGCGGCGGACAAACTCGCAGGAGCGATCGATCGGGTCCTCTCTTCCACGTCGGAGTAACAGTACCGAGTCGGAGTATGGAGTATCCGGCGTGCGTTGTCTTCACTCCGACTCCGACTTTCCACTCCGACTCTTTTTACTCGTTGCTCGTTACTCGTTACTATTTTTTTTCATTCCAACCCCCACCTCACATCCCGCCGACCGGCGGTGCCAGCCCGACCTGGTCCCCGGCTCGCAGCACGGTGTCTATTTCTGCCCGCTTGCCGTTGACGAAGATGAGCTTGACGTCCTTTTCTGCGATCTTGGCCTCTTTCAAAAGATCGCGGACCGTGGCTTCCTGGGCCACCGTCTTGGTGGTGCTTCCCTTGTAGTCGCAGGTGTCGGCCTCGGCCAGCGTGGCGAAGCACTTAAGGTTGATGTCCATTTGCTATTCCTCCTCTAAAGGCTTTTTTGATTATGGGCCGAACATACTCACCCGTTTGAAACAGTCAAACCCTCCGGCTTCGACTGAAGAGGTGTTTTCGACTCATCTGAGAAATGAGCGCTGCCCGCTTGCTGTGCGTTCCGGGACTTGCCTTTTTTCTGAACCACGATCGTGGTATTGGAAGATAGGGTATTAACGGTCTCGAGATGGAATTGACACACGCTCTGTAAAATCTCCCCTGCCCCTCTTTTCCAAAGAGGGGGGATTCCTCCCTTTGGAAAAGGGAGGTCAGGAGGGATTTTCGGAGAGCGTCTCGATACGACGCGACCAATAAGAGGATGAATCACCGGAGAACGCCGGGGTTCAACAGGTTAAGGAGGGGCCATGCACGACTACGACGTGATCATTGTGGGGTCCGGCACCGCCGGCCAGACGGCGGCCTATGATCTCAAGGAGGCCGGGATGCGGGTGGCGGTGGTCGAAAAAAGCGATCGTCCGGGCGGGGTCTGCGCCCAAAGCGGCTGCCAGCCCAAAAAATGGTTCTACGAGGCGGCCGAGGCCGTCGCCAAATGCCGGCACCTGACCGGCAAGGGGATCATCGCCGCGCCGCACGCATCGTGGTCCGCTCTCCTCAAGGAGAAGCGCGCCTTCACGGAGGCGGTGCCCGGCCGCACGCTCGATGGGTTCGACGAGGCCGGCATCGATTTCCTCGAGGGCAGCGCCCGCTTCCTGGACCCGGACACCCTCTCTGTCGCCGGCCGGAGCCTGCAGGCGAGCTTCTTCGTCATCGCTGCCGGCGCCCGGCCCATGCCGCTGCCCTTCCCCGGCGCCGAGCACTTGTTGACCAGCGATTTATGGCTCGAACAGTCCACCCTGCCGGAGCGCATCGTCTTCGTCGGCGGCGGGTTCATTGCCTTCGAGTTCGCGCATTTCGCCGCACGCCTCGGACCGAAGATGTGCCGGCCCGTGATTCTCGAAGCCGCCGAGAGGCCGTTGGGCCCCTTTGATGCCGAGATGGTCGAGCTGCTGGTTGCGGCCTCGCAGGATGCCGGAATAGAGGTCCGCACCCGGGTCGGGATCAAATCCATCGAGAAATCGGACGGCGGGTTCAGGGTGAATCTGGTGGAGGGGCCGCCTCTCACGGCGGACCAAGTGGTCCACGGGGCCGGTCGGGTCCCGGACATAAAGGACCTCGGCCTGGAGGCCGCAGGGATCGAACACGGCCGTGCGGGCATCACGGTCGATGCGCAGATGCGCACCTCCAACCCAAAGGTGTTTGCCATCGGGGACTGCGCAGCCACGGTCCAGCTCGCCCGCGTAGCGGACAACGAGGGCCACGCCGCAGCCAAAAACATCCTGGCAAAGAAGGGGCTGGGGGAAGCGGCGGCGCTGGACTACAGTGCGGTCCCGGCGCTGCTCTTTACCTACCCTCAGCTGGCCATGGCGGGCAAGACCGAGTCGGCGCTCGAAAAGGAGAAAACGCCCTACCGCAAGAGCTTCGCTAAAAACCTGCGCTGGCCGACCTATCGCCGGGTGGGCATGGAGCATGCGGCCTACAAGATACTGGTGGGCGACGACGGCCGGATCCTGGGCGCGCACTTTCTCTCCGACAACGCCGCCGGCATGGTCAACACCGTCCGCCTGGCCATGATCAACGGGCTGACGGCAGATCAGCTCTACGAGCAAAGCGTCATGGCCCCTTACCCTACCCGGGAGAGCGATCTGATCTACATGCTCAAGCCGCTTATGGCAGGGCCGAAGTGACGATGGGTTCAACTGTCGCCGACAAACCGGCCCCATTGATTCAGGGCGGGCCTATGCGGAGCATCGTTTATCGCGGCTGGAAGCCACTCCCACACGCAACGTATCATTTTTTCTATTTCACTTGGAGGTAATCTGTGTTCGCCATGCCGTGCCGCCGAAGCCTTGCTGCCCTTTTAACCTGTCTGCTGCTCATCGCCTTCTCGGGGGCGACCAGCCCGGCCGAGGCGGCCGCGCCGGCCAAAAACCTGATCGTGCTGATCGCCGACGGCTGCGCCAGCGAGCAGCACACCTTCGCGCGCTGGTTCAAGGGAGCGCCGCTCGCCTACGACCCCTACCAGGTCGGCGCCATCCAGACCTTCATCGCCGACTCGGTGATCGCCGATTCGGCGCCGGCCGCCAGCGCGTTTGCCACTGGTGTGCGCACCAGCGACAAGTTCATCAGTGTCGGTCCGAATGTCTCCGTGCTCTCCACCCTGCCCCAACCGTCCGAGGAGCTCCGCTACCGGCCCCTGGCCACGGTGCTCGAGGGGGCCAAGCTTTTGAAAAAGGCCACCGGCATCGTCGCCACCTCGCGCGTCACGCACGCCACCCCGGCCGCCTACGCGGCGCACACCGATTCGCGCGATGCCGAGGACGACATCATGGAGCAGCTGGTCCACCAGGGGGTCGATGTGGTCTTCGGAGGAGGCAAACGACATCTGCTGCCCAAAGCGGCCGGAGGACGGCGGACGGACGGCAAGGACCTTCTCGCCCGCCTGGCCGGCTGGGGCTACCAGCTGGTCGAGACCAGGGAGGAGCTGATGCGGGTCCGGGCCGGGCGGGTGTTCGGCATGTTTGCGGCAAGCCACATGGACCCGGAGATCGACCGGCCGCGGTCGAACCCAGGCCAGCCCACACTCGAAGAGATGACCCGCAAGGCGATCGAGATCCTCGCGCAGGATGAAGACGGGTTCTTCCTGATGGTGGAGGGCAGCCAGATCGACTGGGCCTGCCATGCCAACGACCCGGCCTACCTGCTGAGCGACCTGCTCGCCTTCGACCGGGCGGCTTCAGCCGCGCTCGACTTTGCCCGCGCCGACGGCCGCACTCTCGTCCTGGTCATGTCCGACCACAACACCGGCGGGTTTTCGATCGGAGGCCGGGCATCCGAGGCCCTCTACACGCAGCTCTCGGTGGAGGCGCTGCTGGAACCCTTCCGGAAGATGAAGCAAAGCGCCTACGCGATGTGGGCGCAGCTGGGCAAGGAACGAACCGTGCCGCGTCTGCAAACGGCCCTGCGCGAGGGGTGGGGCCTCGACATCACGGAGCCCGAGGCCCGCGCCGTTTTGGAACGAGCCGCCGCATACAAAACCGAAGGGCATGCGGCCATCGGCGCGGTGCTATGTCCGATCTACACCCATGTCGGCTGGACCACCCACGGCCACACCGGCGGCGACGTGCCGCTCTTCGCATACGGACCCGGCAAGCCCGGCGGAGTTTTGGATGCCCCCCGGATCGCCCACGTGTGCGCCGATGCGCTCGGCCTCGACTTGGCCCGGCTCAACGAGCGGCTCTTCGTCGAGGCCTCCGGCGCTCTCCCCTATGCCGCGGTCGCCCTCGATACCAGCGACCCGGCCAACCCGGTGGTCGCAATTCTCGCCCGCGGACAGAGGGCTGAGCTGTGGGTGAACAGAAATCTGCTGAAATTCGGCGAGCGCCTGATCCCCTTAGAGGGCGTGGTGGTGCATGCCGCCAAGACCGGCCGGGTCTACCTGCCGATGCAGGCGGTGCACCTCATCCAGGGCAAAACCCCAGTGCTGCCGCCGGTTGCAAAATGAACCAAATCCCCGCACGCCGGTTTTCGCATCCGGTCGTTTCAGATCCTGTTGACAGGCGCTGGATTTCCAATTAGATAGCTTGGGTATTGCATGCGATTCAGCTCGTTTGGACCAACACGGAATGCGCCGTTTATGGATGGGCACTAACTAACCGCAGGAGGAATTGCCATGGCAGACTACTTGATCAACGTGTTTCTCGATGAGGCAAAAATGAAGGCCCTGGAGGCTGCCGGCCTGGCCAGCCAGGTCAAAGACCTCGGCGGCAAGAAGGCGATTCAGGTGCCGCTCGGCGAGAAGGAGCAGAAAAAGCTGGCAAAGGGCTTTCCGGACCTGGTTTTCGACGGCTCCAACGCCTGCGTGCTGCCCTCCGAGGCCGAGGCCAAGCTGCTCGACATCATTGCTCAGATGAAAACCATCGACGTCATGAAAGTGGCCATCATGAAACTCTACAATCCGCTGGCCGGAAAAGCCCCCCGCGCAGCGGCAAAGTACTAACCTCATCCGACGCTGCTTCGGACACATACGCCTTGGCCCGTTTCAGAGGGTCGAGGCGTTTTTTTGTGCGATTGACAGGCCGAGCGCTTCCTTATATTTTTGATTCCAATATGCTGCACACCCTCTGCTTCAGGAGATGCTTCCAACAGGGCGAAGATCATGTGCAAAAGTCCTGGCCGGGACTGCGGCGGTGAGCGCGGCTGGCGGCCCCTGCCACAAGCCAAAACCATCCTCACCGGCGTTGCGGCACAGCGCGCCGCAACCGTCGATCAGCGTCCACTCGACAATACGGGAGCGCGGCAAAACGCATGCGGCAGAAAACCAAATGGATCGTCGCCCTGGTGGTCGCGGCGGCGGTGGCCGCCGCCGGGGCCTGGCTGTTTTTTCGCAACGACCGCAATACGGCCGCATCCTACAGGCTCGCCGTGGTCGAGCGCGGCCCCGTGGTCAGCGCCGTCTCGACCAGCGGGACGCTGAACGCGGTGATCACGGTCCAGGTCGGCTCCCAGGTCTCCGGACAGATCAAAGAGCTCTTGGCCGACTACAACTCGGAGGTCACGGCAGGGCAGGTGATCGCCCGCATCGACCCTGAGACCTTCGAGGCCAAAGCCAGTCAAGCCGAGGCCGAACTGGCCGTGGCCCGCGCCAACATCGGCATCCAGCGCGCCGGCGTCGAGCGCGCCGAAAAGGAGCTGGCCAACGCCGAGGCGGCGCTGAACAGCGCCCGTGCCCAATCCAACAAGGCCCGGGTCACCCTGGAAAACGCGCGGCGCAACATGGAGCGGCGCCTGGCGCTCTACCGCTCCGGGGCCGCCTCCGAGAGCCAGGCCGACGACGCACGCACGGCCTACAACCAGGCTCAGGCCCAGCTCGAAAGCACCGAGGCGGACGAGCACGCCGCAAAATCCCTGGTGGCCGGCCGCCAAGCCGCGATCAAGTCGGCCCGGGCCCAAGTCGAGTATGCCCTGCAGCAGGTTCGGCAGAAGGAGGCCGCCCTGCACCAGGCGTCCGTCGATCTCGAGCACACCTTCATCCGCTCGCCCGTCGACGGGGTGGTCATCGAACGGGCCGTGGATGTCGGCCAGACCGTGGCGGCCAGCCTGCAGGCGCCCAAGCTCTTCACCATCGCCCAGGACCTGCGCGAGATGCAGGTCGAAGCCGATGTGGATGAAGCCGACATCGGCCGCATCTACGTGGATCAGCAGGCCCTCTTTACCGTCGATGCCTTCCCGGGGCGGGAGTTCCGCGGCAAGGTGCTCAAAATCCGCATCGCCCCGCGCACGGTTCAGAACGTCGTGACCTACACCGTGCTCATTTCCGCCGACAACCCCGATCTGCGCCTGCTGCCCGGCATGACCGCCAACATCCGGATCATCACCGACACGCGCGCGGAGGCGGTCAAGGTGCCCAACGCCGCCCTGCGCTTCAAGCCTCCCGCCCCGGATGGCGCTGCGGCGTCCGCAGCGGCGGGCCCGGCGTCCGGCAGGGGGGCGGGCGCCGGCGCCGAGCGCGCCATGCCGCCAGCCGCCGGCCGGACTGCGGCCGAACCGGGCGCCGCGCCGACCTTCAGGGGCCGCGTTTATGTTCTGGATGCCAAACGGCGTCTGGTGCCGCAGGATGTGGTGCTCGGCATCAACGACGGCGCCTTCACCGAACTCGTCCGCGGCGACCTCACGGCCGGCCAGGAGGTCGTCATCGGCCTCGGCCCGGCGGGTGCCGCCGGGGCCGCCCGCCCCGCCCGGCGCTTTGGGTTCTAACCCGAAGGTTTCATCTGCGATTTTCAACAGCGGAATTTTTTCGCCAAAGACCTATCGACGCATGGGACATCCGGGCTGACCCGATGGCCGAAGTCATTCTAAAAACCGAGGCGTTGACCAAGCGCTACCTGCTGGGAGGCGAGGAGGTCTACGCCCTGCGCGGGGTCAGCGTCGGCATCGAACGCGGGGATTTCGTTGCGGTGATGGGCCCCTCCGGGTCCGGCAAGTCCACCTTCATGAACATCCTGGGCTGCCTGGACACACCGACATCGGGCCGCTACGAACTCGAGGGCAAGGACGTCTCGCGGCTCGACTCCGATGAGCTGGCCGACATCCGCTGCCGCAAACTGGGGTTCGTCTTCCAGAACTTCAACCTGCTGCCCCGCACCTCGGCCCTGGAGAACGTGGAGCTGCCCTTGCGGTACCGGGGGCTGCCGCGCGGCCAGCGTCACGAACGCGCGCGCGCGGTGCTCTCCTCCGTGGGCCTGCACGGCCGGAGCCATCACCACCCCTCCCAGCTCTCCGGCGGCCAGCAGCAGCGGGTGGCCATCGCCCGCGCGCTCGTCAACGACCCGGTCCTGATTTTGGCCGACGAGCCCACCGGCGCGCTGGACTCGCAGACGAGCATCGAGATCATGCAGCTCTTCCAGCGTCTGAACGCCGGCGGCATCACCATCGTTCTGGTCACCCACGAACCCGACGTCGCCCGCTTCTCCCGCAAGACGCTGCGCTTCAGAGACGGCCGCATCATCGACGACGGCCCCCTCGCGCCCGCTGCCCCCCCTCCCGAGCGAGGCGCCGCGCAAGGCGGTGCGCCATGATGGTCCTCGAGCCGGCGCGCGACGCCCTCAGGGCGCTGCGGGTGAACATCCTGCGCAGCGTGCTGACCACTCTTGGGATCATCATCGGCGTTGCGGCGGTGATCGTGATGGTCGCCGTCGGGGCCGGGGCCCAGGCCGAGGTGGCCGAGATCATCAACAGCATGGGCGCCGATCTCATCTACGTCTTCCCGGGGACGAGCACCACGCGCGGACTGCGCCTCGGCGCCGGCACCGTTTCGACCCTCACCGAGGAGGACGGCCAGGCCATCAAGACAGAGATCCCCGAAGTCCAGGTGGTGGCGCCCTATATCCGCGGCCGGGGCCAGATCATTTTCGGCAACGCCAACTGGAACACCTCGATTCTGGGCGTCACGCCCGAATTTTTCGAAGCCCGCGAGTGGGGGGTCGCGGACGGACGGGCGATTGCGCCCGAGGACCTGCGCGGCAACAGCAAGGTGCTCATCCTCGGAAACACCGTGGCCCAGAACCTCAACGTCGGCAGCCACCCGGCCGAATCGATCGTCCGCCTCAACCGCGTGCCCTTCACCGTGATCGGCCTGCTCGAGCCCAAGGGCTACTCCATCGGCGGCTGGGACCAGGACGACACGGTGCTGATCCCGATGCCGATCGCGCGCACCCGCGTGCTGGGCGAGCGGGCGCTGAGCGGCCAGCTGGTCAGCGGCATCGCCGTCAAGGTCAAATCGCCCGAATGGGTCGGGTACGTCGAAAAGGAGATCCAGGAGCTGCTGCGCCAGCGACACCGCTTGCGGCCCGGCGAGGAAAACGATTTCTGGATCCGCAACCAGGCCGAAGCCCTCGAGAGCAGGGCCAAGTCCTCGCGCACCATGTCGCTCCTGCTGGCCGCGGTGGCCTCGGTCTCGCTGATCGTGGGCGGGATCGGCATCATGAACATCATGCTGGTGTCGGTCACCGAACGCACGCGCGAAATCGGTCTGCGCATGGCGCTAGGCGCCCGGCGCCGGGACATCCTCGCCCAGTTTCTCACGGAGGCAGCCGCGTTGTCCATGATCGGCGGGGTGATCGGGATCCTGTTCGGGGTGCTGGGGTCGATGGCCTTTACCGCCTTCGGGGAGTGGCCGGCCGAGATAAAGCCCGCAGCGGTCGTCGTCGCCTTCTCGGTCTCCGCGGCGGTCGGCATCTTTTTCGGGTTTTACCCCGCGCGCAAAGCCTCGCGGCTGGACCCGATCGAAGCGCTGCGGCGCGAGTGAGCCCATGAACCTCGTCTTTGCCGCCATCGTACTCACCGCCGTGCTGACCGCCGCCGCGCGGCAGATCGGCTGGGTGCCGGTGCAGGGCCAGGCCGCGCCGATGGAGGCGCTGTCCACATCAATGGTGGACTCCGCCGCCGGATCGGTGGAGCTGGCGCTCGGGCTGGTGGGCGTCATGACCCTCTTCTTAGGCCTGATGAAGGTGGCCGAGGCCGGCGGCCTGCTCACGGTGATCGCCCGGCTGATCCGTCCCCTGATGACGAGGCTTTTTCCCGATGTCCCCGCCGAGCACCCGGCGATGGGCGCCATGGTCCTCAACCTCTCCGCCAACGCGCTCGGCCTGGGCAATGCCGCCACGCCCTTCGGCATCCGCGCCATGCAGGAGCTCAACCGTTTGAACCCGCACCCGGGCACGGCCACTGACGCCATGGCCCTGTTTCTGGCTGTTAACACCTCGAGCGTGACCCTGCTGCCCACCGGCGTCATCGCCTTGCGGGCCGCCGCCGGCTCGACCGACCCGGCCGGAATACTGCCGACCACCCTTTTCGCCACGGCCTGTTCGACCGTGGTGGCGATCCTTGCCGCCAAGCTGATGGGCAGGATCGCCCGCGGGGTCGGCGCACGTCCGGGGCATCCGGGGGCGGAGTCCCCCGCGCATGCGTCTGCCGAAGACGGCATCCCCGAGGCGGCAGCGGCCTACCCACTGTGGGTGAGCCTTTCCGCGCTGGCGGCCGTTTTGGCGCTGATCCCGTTGACCGTGGCATACGGCCGGGCGATATCGCCGTGGATCATGCCCGGCCTGATGGCCGGGTTTTTGATCTTCGGGCTCTGCCGCCGGGTGCCGGTCTACGAGTCATTCGTGGAGGGAGCGCGGGAAGGCTTTCAGGTGGCCGTGAAGATCATCCCCTACCTGGTTGCCATCCTCGTGGCGGTGGGGATGCTGCGCGCCAGCGGCGCCCTGGATGCGCTGGTGAACGCGCTGGACCCGTGGACCTCCCGGTGGGGCCTGCCGGCGGCGGCCCTGCCCATGGCCCTGATCCGGCCGCTCTCCGGGTCGGGGGCCTTTGCGGTGTTGGCCGCGGTGATCAACGACCCCGCCGTCGGACCGGACAGCTATGCCGGCTATCTGGTCTCAACGCTTCAGGGGTGCACGGAGACGACATTCTACGTGCTGGCGGTCTACTTCGGCGCCGTCCAGGTGCGCCGCATCCGCTACGCTCTGGCCGCGGGCCTGGCCGCCGATGCGGCGGGAATCGTTGCGGCCATTGTTGCCTGCAGCTATGTCCATCCATAAACGGCCTCTTTCGGCCAGGCCGGGGTTCTCGCTCTTTTCAATCCTCGGCGTAGACCTACTATGCCTCCGGTTGCGAAATCGCTGCGGCCTTGGCCTGGGCCGAAAGACGCCATTTCTGGATGGACATCGTCTAAGAGTTTGATAGGCAGGATATCCGTGCGATGATAAACTATTTTTTTTCAGTCGGCTTATACCGGGAAGGGGCTTTCATCATGAAGAGAGGTACAGGAGCATCTAGTGTGGTCGCTGCCTTAGCGGCGCTGCTGCTTATGGGGTCAGCGGTTTCGGCCGCGGGGCTCTTCTCCACCCAAGAGGGCCAAAAATCCCAGGAGCCAACGGAGATTCTGGCCGACCGGCTGGTCAACTGCGGCCGACAAATATGCCGAGTTCACCGGCGCCGTGAAGGCCACCCAGGGCAATTTTTCGATGTCCTCAGATGAGCTGCGCGTTTACTATCAGGGGGATCTTCTCAGCCCCCGCGCCGGCTCCGCCCCAACCGAGATCACCCGAATCGTGGCCAGCGGACGCGTTCACATCGTCAGCGACCAGTATGTGGCCGATGCCGACCGCGTGGAGTACGACGCCGCCACCGACGTGCTCGTCCTGACCGGAGAGGCCGCCACGGTGACCAGCGGCCGAAACTTCATCACCGGCTCAAAGATCACGTTGCACCGGCGCGACGGAAAGGCCTTCGCCGAGAGCGGCCCCACCACCCGCGTCAAGGCCTTCCTGCACCAGGACGACAAGGGCAAAGCGGGCGAGAAGGGAGCTTCGCCGGCTGCGAAACCTTAGCGGCAGGGGGAGCGGCGTGGTCGGAGATCGCAGGAGTTGAACTTCCCCGAATGAGGGGGGAGGAGGTTTCTGCGGGCCGTTGCGTTTTGGCGGGAGCTTGATTGAATCCCGGCGAAAAACCGCTCCCGCGAGGGCGAAACGTCTATTACGCCGGGATGGCACCGCGCGCCTCCGTGCGCTTTTTGCGACGTCGTCACAGACTCCGTTGCAGCTGCCGCAGCCGGCGCAACCGCTGGGCCTTGAACACCAGGCGGATCCACTCCTCGAAAAGCGGGACCAGGTCCGCCGGCGCCTTCGGCGATTTCTCCCCCAGCCGGCGCTCGGCCTCGGCCAGCGCGGCGCAGAGCTCTGCACGGCCCGGGTTTTCGCGCAGCAGGTGCCGGTAGATGTCGGCCGCCCCCTGCCAGTGCCCCTGTTCGGCCAGAAGCCTGGCCATGGTCATGGTATAGTGCTGCCGTTGCTGCGCCATTGCAAGGCTTGCCTCAAGGCCGGGGCGTGCGCCGCGGTTTGACCAGAATCTCGTCCTGGCCGACCATCCCGAATTCCCGGCGGGCGACGCTCTCGATGTAGTGCGGATCGTTCTTCAAGCGGTCGATCTCGATGCCCAGGTTGATGTTTTCGCGGATCAATTCGCGGTTCGCCGCTGCGATCCGGTCCCGATCGCCTTTGAGAGTATTCAGCTCGGCCAAGCCCCGTTCGCTGAAGACCATGAACAGCAGCAGTGCCGCCAGGACCAGCAGGCAACCGCCGAAAAGCATGACCTGCCGCTTGCTCATCGCTCCGACCGATCTCCTTTCAGCAGGCGGCGCAAGGCCGCAAGCTCAGGACTGCGGACGGCCCAGGCGGCCGCGGCGTAAATCAGAACGCCTGCGGCAACAACCGCCGCCAGGCCGAGGGCCTCGTGAAGGTGGCGGACCCAGGCCCACTGCGAGAGCTGCCACACTCCCGCCGCCATGATCAGCGTGCATCCCAGCGACCGGCCCAGGCTGAGCCCCAGCGCGCGCCAATCCATGTGCCCGAGTTTTTCGCGCACCGCCATGAGCAGACATCCCAGGTTGACCATGGCGGCCAGCGCGGCGGCCAGGGCCAAGCCCCCCGCGGCCATCGGCCGCATCAGCGCGACGCCGAAAACCAGGTTGGCGACGACGGAGGCCAGCGCTGCGCGCAGCGGTGCGCGTACGTCCTGCAGTGCAAAAAACAAGGTGACCGCGATGCGGGCGGCGGAGATCCCCCACAGGCCTAAAGCATAATACGAAACGGCCTGCGAGGTCAAACGAACGGATTCGAGGCCGAATTCGCCCCGTTGGAACAAGAGGGCCACTATCGGCTCGGACAGCAGCAGCAGCCCGGCCATCGCGGGCAGCGTCACGAAGGAGACCATCCGGAGGGCATAGGCCAAGGTCGCCGCCAGGCCCTGCTCGTCCCCCAGAGCGGCCTCGCGGGCCAAGCTGGGCAGCACCGCGGTCGCCCCTGCGAGGGCGACGACCCCCAGAGGAAACTCCACCAAGCGCTCGGCGTAGTAGAGGCAGCTGAGGCTGCCCTCCGGCAAAAACGATGCGAGCAGGCCGCCCGCCAGAACGTTGACCTGATGAACGGCGCTGCCCAGGCCGATCGGCAGCAGCAGCCGGGCGGTGCGCTTGAGCACCGGAGCCGCCTCACGCGCCGCACGGCGGAGGCGCACACCGTGCCGGGCGATGCAGACCGACAAAAACGCCACTTGCGCCGCGCCGCCGGCCAGCAGCGCAACGGCCAGCGCCTTCTCGGGCCGGATCATCAGCGGGGCCAGCCCGAACATGCCGGCGATCAGGGCGATGTTCAGCAGCGCCGGGGCGATAGCCGGCGCGGCGAAACTGCCGAAAACGTTGAGCGCGCCCATCCACAGGGCCGCCATGCCGGCCGCCACGAGGTACGGCAGCATCAGGCGGGTCAGGCTCACCGCGAGCTCGAACTTGGCGCCGGAGAAGCCCGGAGCCACCGCCAGCACGATGCCCGGAGCCGCGAGCACCCCCGCCAGGCAGGCGGCTGTCAGGGCGATCGCCAAAACCCGGGCGGCGGCGGCGGCCACCTCCTGCGCGGCGCGCCGCCCGCCCCGGGATAGGGTTTCGGTCAACACCGGCACGAAGGCCGAACTCAGGCTGCCTTCTCCGAGAAGCCGGCGGAAAAGGTTGGGGATGCGAAACGCTGCCAGGAATGCGTCCGCGCCGAAGCCGGTGCCGAGCCCCCAGGCGATGACGGCATCGCGCACAAATCCCAGCAGCCGGCTGACCAGCGTCGCCAGGGCCACGCTTCCGGCCGCTCGGGTCAGGCGCGCGTTCTCGACCGCGGCGCCGGCCGGGTCAGCCGCCGCGGCGCGGGGTGTGGAGTCGGAGTCCGTCACGAAGAAACAGCTTGACAGGTCGTATCGAATTGACTAATAGGAAGAATTTAGCAGATTTTACTGAAAGGAGCAAGCAGCTTGGCCAACCATCCATCCGCCATCAAACGCGCCCGTCAGAGCGACGAGCGGCGCCTGCGCAACCGCACCAACCGAACCCAGGTGAAAAACGTCGTCAAGCGCGTGCGCCTGGCCGCCGCCGCCAATTCGGCCACCCCGCAAGACCTCGACGCCGCCAAGTCCATCGTGGCCAAGGCGGCCAAGAAGGGCGCGCTGCACAAACGCACCGCCGCGCGCAAGATCTCGCGCCTTTCGAAGCTGATGAACAAACGGCCGGCCTGAACCCTCCGAGGTCACGCCTGCAAATAAACGACCACCGGCGCCGCCGCTGCCCGGCAGCCAGCGCCGGTGATTTTTTTTTGGGGGGGGCCGGGGCCCTCCGCCCGGACATTCCGCGCGCCGATGCGGATCCATCCGCGGTTTCGGCTAAAACTCATCGGTGAGCCGGCTGTAGATCCGTTCGGCGATGCGCGTCGCAACGATCCCCAGGGCTGCACGCTGCAGATCGTCGTTCGCGAACTTGTCGTTTGTCACGCGGAAGGCCTCGTTGTCGGTGAGATTCTTTACCGCCCAGCCGACCTCGCCGCTGGGCTTGACCAGCTGCACGTCGACGGTCAACGCGACGCGACGCTCGCCGGCGACATCCCGCCCCCGGGTCGAAATCGTTTGGAGATCCACCGAACGGATCACGCCCTTCATGACCACGCTGGCAGCAGCGGCGCTGTTGGCCATAGCGGAGCGGTTGCGCCGGGTGAACTCGAACACGACCGCGTTGGTGACCGTTACCTCCAGGCCGGCCTCGCCGGTGCGGTTTTCGAACACATCGATGAAGATGGGCTCGAGCCCCTCGGGGATCTTGCCCGCGCTCTGGAACCGATAGCCGCAGGCGGCGCCGAGCAGCAGTGTGCCCACCAGCGCGCATGCGGCAAGAAAGACGGAGTTCGGGCGGGATGGACGCATGTCCCTCTTCGATGCTCCCGTCGTGGGCGCCGCGGCGCCGGGGGGGGGGAGCCGCGGGCCCCCCGATGTCAGAGCACGATGTTGACCAGCTTGTTTTTGACCACGATGGTCTTTTTGACGGCTCGGCCCTGCAGAAACTTTTGGACGCCGTCGTCCGCCAAGGCCTTGGCCGCAACCTCTTCGTCCGCAAGATCCACCGGCAGGTGCATGCGGCTGCGGAGCTTTCCGTTCACCTGAACGACGATCAGGACGCTCGCCTGCTCGATCGCCTCCTCGCGCCACTTCGGCCAGTGCGCCCGCAGAATGCTCTCCTTGCTGCCCAGCCGCTCCCACAGCTCCTCGGCGATGTGCGGCACGATGGGTGCCAGCATGAGGGTCAGCGATTCGAGCGCCAGGCGCATCACCTCGGCCTGATGCGGCCGCCCCGGAGCCGGTGCGACGAGCCCCATGTCGTTGAGCAGCTCCATGATGGCGCTCACGGCCGTGTTGAAGTGAAAGCGCTCCTCGATGTCCCGCGTCACTTTGCGGATGGTCAGATGCACTTTGCGCAGCAGCGACTTCAAGTCCTCCTCCAGGACCCCCGGGGGGCCGTCGAAGGCGTCGACGTTCCTGACGGCCTCCATCCAGTCCGCCGCCAGCCGCCAGACCCGGTTCAGGAACCGGAAGCTGCCGTCCACCCCCTGCTCGCTCCACTCGAGATCCTTCTCCGGCGGGGCGGCGAAGAGGCAGAACAACCGGGTCGTGTCGGCCCCATAGCGGTCCAGCAGGGTGTTGGGATCGATGACGTTGCGCTTGGACTTGGACATCTTTTCGACCCGCCCCACCTGCACCGGACGGCCGCACTGCGCGCAGCTCTGCTCGCCGGAGGCGCCGGGGACGACGTCGGCGGGGAAGAGAAATCCGTGCTCGGGGCAGGATGCCGTCTCCTTGCAGACCATGCCCTGGGTGAGCAGCCGGGTGAAGGGCTCTTTGAAGTCGAGCAGGCCTTCGTCGCGCAACACCCGCGTGTAAAACCGCGAGTAGAGCAGGTGCAGGATGGCGTGCTCCACCCCGCCGATGTACTGGTCCACCGGCATCCAGTAGGCCACCGCTGCGGGGTCGAACATGCCCCGGCCGAAGTCGGGGCTGCAGAAGCGCTCAAAATACCATGAGGACTCCACAAACGTGTCCATCGTGTCGGTCTCGCGCCGGGCCGCCCGGCCGCAGGCCGGGCAGTCGACCCGCACGAAGGCTTCCAGCTCGGGCAGCGGCGATTTGCCGCCGGCGAGCAGGTCCGCCCCCTCCGGGAGCACGACCGGCAGGTCCGCTTCGGGTACCGGCACCACCCCGCAGCGGTCGCAGTGGATCACGGGGATGGGCGCCCCCCAGTAGCGCTGGCGAGAAATGCCCCAGTCGCGCAGCCGGAAGCTCACGGTGCGCCGTCCGAGCGCATGCGTCTCCAGGTAGTCGGCGATGGCCTCCTTGGCCTGGGTGCTGGGCATCCCGTCGAAGGCCCCCGAGTTCACCAGCCGCCCCTCCCCCGTGTAGGCCTCGGCCATGGCGCCGGGCTCCAGGCGGATATCCGGGGGCATGACCACCACGATGAGTTCCAGCCCGTATTTCCGGGCAAACTCGAAATCGCGCTGGTCGTGGGCCGGCACCGACATGACGGCGCCGGTGCCGTACTCCATGAGGGCGAAATTGGCGGTATAGACGGGCATGCGGCGCCCGCTCAGGGGGTTGAGGCAATAGGCGCCGGTGAAGACGCCCTCTTTCTCGTAGCTCTCGAGCGCCCGATCGGAGCGGTCCTGGTGCGAGATGCGCTCCACGAAGGCCATCACCTCCGCTTCCTGGGGCCGGCCCCGGCAGAGCTCGGGCACCAGGGGATGCTCGGGCGCAAGGCACATGAAGGTGGCGCCGAACACCGTGTCCTGGCGGGTGGTGAAGACGGCGATCTCCCCCTGCCCCCCCTCGATCGGGAAGCGGATTTCGGCGCCCGTGCTGCGGCCGATCCAGTTGCGCTGCATGGTGATGACCTTCTCCGGCCAGCCGGGCAGTCGGTCGCAGTGGGCGAGCAGGTCCTCGGCATAGCGGGTGATCCGGAAAAACCACTGCCAGAGTTTTTTCTGGCGCACCGGCGTGCCGCAGCGCCAGCAGGCCCCGGCCTCCACCTGCTCGTTGGCCAGCACGGTCTGGCAGGGCTCGCACCAGTTGACGTAGGACTCCTTGCGGAAGGCCAGGCCCTTCTCCAGCATGCGCAGGAACAGCCACTGCTCCCAGCGGTAGTAGGCGGGGGTGCAGGTGGCCACCTCCCGCTGCCAGTCGTAGCTGAACCCCAGCCGCTTCAGCTGGGCGCGCATGGTGTCGATGTTGGCGTAGGTCCAGCGCGCCGGGTGGGTGCGGTTGGCGATGGCGGCGTTTTCCGCCGGCATCCCGAAGGCGTCCCACCCCATCGGGTGCAGCACGTTGAAGCCGCGCATCCGCTTGTAGCGGGCCACCACGTCGCCGATGGTGTAGTTGCGCACATGGCCCATGTGGATGTTGCCCGAGGGGTAGGGAAACATCTCGAGCAGGTAGTATTTCGGGCGGCGTTTGTCCTCGGTGACGCGGAACAGCCGCTCTGCCTCCCAGCGCCGTTGCCAAGCGGGTTCGATGCGCTTCGGGTCGTATCGGTCATCCATGCCGGCGATGTCCTTAGTTGGGTATGTGAGGGCTCCCCGCCCGGCGGGCGCATTCGGCGCCGGCGCGCGGTGGGTTGCTAAAAAAGGCTTACTGCCATAAGATACCCCGAAGTGCAAGCGCCGGAAAAACGCCGGAACGCGGGAAAAATCGATTGACTTGTCTGCGGTGATCCCCTATGGAAGCAGCACGCCGATTTCAGGAACAGCTTGAATTGATTGGGAGAGTTGAGG
Source organism: Desulfobacterales bacterium (assembly GCA_025454255.1). Lineage (GTDB taxonomy): Bacteria > Desulfobacterota > Desulfobacteria > Desulfobacterales > SpSt-501 > SpSt-501. Next base: position 23,144 of record JALOOU010000036.1, on the reverse strand, counting down.
TAACCGTGCCATGAGCCACAAAATACTGATCAACGCCATCGACCCGGGCGAAGTGCGCGTCGCCACGGTCAAGGACGGGCGGCTGGAGGAGTTCAGGATCGAGAGCGCCGCTCGGGAAATCACCCAGGGCAACATCTACAAGGGCATCATCGCCCGGATCGAGCCCAGCCTCCAGGCCGTTTTCGTCGACTACGGCGCCGAGCGCCACGGGTTCCTGCAGAAACACGACATCCACGAGGACTACTACCACGAGGAGGACGACGGGGGCGCACCGCTCCAGCGGCTGGTGAGGCGCAACCAGGAGCTGCTGGTGCAGGTCACCAAGGACCCGATCCTGCACAAGGGGGCGATGCTCACGACCCAGCTCTCTCTGCCGGGGCGGCACGTCGTGCTGATGCCGGGCCACTCGGTCAAGGGCGTCTCGCGCAAGATCGAGGACGAGGCCGAGCGCACCCGCCTCAAGGCGATCGTCGCCGAGCTGGAGATCCCCGAGGGCTACGGGGTCATCGTGCGCACGGCGGGCATGGGCTGCTCGAAGACGATGATTTCCAAGGACCTCAGGGATCTCATGCGCCTGTGGAAGACCATCAAGGGCAAGGTCATGGCGGAGAAGGCGCCGGCCCTGCTCTACAAGGAGCGGGCCCTGGTGCTGCGCTCGATTCGCGACTCCTTCACCACCGAGGTCTCCGAAATCCTCATCGACGAGCCCAACGTGTTTCGGGAGGTCCAGGAGCTGGTGGACATCTTCGCCAGCAAGCAGGGACAGACGGTCAAGCTCTACGAGGGGGACAAGCCTCTGTTTTCCAAATTCCAGCTCGAGGAGCAGATCGCCTCGATCTTCGAAAACCGCGTGCGCCTGAAGTCCGGCGCCTCGATCGTGGTCGAGCCCACCGAGGCGATGGTCACCATCGATGTCAACTCCGGCAAGTCGACCCACGAAAAATCCATCGAGCAGACCGCGTTCCAGACCAACCTGGAGGCGGCCGAGGAGATCGCCCGGCAGCTGCGCCTGCGCGACCTGGGCGGACTCATCGTCATCGACTTCATCGACATGAAGGAGGCCAAGCACCGCGCCGAGGTCGAGCGCGCCCTGAAGGCCCACCTGAAAACCGACAAGGCGCGAACCCGCGTGGGCCGCATCTCCAAGTTCGGCCTGCTGGAGATGTCGCGCCAGCGGATCCACCCTTCGATCGAGTTCGGCAGCCACATCGTCTGCCGGCACTGCCAGGGCAAGGGGCTGATCGCCTCCACCGAAACCCTGAGCATCGCCTTTCTGCGCAAGCTCGGCATGGAAAGCTTCAAAAACGAAGTGGCCCGCATCAAGGCCCTCGTGCCCGCGGCGGTGGCGGACTACCTGCTCAACCGCAAGCGCCGGGACCTCGTCGAATTCGAGACCCGGCGCCGCGTCAGCATCGAGATCCAGGCCGATCCCGGCCTGATGCCGGGCGAGAGCCGGATCGTCGCCGACGGCTGAGCCGCACGCGGGCGACCGAAGATAGGGTTTGACGTCCATCGAGAAATTCTGTATACCACCGGCACTTTTCATGCCAAGGAGGGTTGAGTCGTGATCGATGTCGCTTATGCCATGGGCCAGGGAGGGGCGCCGGAGGGCGGCGCCGGAGGGTTCGCCAGCTTCATCCCGCTGATTTTGATGTTTGTCATATTTTATTTCCTGCTCATCCGCCCGCAGCAGAAACGCAGCAAAGAGCACCGCAGTATGGTCGCCGCCCTGAAAAAAGGCGACCGCATCATCACCAGCGGTGGACTGCACGGGCGCGTGACCGGCCTCGACGAAACCACCCTCACGGTGGAGATCGCCGACAAGGTCCGGGTGAAGATCAACCGCGCCAACGTGGCGGGGGTCATCCCGGCCTCCAGCCCCGCCCCTGAAACCAAGCCGGAGTAATGCAGCGCCGTGTGCGAAGCGGCAGCGCCGCCCCTAAGCGGGGACGGCGCTGCTTTTTATCTGAGGGCGCACCGCGCCGACCGCATGGGGCACGGCGCCCCCTGATGCCGCGCAAAAGGATGGAGCCTTGAAACGCTTTTCGGTCAGATTGGCTATTGTGCTGGCGGTCATCGTCACCGCCGTGGTCTATTGCCTGCCTACCTTCAAAACGGACCTGTGGCCGCGCAAGCGCATCAACCTCGGGCTCGACCTGCAGGGCGGGATGCACCTGGTGCTGGAGGTCGACACGGCCAAGGCGGTCCAGAGCACGATCGACCGCAACTTTCTCGAAATCCGGGACCTGGCGCGCAAAAGCCAGGTCCAAAACCTCAGCCTGGAGCGTTCAGGGCCGACCAAGATCGCCGTCCAGGTCAGCGGCCGCGAAAACGTCGCCGCATTCAAGCAGTTGCTCGAAAAGGATCTGCGGGACCTGCGCCGGAACATTCAGACCGAGGATGCCGACCAGCTGGCCCTTTCGCTCGACCTGGCCGACGCGGACGCCGACCACATCAAAAAGCTCGCCGTCGACCAGGCCCTGGAGACCATCCGCAACCGCATCGACCAATTCGGCGTCGCCGAGCCGGACATCCGGCGCCAGGGAGACAACCGCATCCTGATCCAGCTGCCGGGCATCCAGGACTCCGACCGGGCCAAGGACCTCATCGGCCGCACCGCGCTGCTGGAGTTCAAGCTGGTGGACGAGGCCCACGACGTCAATGCCGCGCTGCAGGGCAGCCCGCCGCCCGGCAGCGAGATCCTTTACAAGGTGGACGAGGACGCCGCCACCAAGCGCGCCAGCCGCACCCCGTATTTGGTGCGCAAGAGCGCCCTGCTGACCGGCGCCTCCCTGACCGATGCGCGCGTGCAGATCGACTCCCAGTTCGGCGAGCCCTACGTCTCTATCGACTTCGACAAGAAGGGGGCGCGGGTCTTCGAGCGCGTCACCGGCGAAAACGTCGGCAAGCGCCTGGCCATCGTGCTCGACAACAAGGTATACTCCGCCCCGACGATTCAGGAAAAAATCGGCGGCGGCCGCGCCCGCATCACCGGCCGCTTCACCATGGAGGAGGCCCGCGATCTGGCGATCGTGCTGCGCGCGGGCGCCCTGCCGGCTCCGGTCACCATCCTGGAGGAGCGCACCGTGGGCCCCTCCCTGGGGGCCGACTCCATCCGGGCCGGCCTGATATCGATGGCGGTGGGCGGGCTCCTGGTTCTGTTGTTCATGGGGATCTACTACAAGCTCGCGGGGCTGCTGGCCGTGTTCGAAGTCCTGCTCGACATTTTGCTCATCGGCGCCGGACTAGCGGCCTTCGGGGCCACGCTGACCCTGCCGGGAATGGCCGGGATCATCCTGACCATCGGCATGGCCGTGGACAACAACGTGTTGATCTACGAGCGCATCCGGGAGGAGCTGCGCCTGGGCAAGACCCCGCGCGCCTCGACGGATGCGGGCTTCGACCGCGCCACCACGACCATCATGGATGCCAACATCACCACCCTGATCGCCGCCGTGGTGCTCTTTCAGTTCGGCACGGGCCCGGTGAAGGGCTTCGCCGTCACCTTGAGCATCGGGGTGATCGCCAGCATGTTCACGGCCATCGTGGTCTCCCGTCTCGTGTTCGACTATGTGCTGACCACGCGCAAGGTCCGCAAACTGAGCATTTGATCCGCAGCCGCCCCGTGCACGCTGCGCATCGTCCATCAAGGAAGCCTCGTCATGGAAATCATCAAACCCGGAATCAACATCGACTTCGTCGGCAAACGCCAGCTCGCCTACACCGTTTCGAGCGTGCTCATCGTGCTCAGCATCCTCTCCCTGATATGGCACGGGGGGCCGCGCTACGGTATCGACTTCGCCGGCGGCGCGCTGATTCAAGTCAAATTCGACCGGCCCGCGCCGATCGACCGGATCAAGGATGGCCTGGGTGAGCTGGGCATCGCCGGGGCCACCGTTCAGCGCATGGGCGAGGCCGCCGACAACGAGGTGCTGATCCGCACCGAGGCGGCCGGCGTCGACACCGGCGCGTTCATCCCCGCCTTGCGCAAGGCGCTGGAGGCCTCCTCCGAGGCGGCCGTGGAGGTCCGGCGCGTGGAGATGGTCGGCCCCCAGGTGGGCAAGGACCTGCGCGAAAAGGCGCTGCTCGCCATTTTCTTCGCCCTGACCTTCATCGCGATCTACATCTCCGGGCGCTTCGAGTTCAAATGGGCGCAAAGCGGCGTCGTGGCCCTGGTGCTGGGCGGGGCGGTCTACGGCCTCTACACTTTCGGGGTCAGCATGCCGTTCATCATTCTATCTGCGCTGATCGTCACCCTGGTCTTGTTCTGGGTCCTGGGCCTGAAATACGCACTGGGCGCCATCGTGGCGCTGCTGCACGATGTGATCATAACGGTGGGGATCTTCTCCATCGCCGAAAAGGAATTTACGATCACCGTGATCGCCGCCCTGCTGACCATCATCGGCTATTCGCTGAACGACACCATCATCGTCTACGACCGCATCCGCGAGAACCTCAAAAAGCTGCTCAAGACGCCCCTGGCGGCCGTCATCAACCGCAGCGTCAACGAAACCCTGAGCCGCACCATCCTGACCGCCGGCACGGTCTTCGTCGTGGTGGCGGCGCTCTACCTTTTGGGCGGGGAGATCATCAAGGATTTCGCCTTCGCCATTTTGGTGGGGGTCGTGGTCGGAACCTATTCGTCGATCTATGTCGCCAGCTCGATCGTGCTGACCTGGCAGGAGCGCGCCCGCAAGCGCCGGTGAGACCGCGCCAGCGACCTCGCGGGCACCGGGCCCGATCGATCGCCATCGCCCCCTTGGGTCCCAAGGGGGCTTTCCATTGACGCCGATCGCGCGTGGATGTCTTCCGCACGACCGGCCTCACGGGAGGAGACCGCAGGGCGTGGATGAGATTCTCGGGTGGTTCCAGCTGAAGAGCGTGCCGGGGGTCGGCAACCACCTTTTCAAGCGGCTCGTCGAGCGCTTCGGCTCTCCCCGGGCGGCGCTCGCGGCAACGCGCGCGCAGCTGCTGGAGGTGGAAGGCATCACCCCGCGCCTGGCGCTCGCCATCCGCTCCCAGCCGATGCCGGAAGCGGCCGCATCCGAAGCGCAGGCGGCTTGCCGGAGCGGCTGCCGGCTGGTGACCTTGACCGACCCCGGCTATCCGCGCCTGCTGCGCGAAATACCGGACCCGCCCCCGCTGCTGTACGTGCGCGGGGAGCTGGTCGCCGACGAAGCGCCGGTGGCGGTGGTGGGCGCGCGCGTCCCCACGGAATACGGCCTGGCGGCCGCCCGCCAGATCAGCGCGGACCTGGCCCAGCTCGGGTTCACGGTCGTCAGCGGCCTGGCGCTCGGCATCGACGGCGCCGCCCACGAGGGGGCGCTCTCGACCGGGGGGCGAACGGTTGCGGTGCTGGGCAGCGGGCTTGACAATCTCTATCCGCCGCAGCATCGTGGCCTCGCCGGGCGCGTGGCCGCTTCGGGCGCCGTGGTTTCGGAGTTTCCGCTGGCGGCCGGGCCCGATGCCCACCACTTTCCGATCCGCAACCGCATCATCAGCGGCATGTCGCTCGGCACCGTGGTGGTCGAAGCGGCCCGCGGCAGCGGTTCGCTCATCACGGCGCATCTGGCCGCCGAACAGAACCGGGAGGTGTTCGCCGTGCCGGGCAGCATCCAGTCGTTCAAGAGTATGGGCACCCACACGCTGATCAAGCAGGGGGCCAAGCTGGTGGAAAGCGCCCAGGACATCGTCGCCGAGCTCGGCCCCCGCCTCGCGCGGGCCGGGGCGTCCGGCGCTCGCTTCCCTGCGGCGGCGGCAGGAATCGAGGCGCCGGGGCTATCGGCCGAGGAGCGCCGGGTGCTGGAGCGCCTGGGCCCCTACCCGACGCACATCGACGAACTCGGGCAGCGCCTGAGCCTGCCTCCCGGTGTGCTCGCTGCCGTGCTGCTGCAGCTTGAGCTGAAAGGGTACGCCGTCCAGCTGCCCGGAGCTCATTTCACTCTGGCCCGGGACGGGCGCACGCGCGCATGAGGTCGAGGGAAAAGGACGCTATGGGAAAACCGCTGGTAGTGGTCGAATCGCCGACGAAGGTCCGCACGCTGAAGAAATACCTGGGAGCGCAGTATGCCGTCGCCGCCACGGTCGGCCACATCCGGGATCTGCCCCAGCGGCAGATGGGAATCGACGTCGACAACGGGTTCACCCCCGAATACACCATCATCCCCGGCAAGCAGCGCGTCATCCAGGAGCTGAAGAAAGCCGCCGCCGGCGCCGAGGAGATCTATCTGGCGCCCGACCCCGACCGCGAAGGCGAGGCGATCGCCTGGCACACGGCGGAGGTGCTCAAAAAAAAGGGACGCCGATTCCACCGGGTGCTCTTCCACGAGCTGACCCGCGACGCCATCGAAAAGTCCATGGCCCGGCCCCAGCAGCTGGACCCGCACAAGTTCGAAGCCCAGCAGGCCCGGCGGATCCTCGATCGGCTCGTGGGCTACCAGGTCTCCCCCCTGCTGTGGCGCAAGGTGAAGGGCGGTCTCAGCGCCGGCCGGGTGCAATCCGTGGCCCTGCGCATCATCTGCGAACGCGAGCGCGCCATCCAGGCGTTCATCCCCGAGGAGTACTGGTCGATCACCGCCCACCTGCTCGGCGACAGCCCGCCGGCCTTCACCGCCAAGCTGGTCAAGAAAGGCCCAGACAAGCTCCTCATCCCCAACGAAGCGGCCGCCGCGGCCGTCGTGACCGAGTTGAACGGGCAGCCCTTTGTCGTGGAGAAGCTTCAGAAGAAGACCGTCCGCAAAAACCCGGCGCCGCCCTTCACCACCAGCAAGCTGCAGCAGGAGGCCATCCGCAAGCTGCGCTTCACCGCCAAGAAGACCATGGTCGTCGCCCAGCAGCTCTACGAGGGCGTCGACCTCGGGCCCGGCGAGCCGGTCGGTTTGATCACCTACATGCGCACCGACTCGACCCGCATCGCCGCGGAAGCGGCGGCGGAGGCCCGACAGCTGATCCAGGAGCGCTTCGGCAGCGACTATACCCTGGAGACGCCCCGCTTCTTCCGCAACCCCAAACAGGCCCAGGACGCCCACGAAGCCATCCGGCCCACTTCGGTCGTCAACACGCCCGAAAGCGTCGCGCCCCACCTGAGCGCCGACCAGCTGGCCCTCTACCAGCTGATCTGGCAGCGGTTTGTCGCCTCCCAGATGCAGGAGGCCCTGATCGACCAGGTGAGCGCCACCCTCACCGCCGGGGTCTACCGCTTTACGGCCGGCGGCTCCTCGGTGAGGTTTCCCGGCTTCATGGCGCTCTATCGGCCCGAGGAGGACAACGGCGAAGGCAACGGGGAAAAACCGCGCGAGCAGCTCCCGGAGCTCAAAGAGGGCCAGCGCCTGAACCTGCAACGCCTGGAGCCCAAGCAGCACTTCACCCAGCCCCCCCCGCGCTTTTCCGAGGCCTCCCTGGTCAAGGAGCTCGAGGAGAACGGCATCGGCCGCCCGAGCACCTATGCCGCCATCCTCTCCACGATCCGCGATAAGGGCTACGTCGATTTGGTGCGGGGCTACTTCCGCCCCAGCGAGCTGGGCTTCATGGTCAATGACCTGCTGGTCATGAGCTTTCCGGACATCTTCGACGTCGAGTTCACCGCCAAGATGGAGGAGCGTCTGGATCTGATCGAGTCCGACGCGATCAAGTCCCAGGAGGTTCTCAGCCAATTCTACTCCCCGTTCCGAAAGGACCTCGCCGCCGCGGCCGACAAGATGCTCAACGTCAAGGGAGTGGGCTTCGCAACCGACCTGCCCTGCCCCGCCTGCGGCAAGCCGCTGCACATCAAGATCGGCAAAAACGGACACTTTCTGGCCTGCAGCGGCTACCCGGACTGCAAGCACTCCAGCGACTACACGCGCGATGAAAAAGGGCTCATCCAGCCGGTGCTGCCCGCCCCGGAGGAGACCACCGACAAGGTCTGTGGAAAATGCGGCAAGCCCATGGTGCTGAAGAAGGGCCGCTACGGGGATTTTCTGGCCTGCAGCGGGTTCCCGGAGTGCAAGCACACCCAGTCGTTGCACGCCAACGGCGCCGGCAAGGGGACCGGCGTCGGCTGTCCGGAGCCCGGCTGCACCGGCGAAATCGTCGAGAAGAGCTCCAAACGCGGCAAGCTCTTCTACGGCTGCAACCGCTACCCGGACTGCAGCTTCGCCGCCTGGGACAAGCCGGTCGCCCGCGACTGCCCGGCGTGCGGCGCGAAGTTTCTGGTCGAGCGCACGACCAAGCGCTCGGGCACCGTGCACGCCTGCCTGAATCCGGACTGCGGCTTCAAGGAACAGGTCGACTGACCCGCTCCGAAAACGGCTTTGCCGGGGCGATGGTGCACGCTGCGTGTTTTATTCGCTTGACTTTTTTACCCGAGTCCTGCTACATACGTCCCAATTCGGGGAAAATTCAACTTCATGAAAAATCTCATCGCCATTATCCGCCTTATTATTCTCCTCATTGTCGAGGACCTTCTCGGCAATGAGAGCCAGGGGCCGGTAATGGTCTAAACGCACCCGACAAACAACCACCCAATCCGTTACCGGCCCCTGAAAGGCGGTAACGGATTTTTTTTTACGAAAGGAGAAGCGATGCAGCTGACCGGCGCCCAGATACTCATGCGCGTGCTGAAGGAGGAGGGAGTGGACACCCTGTTCGGCTATCCCGGCGGTGCCGTCATCGACATCTACGACGAGCTGTTGCGCTCGGGCCTCCGGCACATCATGGTTCGGCACGAGCAGGGTGCCGTGCACGCGGCCGACGGCTACGCCCGGGTGAGCGGAAAAGTCGGGGTCTGCCTGGTCACCTCGGGACCCGGCGCCACCAACACGGTCACCGGTATCGCCTCGGCCCACTGCGATTCGATCCCGCTGGTGGTGTTGACCGGCCAGGTCCCGACCCATCTGATCGGCAACGACGCGTTTCAGGAGGTCGACATCGTCGGCATCACCCGCCCCTGCACCAAGCACAACTACCTGGTTGAGTCGACCGCGGACCTGGCCCGCATCCTGCGCGAGGCCTTCCACCTGGCCCGATCGGGCCGACCGGGCCCGGTGCTCGTCGACATCCCCAAAAATGTGGCCACCGGCCGCGCCGGGGTCCCGCCCGCGGGCGAGGTTCGGATTCGCTCCTACAACCCCACCTACCGGCCCAACGGCAAGCAGCTGAAAGAGGTGGCGCGGCTCATCCGCGAATCCCGGCGCCCGATGATTTTCGCAGGCGGCGGGGTGATCCTCTCGCAGGGCTCAACCGAGCTGAGCCGGCTGGCGCGCCGGGAGCAGATCCCGGTGGCCACCTCGCTCATGGGGCTCGGCGCCTTTCCCGGCTCCGACCCGCTGTCGCTCGGCATGATCGGCATGCACGGCACCTACCGCTCCAACATGGCCAGCTCCGCCTGCGACCTGATGCTCGCCGTCGGGGTGCGCTTCGACGACCGGGTCACCGGGCGGACGGACGCCTTTGCCGCCCAGGCGCGGATCGTGCACATCGACATCGACCCCAGCTCCATCCGCAAGAACATCCCGGTCGCCGTCCCGGTGGTGGGCGACTGCCGCATCAGCCTGCAGATGATCAACGCGCTGCTCGACGGCGGCGCGGCGCACGAGCTCGCGGAGCGGCGCCGCCCCTGGCTGGAGCAGATTGCGGCGTGGAAGAGCACCCAGCCCCTGGCCTACCGGCAGTGCGAGCGCATCAAGCCCCAGTTTGTCGTCGAGAAAATCTACGCGCTCACCCGCGGCGAGGCGATCGTCACCACCGAGGTCGGCCAAAACCAGATGTGGGCGGCCCAGTATTACCTTTTCGACCGCCCCAACCGCTTCGTCACCTCCGGCGGGCTGGGCTGCATGGGATTCGGGCTGCCGGCCGCCATCGGCGCGCAGATCGCCTGCCCGGAGCGCACCGTGGTGGACATCGCCGGCGACGGCAGCATCCAGATGAACATTCAGGAGATGGCCACCGCCGTCCAGTACGATCTACCCGTCAAGATCGCCATTCTCAACAACGGCCACCTCGGCATGGTGCGGCAATGGCAGGAGCTGTTCTACGGCAAACGCTACAGCGCCACGCGCGTGGAGTGCGCACCCGATTTCGTCAAGCTGGCGGAGGCCTACGGCGCCGTGGGTTTGCGGGCCACCCGGCCGGAGGAGGTGGAGCCGGTGCTGCAGGAGGCCCTGGCCGTCCGCCGGCCGGTCATCATGGACTTCGTGGTCGAGGCCGAGGAATGCGTCTACCCGATGGTGCCGGCCGGGGCGCCGATCACCGAAATGCTGCTGGTTTGAGGCGAGGAGGACCACCGATGGCGGAGGAAAAACATGTCATGACCATGCTGGTGGACAACCAGCCCGGCGTCACCTCGCGCGTGACGGGGCTGTTCAGCGGCAAGGGGTTCAACATCGAGAGCATCTGCGGCTGCCCTACCAGCGACCCCGGGATCTCGCGCATCACCATCACCACGAAGGCCAACCCGCCGGTGGTCGAGCAAATCGAAAAGCAGCTGCGCAAGCTCGTCAACGTCATCAAGCTGCGCAGCCTGGACGGCCCCAAGGCCGTGCGCCGCGAACTGGCCCTGGTCTGCGTCCAGGCGCGGGGAGAGCAGCGGACCGAAGTGCTGCGGATCGTCGACATCTTCCGCGGCAAAATCGTGGACGCCGGACTCGAGCACTTCATCATCGAGGTGACCGGCGAGGAGGAGAAGATCCAGGCCATGCTCAACCTGCTCGAGCCCATCGGAATCAAGAAACTGTCGCGCACGGGGCCGATCGGGCTGATTAGAGAGCCTAAGTGAACGAAAAGGGATCGAGAGGGGCCAAGGGGTCGAGATGAAACGTCAGGGTCGGACTCAGAGTGTTATCGGAATCTGTCTTTCCTCTGACGTGCCGTCATCGCCCGTTTTGGCGGTTCACTCGAACCCTCGACCCCTCGGCCCCTTGAACCCTTTATGGATAACAAATCGGCGCTACTTAAACTCATTTTCACTCGATCGGAAAGGATAGACGTCATGGCTCAATTCGATTTCGGCGGCACGATGGAAGAGGTGGTGACACGCGAGGAGTTCCCCCTGCAGCAGGCACGCGCGGTGCTGCAAAACGAGCTGGTGGCCGTGGTCGGCTACGGGGTCCAGGGGCCCGGCCAGGCGCTCAACATGCGCGACAACGGCATCCGCGTCATCGTGGGTCAACGCCAGGGCGGCGGCTCGTGGGAGCGCGCGGTCGCCGACGGCTTCGTGCCCGGCGAGACGCTCTTCTCCCCGGAGGAGGCCGCCGAGCGGGCCACGGTGGTGCAGTACCTGCTCTCGGATGCCGGCCAGGTGGCCATGTGGCCGCGGATCAAGCCCTGTCTGTCCCCGGGCAACACCCTCTATTTCTCGCACGGCTTCGCCGTCGTCTACAAGGACCAGACCGGCATCGTCCCCCCGGCGGGCATCGACGTCGTGCTGGTGGCGCCCAAAGGCTCGGGCCGCACGGTGCGCACCAATTTCCTGGACGGCAGCGGCATCAACGCCAGCTTTGCCGTTTATCAGGACGCCACCGGCCGCGCCCGGGAGAAGGCCCTGGCGCTCGGGATCGGCATCGGGTCCGGGTACCTCTTTCCGACCACCTTCGAGCGCGAGGTGGTCAGCGACCTCACCGGCGAACGCGGGATCCTGATGGGGGCGCTGGCGGGGGTCATGGAGGCCCAGTATGCGCTGCTGCGCAAACACGGGCACAGCCCGAGCGAGGCCTTCAACGAGACCGTGGAGGAGCTCACCCAGAGCCTGATCAAGCTGGTAGGCGAAAAGGGCATGGACTGGATGTTCGCCAACTGTTCGACCACGGCCCAGCGCGGCGCCCTGGACTGGGCCCCGCGGTTCCGGGACGCGGTCGCACCGGTGTTCACCGAACTCTATGACAGGGTCGCAGCCGGCCAGGAGACCCGGCGGGTGCTGGAGGCCAACAGCACCCCGGACTACCGCGAAAAACTCAACCGCGAGCTGGACGCCATGCGCACTTCGGAGATGTGGCGGGCCGGCGCCGCCGTGCGTTCCCTGCGGCCGGAGAACCGCAGGTAAAAGGAGAAGCAAATGGACGAGCGTGTGATCATTTTCGACACCACCCTGCGCGACGGGGAGCAGAGCCCCGGGGCGAGCATGAATACGGCCGAAAAACTGCGCCTGGCCGGCCAGCTGGAGAAGCTGGGAATCGACGTGATCGAAGCCGGGTTTCCGGCCGCCTCCGAGGGCGACTTCGAGGCCGTGTCCCAGATCGCGGGCCGGCTGAAACGCACGGAGGTGGCCGGGCTGGCCCGCGCCAACCGCAACGACATCGACCGGGCCTGGCAGGCGGTCCGCCACGCCGCCCGTCCGCGGCTGCACACCTTCATCGCCACCTCGGACATCCACCTGCAGTACAAGCTCAAGATGGGCCGCGACGAAGTGGTGCAGGCCGCCGTGGCGGCGGTCCGCCATGCCAAATCCCTGACGGACAACGTTGAGTTTTCCGCCGAGGACGGCTCCCGCAGCGACCGCGACTTTCTCTGCCGGGTGTTCGAGGCGGCCATCGCCGCCGGCGCCACCACCGTGAACCTGCCGGACACGGTGGGCTACGCCCTGCCCGATGAGTTCGGGGAGCTGGTGCGCTACATCCGCCAGCACACCCCCAACATCCACCAGGCCGTGCTGAGCGTACACTGCCACAACGACTTGGGGCTGGCGACGGCCAACACGCTCGCGGCCATCCATGCCGGGGCGCGCCAGGCGGAAGTGACGATCAACGGGATCGGCGAGCGCGCCGGCAACACCTCGCTGGAGGAGGTGGTCATGGCCCTGCACACCCGCGCCAACCGGATGCCGGTCGGAACCCAGATCCGCACCGAGTTCATCTACCCGACCAGCCGCCTGGTCAGCATGATCACCGGCATCATGGTCCAGCCCAACAAGGCCATCGTCGGGGCCAACGCCTTCGCACACGAGGCCGGCATCCATCAGGACGGGATGCTGAAGAACCCCATGACCTACGAGATCATGAGGCCGGAGAGCATCGGCCTGAGCGCCAGCACGCTCGTCCTGGGCAAACACTCCGGACGCCACGCCCTGCGCACCCAGCTCAAGGATTTAGGCTACGACCTCTCGGACGAGGAGCTCAACCTGGTCTTCGCCAAGTTCAAGGAGCTGGCCGACAAGAAGAAAAAGGTGGTGAACGAGGATCTCGAGGCCATCGTCACCGAGGGCATTCTGCGCACGGCCGACGTCTTCGAGCTCGAGTACCTGCACGCCTCCGCCGGCACGACGGTGCTGCCCATGGCCAGCGTGCGGCTCAAGATCAACGGCCGCCTGGCCCAGGATGCCGGCTACGGCAACGGGCCGATCGATGCGGCCTTCAACGCCATCGCCAAGCTCACGGGCACCAGCTCCGAGCTGCTGCGCTTTTCGATCAGCGCCCTGACCGGGGGCACCGACGCCATGGGCGAGGTGACGGTGCGGTTGCGGGAGAACGGCCTGGTGGCCATGGGCAAGGGCGCCGACGCCGACATCATCACGGCCAGCGCCAAGGCCTACGTCAACGGGTTGAACCGCCTCGAATATCTGAAGGCCCACCCGCTGCAGGAGGCCGCCATGCTGTGACCGAGCCGGTTGCAGGAGGGCCTTACGCCGCGGGAGGTCCTGCGGGCCGCAGGCCGCTTCAGCCGGTCTGCAGCGAGCCGATGAGGCTGCGGACATCCGCTATGCCGTGGCGCGCGAGGTAGGCTTCGATGCCGGCGGCGATCTCGAGGGCGGCGCCCGGGTTGATGAAATTGGCGGTGCCGACCTGGACGGCCGCGGCGCCGGCGATGAGGAACTCGAGGGCATCCTCGGCCGTCAGGATGCCGCCGATGCCGATCACCGGGACCCGAACCTCCCGGGCGACCTGCCACACCATGCGCACGGCCACCGGGCGGATGGCAGGCCCGGAGAGGCCGCCGGTGATGTTGGCCAGCTTCGGCCGCCGGGCCTCGATGTCGACCGCCATGCCGGTGAGGGTGTTGATGAGCGAGAGGGCGTCTGCGCCGGCATCCTCCACCCGGCGGGCGATGCGGACGATGTCGGTCACATTCGGCGAAAGCTTGACGATGAGGGTCTTGCGGGTTGCGCGGCGCACGGCCGCGGCCACCGCTGCGGCCGCCTCCGGGTCCACGCCGAACACCACCCCGCCCGCCTTGACGTTGGGGCAGGAGATGTTCACCTCGACCCCGGCCACCCCGTCCAATGCCTCCAGGCGCTCCGCCAAGGCGGCGTACTCTTCGATGCGGGTGCCGTAGATGTTCGCAATGACCGGGGTCTCCAGGCTTTTCAAAAACGGCAGCTTCTCGGCTGCGAACACGTCGATGCCGACGTTCTCGAGGCCGATGGCGTTCAGCATGCCGCAGGGGGTTTCCACGATGCGCGGCGGTCGGTTGCCCTTCACCGGAGTCAATGCCAGCCCCTTGACGACGATCGCCCCCAGGCGGTTCAGGTCGACCAGCAGCGAGAACTCGCGCGCATACCCGAAGGTGCCGGAGGCGGTCATGACCGGGTTGCGCAGCGTGAGCCCGCCGATCGCAACTTTCATCTGAGGTTGGGGTGCCATAGGCGCTCTCTTTAGCACATGCCTCCGCCAAGTCAACCAACCCGAACGGGCGCGCCCCTTGTTCAACGCCGGCGCGACCACCTACTGCCATGACCCGACACGCACCCGTCCGCAGCGCACGCGTTGCCCTGGTCGCACCGCCCTGGTCGCTCTACACCCGGCCCTCGATCCAGGTCGGTGCCCTGAAGGCCTTCGTGCAGTCGCGATTTGCCGATCTGCCCATCGCCGCTCACCACGTCCACCTGGTGGTCGCCGCGGCCGTCGGCTACCGCCGTTACCACGCCGTCTCCGAGCGCACCTGGCTGGCGGAGGCCGTCTTCGCCGCCCTCCTCTACCCGGAGCGCAAGGAGGCCATCGCCCGGTTTTTCGCGCGGCAGTCCGCCGCGGTCGCAAGCCTGAGAGCGGCCGACTTTGACGAGATCCTCTGCCGTGCGGCGGCGGGCGTCGAGGACTGGCTCGCCGCGGTCGACTGGACCCGGACCCGGCTGGTCGGTCTAACGAGCGCGCTTTGCCAGTTCACCGCCGCCCTCTACATCGCGCGCCGGATCAAAACGCTCAACCCCGCAACCACGGCGGTGATCGGCGGACCGGCCTTCAGCTTCGAGTCGAGTTCGGCCGCACTGGCGTTTTTTCCCGAGATCGACGTCGTCGTCGCCGGCGAGGGGGAGCTGCCCCTCGCCCACCTCCTCCAGCACCATGTCAGGGAGGGCTGCGGGCTGGATCAACTGCCCCCGCTTGCGGCCGTCCAGACTCGCTTCACGCCGCCGGCAGAAACCGCCGACCGGCCTTTTAGCCAGATGGAAAACCTCGACCACCTGCCCTATCCGGATTTCGACGAGTACGCGGAAACCCTCTCCGCGTTCGACCCGGCGCAGCGCTTCTTTTTCACCCTGCCGGTGGAGCTCTCCCGCGGCTGCTGGTGGCAGGGGGCTCGCGGCGCCCCAGGCTGCGCGTTCTGCAACCTCAACCAGCAGTGGCGGGGCTACCGTTCAAAGTCCGCCCCCCGGGCCGTTGCCGAAATCGATGCGCTCACGCGCCGCTACAAAACCCTGAACGTGGCACTCATGGACAATGTGCTGCCGCGCTCCTCCGCCGCGCAGGTCTTCCGCGGATTGGCCGAACTGGGTAAGGACCTGAACCTCTTCGGCGAGATCCGGGCGACCACCGCAGCGGCCGAGCTCGAGCGGATGCACGCCGCCGGCCTGCAGCGGGTCCAGATCGGCATCGAAGCCCTGAGCACCCGGCTGCTGCGAAAGATGCACAAGGGCACGCGCGCCATCCAGAACCTTGAAATCATGAAGCACTGCGAGCGGCTCGGCATCACCAACCTCGCCAATCTGATCGCCCACTTTCCGGGCAGCGACGAGTCGGACGTGCGCGAGACCCTGCACACCCTGGAGTTCGCCCTTCCGTTTCACCCCTTGACCTTCGTCGGCTTCTGGTTGGGCCTGGGCAGCCCCGTCTGGCGCCGGCCGGCCGACTACGGCCTGCGATCGGTCTCTTCCCACCCTCACTGGGCGAGGCTTTTCCCGGCCGCGATCGCCCGCGGCTTCCCGTTTGCGCTCCAAACCGGGCGCGGCGAGGCCCTCCGCCAGCGCCGCCTGTGGCAGCCGGTGCGCAGGGCGTTGCGCGCCTGGTCCAAGCGCTACGAACGCCTGCACCGCGGGCCTTTTGGTGAACCGATCCTCGGCTATCGTGACGGGGGGGATTTCCTGATCGTCCGTGAACGCCGGCCGGAGGGCGAATTCGCCACCCACCGCCTGGAGGGCCTTTCTCGAAAAATCTACCTTTTCTGCGAAATCCACCGACCGCTGACCCTGATTGCCCAACGCTTCCCGCAGGCCGCAGCCGACCGCATCGAGGGGTTCCTGCGGCAACTGACCGACCAGAGGCTGATGTTCGCGGAAAACGGGAGCTATCTGAGCCTGGCCGTGCCCGAGCGTCGGCCGCGGCCGGGCGGGGTGGATTCTGCAGCTGAGACGGCAATCCGGTCGTGCTGAGGCGAGTAAGACGCGGGGCGTTCAGCGCGGTTGCGGCCTGTCCGGCGGGGGGGATCCAGGCGAATGCCGACCCCGCCCGGCTGCGCGTGAGCGATCACGCCGCGGCGCACGATGAGCCGGCGCCTCTTGCGGAGGGGGATCGCCAAACATACCCGCTGCCCGACGACCATTGCACCCGGGCAACCGATGAAGACCCCGCCCGGGCTCGCGTTTTGAATGACTCCGCGCACGGGCTGCCCGCAGCCCTGTATCAGCGTGGGCACGGCGCAGGCCGTGCGCACCTGACGGCGCGACTCTACCGCAGGGCGGCCCGGCTCCGGCGGCTGGGGCGCCCGCTCCCGGATCCGGACTCCGTAGCCGTAGTCGAAAACGGCATCATCGAGGAATTTGCGCCATTTGATTACGGCCTTGCAGGTCTCGGGAGCCTCGGCCGCTGCGGGGAAAGGCGAGTGCGCAAGCCTGAGCGTGACCTGCGTGCCGGGCGCGAGATAGAGATCGGACGCGAGGCAGGCGCCTTGGCTGCTGAAATTGATCATGCGGGCGATGTGCCTGCTCCCGCTCCCGGTTTTCTCGATGGCGATGTGCGTCTCGTGCTTCAGACGTGCAGCTGTACGCCTTTCGGAGGATTGCGTGAACATTCGCTCTCTTCTGCCGCCTGCGCCTTTGCTTCTGGTGCGTGCCAGAGCGTTTTGCCTCAGTTGGCGCTGGACTGGTATTTCCGCAGCAAGTCCTTGATCGCCTCCTCCAGCAGGTCGTTCTGGCGTTTTTCGAGCTGGGCGGCCAGAATCTTGATCTGGCGGATCAGGTCCGCATCCAGAGTGGTGTTGTACATCTTGCGCTTGTTCATGCCGTTGATGGTTTCCAATCCCATAGTCGGTGCAATCCCCCCTCCGGCGCCACGCGACCGGGCGCGCGTTTCGTCATTCCGGGCAACGGTACGCCGCGGCCGCGGCCGCGAAATAATGCTCGCCCAGCCAGACCACATGCGTCGCCGCCATCATCTCGGCCTGCATCAGTGCCCGGTTCTGGGCGTCATAGTGGTACATGGGATGAATCTGCAGCGCCCCCATGTCGGCGATCGCCGTCACCGTTCCCAACGGCTCGCAGCGGCCCATCCGGGTCTCGTCCGCGACGGCCACCGCGTAGGGCGGGTGCCAGCTGCAGGCCGACGCCGAGGCGATCAACGCAACGGCCATTGCCCACTTCAATGCTCGGCGCATCATACCGCCCCGCTTTCGCTCGGGAGTCGATGGCAGGTGGTCGCTGTTCCTTGAAGGCCGTGGCATTCGATCCAACCCGTCCGCCGATTCGCGTGGGTGCCGTGTTCGAAGGTGGTATGTATCACTATCTGTGTTGATTTTATTATAAATCGGCGAGGTTGTCAAAATCGCGAAGGGCCAAAATACAAAATAGTATAACCTTTACAGCATGTTAAGAACGCAACCGGCACGCCGTCGCAGGCCGCGGGGGCGGACCGGCAGCCCCCTTTGCCCCTGCCGCGCCGCCGGGGTCCGGCCGAACGGCGGGCAGTGCCTCTTTCCCGAGCAAACAGGCGCCGGAGGAGCACCCGGCACCTACAGCCGGTCGAGAAATTCGGCGATCGCGCGGTGAACTCGGCCCGAATCCTCGCCGAGCAGGATGCCGTGGCGGCTGAAGCTGAAAAGAAGGTACTGCTTGTCTTTCGAGCCGAGCCGGTCGAAAATCTTGCGCGCGCCGCGCGGGTCGACCACCGGGTCGGCGCTGGCCTGCAGGATCAGCGCCGGGATGCGGATCCGCTCGAGCCGGGGCTCGAGATCGTCCATCAGCCGTTCGATCTCGCGCACCCCGGAGACCGGGTTGCGGTGGTAGTTGATGTGGGGGTTCTCCGGGCGGTTTTCCACGAACTCCAACTTCGGCCCGGATCGGCTGGTCTTGTCCATGAAGCGGTTCCACAGATCGACCGCCGAGGCGAAGCGCGCCTTGAAATCGCGCAGCCGCATGGGGGCGGAGACGGCAAACACCCCGGCCAGGCCCTCCACCCGCGCCGCCAGGTGCAGCGCCAGCCCGGCCCCGGTGGAGAACCCGCCCGCCACGACGCGCTCGCAGAGGCTGGCAATGACGGCGTAGCCGCGGTCGACGGAGCGGATCCACTCCTCATAGGTGCGGCCGGAGAGGTCCAGGGGCGTCGTGCCGTGGCCGGGGAGACGCGGCACGCAAACCCAGTACCCCCGCCGGCCCAGATAATCGGCCAGCCCCTTCATCTCGAGCGGCGCCGCCATATACCCGTGGCAGAGCACGACCCCGACCCGCCGCGATCGGCCTTTCACCAGGAAGGGGGCGCCCACCTCCCGGGGCCTCGATTCACCTTCGCTGAAATGCGTTCGGTAATCGCGGGTGAACTCCTCCAGCGCCTCGCGCTGCAGGCGCTCCCGCACCCGGCGCCGCACCCAGAAGGCCGGCATCCAGGCAATCCGGCGCACACTGCGCTGCAGCCCGGCCAGGGGTTCGACGGCGTTGGCCATCACGTCGATGGGGCTGTCGATCCGCGCGCGGTGGAAGCTTGCCGGCGCGGAGAATCGACGGCGGTCCTTGAGCAGGCCCCCTTCGGTCCGCCGCAGGTTTCCCTTCTCCAGGGCGATCGCGATGAAATCGCGCGTAATGCCGAAGCGGTCGTCCGAGAGCAGATGGGTCTGGTCGGCCGCCAGGCCGGTGTGCAGGTGCACAGCGGGCATGCCGTGCAGCTCGCAGGCGGCCAGAAACACCCTGCGCCGCAGATCCTCCTCCCGGACCCGGGCGCGGGGCATCGCGCGCAGGATCGAGGCGAAGAGGTGGTCGTGGTTGACCGTGGTCAATGCGTAAATGGCGGCCATGTAGCGCTGCATCAGCTTCAAGGCCTTGCGGCGCATCCGGCCCCGGCAGGCCAGCACATCGTCGAAGCCCATCGGCTCGGGCCGGGCGATGTCCCGCGCGATGGCGGCATCGTTCAGAAAGGGCAGCACCGGGATCGGCGCCCCGAAGCGGATGTCGATATCGACCCCGGACAAAAACATCGAGCCCTCGGTCATGAGTTCCTCGATGTGCCGCTCCGCGAGGTTGTCCACCAACCGCTGCGCCAACGCGCTCAGGACGTTTTCCCGAGCCCGGACCGGGTAGTAGGTGATGTTGACCGGAACGATGGTGGTCCGCCGCTCCAGCACCGCTTGGACGGAATCCATCTGGAACAGCTCCCGCAGGCGCTCGGCCTCTTCCGGCGCGGCGTGCGCCATCCGCCGCAGGCGCTCGCGGTAGAATTCCGTGCGCAGCACCAGGGATGCGGCCCCCGTGTGCGGCGGCCGTTTTCCGCCGGCCCATGAGATCATGAAGCGCTTCCTGTCCATGATCTTCATGTTCTTGACCATTCCGCCCTCGGGATAGATGATCCAGTTGGCCTCGCCGGTGAGCAGGGTTTTTACGATCAACCGGTCCCTGTCCGGGCTGCGGGTCGAAACGGTGCCCACCGCGTCGAGGAAACCGGCAAGGGGGCCCCGGAAAAACTCGGCATCGGCCAGCGACCAGACCGGCTGCCCGGTCGCCCGGTGAACGAGATAGGGCAAGAGGACGGTTTCGAGGCGGGTGAAGTGGTTGACCACGAAAACCACCGGCCCGGTCGGCAGGGTGTGCTCCCCGTGCAGGCGGGTGCGGGCCTTGGACAGGCCGGACAAGGCTTTGATGGCCAGGCCGGTCGTGCGATACGCGAAACGGTTCATGTGCCGGGCCTTGTGCAGAGGCGCGTTCTCCCCGCCGGTTGCGATCCGCCCGGAAGGGGCCGGGGGCGCCCCCCCTCTGCCGCGCACCGCCGGGGATCGACTCCGGTCTTGCATCACCATTATACCCGCAAACGTGCGCGGACTCAACCGCGGCCATTAGGCGCAGGCGGCCGGACGCAGGGCCGGCGCAGGTTGACAGGCAAGCCGATTGCAGGTAGTTTGAGGCAAAATTTCAAAGCGTTGTCGACGAGGCGCACGGTGTACTCCAAAATTCTGATTCTGCGTTTCTCCCCCGATGTGGCCCAGAAACCGGTCGTCTGCCGCCTGACCCGGGACTTCGACCTGGAGTTCAACATCCTCAACGCCGCCATCCTGCCGCGCAAGGAGGGCGTGATGGTGCTTGAGCTGTCGGGCAGCAAGAAAAATTTCCGCGACGGCGTCACGTATTTGAAACGCAACGGCATCAATGTCCAAAACGCCTCCCAGGAAGTCAAACGCATTCAGACCAAATGCACCCACTGCGGCGCCTGCACGGCGGTCTGCCCGACCGGAGCGCTGCATGTCAAGCGCCCGGAGATGGAGGTGGTGTTCGACCAGAAAAAATGCAGCGTCTGCGAGCTGTGCGTCCCTGCCTGCCCGCCCCGGGCCATGGAGGTCCGGCCGCTCAAGCAGTACGTCTTTGGATGAACACCCCGATCGCCGTTGCCGTCAGCGGCGGCATTGACTCCCTGGTCGCCGCCCACCTGCTGAAAGAAGAGGGCCACGCGCTTTTCGCCGTCCACTTCACGACCGGGTTCGAACCACCCGCCGGCCTGCCGGCGGCGGCGCTGCCCGATGTGGGTGCGCTGCAGGAGATGGCCCGCCGGCTGGGGATCGCGCTCTACCGGGTCGATCTGACGCGCGAATTCAAGCGGGAAGTGGTGGACTACGTCGCCGGGACCTACCTGGCCGGCGCGACGCCCAACCCCTGCCTGGTCTGCAACCCCCGCATCAAGTTCGGCGCTTTGCTCCAGTGGGCCGGCCAAAAGGGCGCCCGTTCCCTGGCCACGGGCCACTATGCCCGCGTCCGCCGCGATGCGGACGGCCGCTGCCGTCTCTACAAGGGCGCAGACCCCCACAAAGACCAGTCCTATTTCCTGGCCCGCCTCGGCCAGGAGCAGCTGCAGCGGGCCGTTTTCCCGCTGGGAGGCCTGACCAAGGCGCAGGTCCGCGCCTGGGCGCAACGGCACCGCCTGGCCCCCGCCGTCTCGGAGGAGAGCCAGGACATCTGCTTCATCCGCGGGGGCCGCTATCCGGAGGTTCTCGCCCTGCCCGCCTCGCCCGGGCGGATCGAGGATGTCCACGGCAACCTGCTCGGCGAGCACCAGGGCCTGCACCGGTTCACGATCGGCCAGCGCCGCGGAATCAACCGGCCGGCGGCCCGGCCCTATTACGTGGTGCGCCTCGACCGCGAGCGCAACCGGCTGGTGGTGGGCTCCAAGGAGGACCTGCTCGCGCCCGCCTGCCGCGTGACCGGCATCAACTGGGTGCTCGCGCCGCCTGAGGCTGCGCGGCGGGTTGCGACGCGCGTGCGCTACCGCACCCGCGAGGTCCCCGCGACCCTGACACCGATAGACGAGCGCAGCGCCCGGGTCGCCTTCGATGCGCCGCAATCGGCCCTCACCCCCGGCCAGGCCGCCGTGTTCTACGACGGCGACGAGGTGCTGGGCTCCGGTTTCATCGCTGCGCCCGGGGAATAGGCTGCCGTGCAGACCTACCGCATCATCACCCTCGGCTGCAAGGTCAACCAGGCCGAGTCCGAAGCCCTGGACCACGCGCTCGAGGGCCCCGCTTGGCGGCCTGCTTCGCGCCGGGAGCCGGCCGACCTGTGCGTGGTCAACACCTGCGCCGTGACCCAGAGGGCCGCCATGCAGTCGCGGCAGGCCCTGCGCCGGGCGATTCACGAGAACCCGGGCGCCTGCGTGGTGGCAACCGGCTGCTACGCCCAGACCGACCCCGCGGCGCTGGAGCAGATCGCGGGGCTGGACCATATCGTCGGCCACTGCGGCAAGGCAGGGCTGGCCGAGCTTGCGCTAAGCGGGCGCCTGGGAAAATGCAGCCGGGCGAGTTGCCCGCCCCCGTCGACCGCCGACGCCAAGAGCGCCTTTTGCGCAGCGCCGCCCGCACCCTCCGGAAAGCGCACCCGGCCATTTCTCAAAATCCAGGACGGCTGCAATGCCTACTGCGCCTACTGCATCGTGCCCTATGCCCGCGGCCCGAGCCGCAGCCTGCCCCTGCAGGCCGCCCTGGAGAGCGTAGGGGCGCTGGCGGCGGCCGGGGTGCCCGAGGTGGTGCTCACCGGGATTCACATAGGCTGCTACGGAAGGGACCTCGCGCCGCCCACCAGCCTGCTGGCGCTCCTGGATGCCGTCCGCGGCCTGCCGGGCGCCATGCGGGTGCGGCTGAGCTCGATCGAACCCCTCGAGCTGAGCGCCGAGATCCTTGCGCTGGTCGCCGGCGTGCAGCGGTTTTGTCGACATTTCCACGTCCCGCTGCAAAGCGGCGACCCGCAGATCCTGGCCCGAATGGGGCGGCCCTACTCGGTCGAAACGTTTGCCGCACTCGTCGAAACGATCCACCGCGCCATGCCCGATGCCGCCATCGGCACGGATCTGCTCGTCGGTTTTCCCGGGGAGAGCCAAGCGGCGTTCGAGGCCACCTGCGAGTTGATCGAGCGGCTGCCGCTCGCCTATCTGCATGTCTTTCCGTTTTCCGCGCGCGCCGGTACCGCGGCCTGCGAGCTGCCCGAGCGCGTTCCGGCGCACGCGATCACGGCGCGCTGCCGCCGGCTGCGGCAGCTCGGCGAAGAAAAGCGCAGCCGCTTCCACCGC
>JALOOU010000167.1 GCA_025454255.1 Desulfobacterales bacterium | reverse complement strand
CTCAGCGGTCTTCGGTGCTGCTGCAGGGAAGCCGGATGGAGAAGGCACTCCCCCGGCCGGGCGTGCTTTCCACGATGATGTCCCCGCCGTGCGCCTCGATGATTTTGTGAACAATGGCGAGTCCCAGGCCGGTGCCGCTTTTCTTGGTGGTGTAGTAGGGATCGAACACCCTGCCCAGATTTTGGGGGTCGATCCCCCGGCCGGTGTCCGCGACCGTAATCCGAACACCCCCCGAGCCGTTGGGGGCGCAGTGAACCGAGAGGGTCCCGCCGTCCTCGCCCATGGCCTCGATGGCGTTGAGGTAGAGGTTCAGGAGGCACTGGGTCAGCCGGTCCGGGTCCACCCATGCCGGGCAGCCCCCCTCGGTGACGGCCAGGTCGAGCCGGATGTTCTTGGCGGCTGCATCCGGCTGCATGAGCTTGAGCGAACGGTCGAGCAAGCCTGCCAGGTCGGTCGAACGGCACTTCAAATCCGTTACCCGCGCGAACTCCAGGAGCTCCGTGATCGACCGGTTCAAGCGGTCCACTTCCCGGGCCATCACCTTCGCCGCATCGCGGGCTTCGCTGCCCTCCACGAAAAGCCCGCTGAAGTAGGTGGCCAGGCCCTTGATGGCGCTCAGTGGGTTGCGGATTTCATGGGCGACCCCGGCGGCGAGCCCCCCGAGGGCGGCCAGCTTTTCCTGGCGCCGCACCATGCCCTGCAACCGCCGCACCTCGCCCAGGTCTCTCAGGATCATGACCTCCCCCACGAAGTCGCCGACCTCGTTCACGATCCGGGAGGCGCTGACGCTTACCGGGACGCTGCGGCCGCCGGCGAAACGGCACTCCATCTCCTGCTCGGTTATGGGCAGGCCGTCGGCGAGCTTTGCCTGCAGGCCGCACAGACTTGCCGGCAGCAATTGCTTCGTTTCCTTTTCAGCTACCGCCTCCAGTGAGAGCCCGGTGATTTTTTCCGCGGCCTTGTTGAAAAAGGAAACCCGGCCGCTGCGGTCGGTGGCGACCAGCCCGACCGGCAGACTGGCTACCACTTCGTCGGCGAAGGCGCTGGTGTCGCGCAGAGACTGCCGCGCGCTGTAATAGTTCTGCATCCAGAACAGGGACACAAGCCCGCCGAAGCCGAGCACCAAGAGGACGGCCGCCAGAACGATGGTGGTGCGGATGTCCGTGCGGGCCGCTTCCTCGAACGGGGTGACGTCGAGCCCCACGACAATCTTAAGCCGCAGGCGGTTTTGCGCGCTAAACCAGTCGTCCTCCGATCCCCCAGGGCTCAGGCCGTGCCGGCGCATCATGTCGGCCATGCCGCCGGGGTGCCGCCCCTCGCCGTCGACCAGCGGCCGGAAATATCGGTGAACTTCGAACACACGCCGGCCGCCGCCCAAATCGACCAACTCCCAGTCTTCCTTGTAATCGGGTCCGATATGGATCAGCGTGGAGCCTTTCCGGAAAGCCGTCCCGATCCTGGATGGTTCGCTGTCGGCGACAATGATCCCATCCTGGTTCACGATCGCCATGAACAGGACGTCCGGCAGCCGGGCTGTTTCTTCGAGCAATTGTACCGCTGTTCGCGGTTGGTGTTCTGAATTGCCAAAACGATGACCACGATCAGAAGGATGGCGCTCGAGCCGAGGATAATCCAGGGGGACGTCTGTAGTGCGGGACGAAGACGATGTTGAAATGGATACGGCATCGACGCGCTCACATCAAAGTGGAAAATTCAAACAGGCCATTGCTGATAAAGCTAAATTAACTGCATGGATTTATCTTGTAAAGCATATAGGGGAACAGTCATGAATATATGCGTTTCTATTCGACACTCACCCACCGAGTTGTTTTCGTTTGGGGAGTGCTGTACAGGAAAAGGAGGTGCGGTTCTCCTTGACGGGTGAAGCGGAATCGATGGCCTCGTTCGAGAAGATGCTGAGGGAATGAGGTACGCGAATAAACGGGGAATGCGCTCGACCATGGGGGGGACGGGTCATGAAGGACATGCAGTCGCGGTTCCTTTGGGCGGGGGTGCTGTGGGTTCTCTTTTTCTTCGGCCCGGGGCGGGCGGCCGAGGCGGTCGAATGCCTGAGCCCCTCCTACAGCGTCCAGAAGGGCCGCGAGTACCGGAGCGACGTCGAGGCCAGGGATCTGCGGGAGGGCGAATACCGGGATCTCGAGGAGCTCTTCCAGAGCCTGCTCGGCGAGTGGTCCGGCACCGGCCGGCAGCTGAACTGTGAAGGGCCGGAAGACGCGATCCGCCGGGAGATCGAGAATTTCATGATCGACGCGAAAGCTTACGTCGACTCAGAGGGGCTTTTCACGCTGGAGAGCACCCTCGTGCGTGCTCAAGAGAACACCGAGCAGCAGGAGAGCCTGCGTCTTTTCCTCGGCAAGACGATGCTGTCCACCCGGCCCCATATCTCGGCCTCCGACATCGAGCTGGTGGCGGTGTCGCCCGCGGAGCTGACCTATGTGCACAAGAGCCGCAACCAGGGCCTCGGGGGTGCGGTGATCAGCCAGGAGGCGCTCATCCGCATCGGAAGGAGCCCCACCGGGACCCTCATCCTGGAGAAAACCATTTTTTTCTTCGGCCGTCTGACCTCCCACAGCATCTGGAACCTGGAGAGGCGGTAGCCGGGACCGCTTGCGGGTCGCCTCCCTTTGCCGACCCCTTGGCGTTAAGGGCCCATCGTCCGATCTCTTGACAACCACGCACGGCCACATTAAAATAAAGGTTAACAATCGTTAACAATATCCGAGTTCGTCTCGCCGGGCGGCCCTCTTCCCGCACGGGGCGGCTGAAGTGCTGAACGGCCGAAAAAGGGCGGCCGCAGCTTTTCGAATCCGGACACCGAAGACGACCTCAAGGAGCCCGGAACTTGATGGAGGGGAAAAGCGCCACGCAGATCCAAGGTGCCGTCGCAAGCGGCCCGCTGCAAGCCCGTTTCAAACAAACGGCGGCGGCGGCCGTTCAGTGGATCGTCATCGGGATCCTCATCGCCTGGGTCGTTCTCTGTCTGGCGGTCTCGATTCTCACCTTTTTGGCAGGCGTGTTCGCGGGCATGGAGCCGTCGGCCCCAAGCGTCATCCACGCTGTCGATCCGCCTCCGGCCGCATGACCGGATGCTCACGACGCCTTATGCCCGCCGAGGCGTCGAGGCCCCAGAGGTCGGCCCCTGCGCCGACGGACGCTTTTTCCTGCGGCCATTACACGGGAAGACGAATTCCTGAATTTGCACTGAACCATCCGATCGTTCCGCGGCAGCGGCAGGAACCTCCCAGAACCAGGGACCGGCTGGCATGATGGCGGCTCGATGCAGCAGCGAAGCCCATCGCGCGCGCAGGGGGTGGATCCACCCGGCGCTCCCCCTGGTGCTGATGGTTCTGCCCGCCATCCTTTTTTCCCCCCATCCCGCCGATGCGCAGCAGGCCCTGAGAATGATCGGCCCGGAAGACGTCGGCGGCGCGTGGGCGGAAGTGATCCGCCGTTTTCACGCCGCGCACCCGGACATCCGGGTCGACTACATCTCGGGCCCCTGGTCGACCGACGAACGCCAGAACATGTACATCCGGTCGTTTGCGGCCGGGGACGGCTTCGAACTCGTTTACATGGATGTGACCTGGACGGCGAAATTCGCCTCCCACGGGTGGCTTCTGCCGCTCGACCCATGGGTTTCACCGGAAGTGCGCCAGGCGCTGTTCCCTCGGGACGTGGAAGCGGGCTTCTATCAGGGGCGTTTCTACCGGGTCCCCGTCCGGACCGACGTGGGGATGCTGTACTACCGGAAGGATCTGATGCCGCAGCCTCCACGGACATGGGAGGAATTCGAAGCGGTCTGCCGCCGCCACGCGAATCCTCCGGAGAGATACTGCATCGTTTTTCAGGGGATGCAGTACGAGGGCCTCGTCTGCAACTACCTCGAATATCTCTGGGGAGCGGGCGGAACCTGCATCGACGCGGATCAGAATGTGTTTCTCGACCGAGATGAAAACGTCTCCGCGCTCGCCTTCATGAAAAAGGTGCTGGACCAGGGCTGGGCCCCCCGGAGCGTGATCACCTTTCAGGAGCAGCAGGCCCTGGAGTTTTTCGGGCAGGGCAAATCGCTGATGATGCGCAACTGGCCGTATGCCTGGACCCTGCTCAGGGGGTCGCCGCTGGAGGGCAAGGTGGGGATCGTCCCCTTCATCCATCAAACCGGCAGGGCGCCGGCGGGCACCCTGGGCGGGTGGGGGCTTGGGATCGCCCGCAGCGCCGCAAATCCGGAGGCGGCCGCGAAGTTCCTCGAGTTTGCGGTTTCGCCGGAGGCCCAGAAGATCCTGCACTTCCGCAGAGGGGCTGTCCCCGCCCGGAAATCGCTTTTTCAGGACGAGCAGATTTTGCAAGAGAGCCCGCATTACACGGATCTCCATGAGGTGCTTCTGAAATCGAGGCTGAGGCCCCTTCATCCCGAATATCCCCGCATCAGCTCCATCCTGCAGAAACATGTCAGCGCCGTCCTCGTGGGGATCGAAAGCCCCCGGGAGGCAGCGCTCCAAATGGACCGATCCATCGAGGGCCTGCTCGAGGGCAGACGCCACAGCTGGCCGATCCGCCTCTTCTTCGACCACGATCTCAAGAAAACCTTGAAAAACACCCTCATTTTCACCGGTTTCTCCGTTCCCTTCGAATTCCTTCTGGGGCTCTTGTTCGCGCTCCTGGCCGGCCGGGCTTTCCGGGGAAGGCCGCTGATGCGCCTGTCGATGTTGGTCCCGTGGGCGCTTCCGACGGCCGTGATGGCCATGGCCTGGCAGTGGATGTTCAACAACCCCTTCGGGGTCATCAACGACCTGCTGGTGCGGATCGGGATCCTGTCGCAACCCCTGGATTGGCTTTCCACCCCGCAAGGCGCCATGTTTGCCGCAGTTTTCGCCGATGTCTGGAAGACGACCCCCTTCGCCGCCATCATCCTTTTGGCCGGGCTTCAGAGCATTCCGCAG
>JALOOU010000103.1 GCA_025454255.1 Desulfobacterales bacterium | reverse complement strand
TGTCCGACACCGGGGAGATCATCGACCATCTGGTCGCCGTCGCCGCCCCCGGCGACGTGGTGGTGGTCATGTCCAACGGGGGCTTCGACAACATCCACGCGCGGCTGCTGAACTCCCTCTGAGCCGCCGGGGTGCTGACGGCGGCTGTCATCGATCAACCTCAAACCGGCGGAGGTGGGCTCATGAAGCAGCGATCCATCAGCGTGGTCCTGTTGTTCGCGGCGTGGGTGTGTTCCGGCTTGCCTTCAGCGCACGGCGCATTCCAGTGCGGCCCGGACGGCCGGCAGCAGAGCGGATCGATCTACCGGATCTGCATGCCGGTCGACGTTCCCTACAACGGCAGGCTGGTGCTCTGGGCGCACGGGTTTCAGGATGCCGGCACACCGGTCCTCATCCCCGAGGACCAGCTCGGTTTCGGCGATGTCTCGATCCCGGGCATCGTCACCGGCCTGGGCTTCGGGTTTGCGACCAACAGCTACAGCAAGACGGGCCTGGCGGTCGAACAGGGGTCGCGGGACCTGGTCGATCTGGTGAATATCTTCACCGCAGCCCACGGCGAGCCCATGCGGATATTTCTGGTCGGGGCCTCCGAAGGCGGATTGATCACCGCGCTGCTGGTCGAGTCTCATCCCGATCTCTTCGACGCCGGTCTTGCGGCGTGCGGGCCGGTCGGTGATTTTCCGTATCAGATCAGATACCTCGGCGATGCGCGGGCCACTTTCCAGTACTTTTTCCCGGGGCTGATCCCCGGAGATCCGTTCAAACCCGACCCGGCGCTGGCCGCCCGATGGACCGACTATTACAAGGCCGAGGTGAAGCCGAAGGTCTTCGCCCCGGCCAATCGCAGCCGGCTCGATCAGTGGGCGCGGGTGGCCAAGCTGCCCTACGACGAGAAGGAGTACCTCCGATCGCTGGAAAGCGCCGTGGCCGATGTGCTGCGCTATGCGGTCGTCAACCTGGGCGATGCCGCCGAAACCCTGGGCGGGTTCCCGTTCGAGAACCGCTGGACCTGGTACCACGGCTCCAAGAACGACATCGCGCTCAACCTCTCCGTGCCGCGCAGGGCCGCATCGGCCGCGGCCGTCAGCCGCATGAAGCAATTCTACAACACCACGGGGCGGCTGGATGCGCCGCTGATCACCCTGCACACCCTGAAGGACCCGCTGGTTCCCTACCACCACGAGTTCCTCTACAACCTGAAAACGCTCGCTTCCGGATCTTTTCTGACCGAGCACCTCAACATCCCCGTCGCACGCTTCGGCCACTGCAATTTCAAGCCCGAAGAGGCGCTGCTGGGCTTCGGCCTCATGCTGCTCTACGCCGGCGAGTTGCACACGCTGGCCGGCATCGGCTCGGTGCTGCAGGGCGAGGGGCTTTCGGCCTTCGAGGCCTATGCCCGGCAGTACGGGCTGCCCTTCGATACGGGCGGCGATCGGCTCCGCCTGAAATAGCCGCGCCACAAGCGGCCGGCCGGCTCGATGCGCCGCTGACGCCCCGCGGCTGAGCCATCCGTGCGGCGCGCCGCTGGCGCGCCGCCACGGCGTGGCCCCGGAGGACCGGCCTCGGCGGGGCGGTTCGTTTTCTCTCCCGGATCTGATATACTGGCTTACTGCCGCCGGCGCGGACTCGGCGCCGCTCGATGGGCCGTTGCCCGGCGGGGGGGTTCGGGCGCTTTTGCATCACGGCTTGCGCCGGGCGGCCGCCGCGGACGGCGGGAGCCGGCCGCAGGCGGGGCGCCATTCGGGACAGGAGGTTGCGGGCATGGCAGCCGACCCCGCCAGCGGTGGGCATCCGGAGCGGATCGGGATGCCCGATTGTGAATCGGCGGTCCGCCCCGGGGCGGAGGCCTGCCCGGGGCAGAATGCGCTCCAGGTCATCTTCGAGCTGTCGATCGATATGCTCTGCATCGCGAACCTCGATCAAATGACCCTGCTGATGGTGAACCCGGCCTTCACTCACATTCTGGGGTATGCCGCAGATGAGCTGCTGCAGAGGCCTTTTCTGGAGTTCGTCCACCCCGACGACGTCGAGCCCACCTGCGGGGTGGTCGCAAACCACCTGCGCAAGGGTGAAACGGTGCTGCGATTCCAGAACCGCTGCCGGTGCAAGACCGGCGGTTTCCGCTGGCTGAGCTGGGTGGCGCAAGCCCACCTGAGCAAGGGGATCTACGTGGCGGTCGGCCGCGACATCACCGACCGGATGGGGGCCGAACAGCAGAACGCGCAGCTCGCCGAGAACTTGAAGAGGACCTCCCACCTGCTCAACGCGGTGCTCGATTCCATCCCCGATGTGATCGGAGTGCAGGATCTCGACCACCGGGTCATCCGCTACAAAAAGGCCGGGCACGATTTCGTGGGCAAGGGTCCGGAAGCGATCGGGGGCCGGCGTTGTTTTGAACTCATCGGCTCCCCGTCCGCCTGCGCCGAGTGCGCCACTTCGGAAGTCTACCGCACCAAGCAGGTGGCCAGGGTCGTGAAATACGTCCCGGAGGTGTCCAAGTGGCTGGATGTGCGCGCCTATCCCATACTGGACGAAAACGGAGAATTGGTCCAGGTCATCGAGCACCTGCGGGACATCTCCCGGGAAAAAGAG
Source organism: Desulfobacterales bacterium (assembly GCA_025454255.1). Taxonomy (GTDB): domain Bacteria; phylum Desulfobacterota; class Desulfobacteria; order Desulfobacterales; family SpSt-501; genus SpSt-501. Next base: position 8,583 of record JALOOU010000103.1, on the reverse strand, counting down.
TTCGAGCAGGAGCGGGCCCGGATGGAAGCGCAGCTCCAGCAGGCCCAGAAGTTCGAGGCCATCGGGACCCTGGCCGGCGGGGTGGCGCACGATTTCAACAACCTGCTGATGGGCATCCAGGGGCGGGCCTCGCTGATGATGGCCGAGCTGGCGGCCGCCCACCCGCACCGGGAGCATCTGCGCGCCATCGAGGAGTACATCCGCAGCGCCGCCGGCCTGACCCGTCAGCTGCTGGGCTTTGCGCGCGGCGGCAAGTACGAGGTCAAGCCCCTAGATCTCAACGAGCTGGTGGCCGGCAGCGCCGCCTTGTTCGCCCGCACGAAAAAGGAGATCCGGATCCACAGCAAACTGCAGCCATCGCCCCTGGTCGTCGAGGCCGACCGGGGCCAAATCGAGCAGGTGCTGCTGAACCTCTACGTCAACGCCTGGCAGGCCATGCCCGAGGGCGGCGAGCTCTATCTGGAGACACGGACCGTCACGCTGGATGAGGCCTTCTGCCGCGTCCACCGGCTCGTCCCCGGACGCTATGCCGAGCTCACGGTGACCGACACCGGCATCGGCATGGATGCGGCCACCCGGCTGCGGGTCTTCGACCCCTTTTTCACGACCAAGGAGAAAAACCGCGGCACCGGGCTGGGGCTGGCCTCGGCCTACGGGATCATCCAGAACCACGGCGGGCGGATCAGCGTCGAAAGCGAGAAAGGGCATGGGGCCGCCTTCCGTATCCACCTGCCCGTATCGGGTCGTCAGCTCCGCCGGGAGGCTCCCCTCGCCAACGCGCCGGCCACCTTTGCCGGCACGGTCCTGCTGGTCGACGACGAGGAGATGATCCTGGATGTCGGCTCCTCCATGCTGGAAAAACTGGGCTTTCGCGTTGTGGCGGCCAAAAACGGCCTTCAGGCGGTTGACATCCTGTCCGGGGCCGCCGACCGATTCGATCTCGTCATCCTCGACCTGGTCATGCCGGAGCTGGACGGAGGAAAAACCTTCGACCGCATCCGCGCGATCCGGCCCGGCCTGCCGGTGATGCTGTCCAGCGGCTACGCCATTGACGGCGAGGCGGGCAAGATCATGCAGCGGGGATGCAACGGGTTCATCCAGAAGCCGTTCACGCTCGCTGTGCTTGCCCAAAAACTGCAGGCGCTGCTCCAGAGCCCCGCGCGCGGGTGATCCGCCCGGGCGGCGCCTTTTTCTGCCTGCCGCCTTCCGATCGGCCCGCATGCCTGTCGCCCCGGCCTGGCGGCTTGACTCGCCTGCGATCTTGCGTTAACCTCGCCCGACTCTAAAGTTAACCGAAATCCGTCTGCGCGATGAAATCGAAAATTATCGAACGGCTGCGCGCCTCGGGAGGCTTCGTCTCGAGCCGCGATCTCGGTGCCGGGCTGGGGGTTTCGCGGGTGGCGGTCTGGAAGCATGTGCGCAAGCTCCAGGAGCTCGGCTACCGCATCGCCTCCGGCCCCAAGGGCTACCGGCTGGCGTCGGAGCCGGACACGCTGTTTCCCTGGGAGTTTCCGGGCCGCGAGGAGCGCATCGTGCATCTGGCCACCACCCCCTCCACCATGGATGTTGCCAAGGAGCTCGCCCGCAGGGGCTGCCCGGCCTTCACCGTGGTGGCGGCGGACCGCCAGACCCGGGGGCGCGGCCGGCTGCGCCGCGTTTGGCAGTCCGCGGCCGGGGGCTTGTATTTCACGGTGGTGCTGCGGCCGAACCTCCCGGTGCCGATGAGCGCGCGGGTGAACGTCGCGGCCGCCGTTGCCTTGGCCCGCGTTTTAAGACGCGACTACGGTGTCGAGGCGGGCCTCAAATGGCCCAACGACGTCCTGGTGCACGGCCGCAAGCTCTGCGGCCTGCTCTCTGAAATGGAGGCCGAAAGCGACCGGGTGGCCTTCATCAACATCGGCATCGGCGTAAACGTGAACAACCGGGTCGCGGGCATCGAGCCGCCGGCGACCTCCTTGAAGGCGCTGCTGGGCCGCAAGGTGGCGCGCCGGGAGATCTTGCGCCGCTTCCTGGATGAGTTCGAGGCCGGGACGGCGGCGGCCGACTGGGATGCGGTCATCCCCGAGTGGAAGCGCTTCTCGGTGACCCTCGGCCGCCCGGTCAGGATTCTTGCCGGCCGGGAGGAGATCCGCGGGGTGGCGATCGACGTCGACGAGGACGGCGGGCTGATGCTCCAAGTTCCCGACGGGTCGACCCGAAAGATCGTCTACGGGGATTGCTTTGCCGAGGATTAGAATCCCCGCGCGGGCGGCGTGACATGGATCACCACATTCCATCACAACCCCTTCTCGATTCCCGTGCGCTGCGGCCGATGGTGCTGGCCTCGCTCTTTGCGGCCCTGACGGCCGCCGGCGCCTATCTGGCGATCCCCATCGGCCCCGTGCCCATCGTGCTCCAGAACCTGTTCGTCTTCCTCGCCGGCCTGCTCCTGGGCAGCCGCTGGGGGGCGGCGAGCGTTGCGGTGTATCTGCTGGCCGGCATCGTCGGGCTGCCGGTGTTCGCCGGCGGCACCGGCGGGATCGGCCGCATCGCCGGGCCGACCGGGGGGTTTCTGCTCGGCTACCTGCCGGTGGTGTTCCTGGTCGGGCGGCTGACCGAGCGGCGGCCGGCCTCCGGCGCGCGCGATGTCGCGGCCATGGCGGCCGGTGCGCTCCTGCTCTACGCCTGCGGGGCGCCCTGGCTGAAGCTCGCAACCGGCATGCCCCTTTCTCAGGCGCTCGCCCTGGGGGTGCTCCCCTTTCTTCCGGGAGACGCCCTCAAGATCGCCGCCGCGGCCGTCATCGCCAAATCCCTGCGGCCGCTGATGCGCATGCCGTGAATGCCGGCGTGCCGTCTGCCCGCGCGGCGACGCGGCGGGCCCCCGGTCGGAGCGGCCGCCGGCCGCCGGCATGGCTGCGAAGCGAAGCTCTTGTGGGAGCGGCTTGCCGCCGCGGTCGCTTCGCGCCCGGCCACTGCGGGGCTTTTGTGCGGAACGACCGACTCCGCCTCGGCCCTTTTCCCTTTCGGCAAGGGGGAGGGCAGGGGGAGTGAATTCGGCTTCGGCCCGGTGTACGTAAAAGGGGAGGTGAAAACAGGCGATGGCGGCGATCATCGAAATCCGCAACCTGGTCCACCGCTTTGCGGACGGCACCACCGGCCTTGACGGCGTCTCGCTCGACATCCTGGCGGGCTCCTTCGTGGTGCTGGCCGGTGCGAACGGCTCGGGCAAGACGACCCTGCTGCGCCACCTGAACGGCCTGCTGACGCCCACCTCCGGGACGGTGCGCGTGGCCGGCCTGCCCGTGGCGCAGAACCGGCTGCGGGCGCGGATGCAGGTAGGCATGATCTTTCAGGATGCGGAAAGCCAGATCGTGGGCGAGACCGTGGCCGCGGACGTGGCCTTCGGGCCGGAGAACCTGCGGCTGGACCGCTGCGAAGTCGACCGGCGGGTCGCCGCCGCGCTGGCGGCGGTGGGGCTGGAGGCGGCGGGCGACCGGCGGCCGCACCTGCTCTCCGGCGGCGAGAAGCGCCGGTTGTCGATCGCCGGGGTCCTGGCCATGCAGCCGCAGGTCTTGGTCTTCGACGAGCCCTTTTCCAACCTGGACTACTCCGGGGTGCGGCAGGTGCTCGGCCGGATGGTCGACCTGCATCGCGCCGGGCGCACGCTGGTGGTGACCACCCACGATCTGGACAAAGTGCTCGCCCATGCCGACCGCCTGATCCTGCTCGACCGCGGCCGGATCGCGGCGGACGGGGATCCGGCCGCGGTTGCCGCCGCCGCGGAGGCCTTCGGCGTGCGCTGTCCACCGCTGGCGGCCGAGAGGCTCTCGTGGCTGAACTGAGCACTCCCCATCGCCGCTGGACTCCCGCCCGGCTCGATGTCCGCCTGAAGCTCGCGCTGCTGTGCACGGCGTCGCTGGCATCCCTGCAGATGCAACTCTACGGACTGCTCGGCCTGCTGCTGCCTTTCGCGCTTCTGGCCATCGCCCGCCGCGCCTCGCTGGGCGCCCGCATCCGGGAGCTGCGCTGGGTGTTCTGGATCCTGGCGCTCGTGTTCGCAGCCCGCGCCCTTTTCACCGAAGGCGCGCCGCTGGTCAGCCTCGGCCCGGTGGCGGTGACCCGCCAAGGCCTGCAGGAGGCGGTGAACGCGTGCCTGCGGCTCGCGCTCATGTTCGTGCTGGGGGGCGTGTTCATCGGCCTGACGCCCACCGGGGAGATCAAGGCGGCGGTCCAGTGGTACCTGCGGCCGATCCCCGGGGTGCCGGCCGCGCGGGTGGCCACCATGCTTGGGTTGATCGCCCGCTTCATCCCGGTGATTTTCGCAGAGGCCGCCCGCACCTCCGAGGCCCAGCGCGCCCGGCTCGGCGACCGCCGGCGCAGCCCGGTCGGCCGCCTTGCGACCTTCGGGCTGCCGCTCGTCCGCCGCATCGTCCTCAGCGCCGACCGCTTGGCGCTTGCCATGGAGGCCCGCTGCTATTCCGAGCTGCGGACGGAACCGGAGCTCGCCGCGCGCGGCCGGGACTTTCTGGCCTTCGGCCTCGGGCTGGCCATGCTGGCGGTTGCCCTGGCCGTTTAGCCCGGCCGAATTGACATTCCCCAGCACTACTAGTAGGTAGTGGTCGCCTTCGGCCCGGGCGGCTTTCGCAAGCAGGGACGCGATGGCGCGAAATCGCGGTCGATGCCGCGGCGACCGGCCGCAACACAGCATCGTTCCGCGTTGGAGGAGGCCTCCCTGTGAAGATCGTCATTGTCGGTGCCGGCGAGGTCGGGTTCCATGTGGCCCATCACCTGGCCTTGGAAAACAAGGACGTGGTGGTCATCGACGAAAACCCCGAGGCCGTCCGGCGGGTGTCGGACCATCTCGACGTGCAGACGATCACCGGCTCCGGGAGCAGCCCCTTGATTCTGAAGGAGGCCGGCATCCGGGGGGCGGACATCATGCTGGCCGTGACCGACCGGGATGAGACCAACCTGGTGGCCTGCATGGTCACCCACCTGCTGGCCCCCAACACCACCAAGATCGCGCGCATCCGCGACCCCGGCTTCGACGAATTCCACGAAAAGTTTCAGCAGCAGTCCCCGCGCATCGACACCATCATCAACCCCGAAATCGAGGTGGTCAAGACCATCCACCGGCTTATGAGCGTGCCCGGGGCCGCGGACGTGGGGGAGTTCGCCGGCGGCCGGCTGATGTTCGTCGGCGTCTATCTGGATGCCACCTCGCGTCTGGCCGGGGTGCGGCTCTCCGAGCTGCCCGCGAAGACCGCGCCGGTCCGGCCGCTCATCGCCGCCGTGGTGCGGGGGGACAAGCTCATCATCCCGCGCGGCAAGGACCGCCTGCAGGCAGGGGACCTGGTCTATTTCATCAGCGAAGAGGACAAATTCTTCGAAACGCTCGCGGTTTTCGACAAGCACGAGGAGCCGGTCAAGCGCGTGCTCATCGTCGGCGGCGGCCGCATCGGGCTCCGGCTCGCCTCCCTGCTGGAGAAGGAGTCGATCAGCATCAAGGTGATCGACAAGGGCTCGGACCGCTGCGCGTTTCTGGCCGAAAATCTCGAAAAATCGATCGTGCTCTGCGGAGACGGCTCGGACCAGTCCCTGCTCGAGGAGGAGAACATCCGGGACATGGATGTGGTGGTGACGCTGACCGACGACGAGGAGACCAACATCCTCTCCGCCCTGCTCGCCACGCGCATGGGCGCCCGCCAAACCATCGCCAAGCTGGACAAATTCAGCTACTTCCCCCTGATGAAGGCCATCGGCATCGAGCAGGTGGTCAGCCCGCGGCTGTCGGCCATCAACTCCATCCTGCAGCACATCCGCAAGGGCAAGGTGCTCTCGGCCATGTCGATCAAGGGCGAACAGGCCGAGGTCATGGAGGCCGTCGCCCTGGAGACCTCCGATATCGTCGGCCGGCCCCTGAAGGAGATCGAGTTTCCGAAAGGCGCCATGGTCGTGAGCATCCTGCGCGGGGAGCGCATCATCATCCCCTCCGGGGAGAGCGTGGTTGACGCCGGCGACCGCGTCATCATCTTCGCGCACCGCGAGGCCATCCCCAAGGTCGAGCAGATTCTCGCCGTGAAGCTGGAGTTTTTTTAATGCGCTGGCGCTACGTGCTCAACGTCATCGGCCTGCTGACCCTCTTCAGCGGCCTGACCATGCTGGCGCCCCTGGGGGTCGGGGTCTTCTTCGCCGATGCCAGCGTCATCCCCCTGCTGGTTTCGATCGGGATTACGGTTCTCTTCGGGCTGATCCTGCACCTGGCGTTCCGCCGCGTGCGGGTGGAGGTGCTCAGCCCGCGCGAGGCGATGGCCATCGTGGCGCTCGGCTGGGTGGCGATCGGCGCCCTCGGCGCCTTGCCCTTTCTCCTGGGCATCGACCTGATGCCGGTCGATGCCGTGTTCGAAGCGGTCTCCGGGTTTACGACAACGGGCTCCACCATTTTGACCGACATCGAGTCCGTGCCGAAGGGGCTGTTGTTCTGGCGCAGCCAGATCCAGTGGCTGGGCGGCATGGGGATCATCGTGCTTTCGATCGCCATCCTGCCGTTTTTGAAGCTGGGGGGGATGCAGCTCTACAAGGCCGAGGTGCCGAGCCCGGTGCCGGACCGGCTGCGGCCCCACATCCGGGACACCGCCATGGTGCTCTGGAAGGTCTACGCCGCTTTCACCCTGCTGCAGGTGCTGCTGCTCATGATTGGCGGGATGGACCTTTTCGATGCATTCTGCCACGCTTTCACCACCATGCCGACCGGCGGCTACTCCACCTGGAACGCCTCGATCGCCCATTTCGACAGCCTCTACCTCGACCTGGTCTTCATCGCCTTCATGCTGATCGCCGGGATCAACTTCTCCCTGCACTACCTCTTGGTCAGGGGCCAGCCGCTCGCCTTCTGGCGCGACACCGAATGCCGGTTTTTCCTGGCGCTCGTGCTGGTGCTCACCGCGGTCGTGGCCTGGGACATCCACGGCACGGTCTACGCGAGCCTGGGCGAGGCCCTGCGCTTCGCGGCCTTCCAGGTCGTCTCGATCGTGACCACCACCGGGTATGCCACGGCGGACTACGAACTCTGGCCCGGGGCCTCGCAGCTGATCCTGCTCCTGTGCATGTTCGTGGGCGCCTCGGCCGGCTCGACGGCCGGAGGCATGAAGTGCCTGCGGGTCATCGTGGCGCTCAAGTACTGCTACCGGGAGCTCTTTCTGCTCCTGCACCCGCATGCGGTCAGCCGGATCAAGCTGAGCGGCAAACCCGTCTCCGAAGACGTGGTGCGCAGCGTCATCGGGTTTCTGGCCCTCTACGTCGGCATCTTCGCGGCCGGCATCCTGCTCGTGGCGTTGACGGGGGTCGATTTCACCACATCCATGGCGGCGGTGGCGACCACGCTCGGCAACGTCGGGCCCGGGTTCGGCACGGTCGGCCCGACCGAAAACTTCGCGCACATCCCCGAGGCGGCCAAGTGGATCCTGATCTGGTGCATGCTTCTGGGGCGCCTTGAAATCTACACCGTGCTGATCCTCTTCGTTCCGGAGTTTTACCGCAAATGAAACGCCACCCGGCCGGAGGCCGGTGCGCGCTCCACCCTGCGGTCGAAGCCAACCGGATGGCTCGGGCCGGCCCTTCATAATGTGTTGACAAGAACGCTCCGCTTGACTATATAAAACCGTTCCGGAGGGGCCGTTAACTCAGGAGGTAGAGTATCTGCCTTTTAAGCAGAGAGTCGCTGGTTCGAGTCCAGCACGGCCCACCAGGCACACAATGAGGCACACAATGCCGAGTTTCGTCCCCATCGTCTAGCCAGGTCCAGGACACCGGCCTTTCACGTCGGCAACAGGGGTTCAAATCCCCTTGGGGACGCCATCTTTGTCATTGTTAGGGCGCGTACATATCCTTGGATCTGTATGCGCCTTTTCCATTTCTTGGCTCCTGGGATTTCTTTCGGAGAGAGTTCTATCCGATATATGAAATCACGAACCATACTCCGCATTTCATGGATGTTGTCCTCATTGAGCATTTCTTCAAACCGTTCAAGCTGGTTTCTTATCGACTCGCTTGAGTATTCCTCTACTTTTACCTCAAGAACCTGATCAATCTGGTCTAACTCCGATAATCGTGCCTCGATTTCCTCTTTTTCTTTTTGTAGGGGTTCGATTGATTTTTCAATTATCGCCTCCTTAATTTTACCCCTCGAATAGAGGTTCATCAAATTTCCGATCTGTCTATCAATCTCATCGAGACGCTTTATCTGGCTCTTTTGAGTGTTCTACCAACTGCTCCTGAATTGTGTTGATGAATTTTTCATAAAACTCAGGCGTTATGAGATTATCCTTCAGATGTTTAAGCATCTGTTCATCGAGATTGCCGATTTTAATTTTTCTATTCGAGCATGCGTTCTTGACACGCATTTTATTGATACATGCATAAAATCCAGAGTTTCCAACCATTCGGTGGCCACAGTCACCGCAATAGAGAATGTCCGTTAGCAAATGGCGCTTTGGGCCTGGATTCTTGCAATTCTTTTTATTGGTCTCAAGCTGCTTGATAATTTTGTTGGCGACATCATCTTCAATGCATCTGGGGTGGCAGTTCTCTTTAACCTCCCACTCG
>JALOOU010000035.1 GCA_025454255.1 Desulfobacterales bacterium | reverse complement strand
ACGACGTCGTTGAAATGGTTCTGGCTGACCAAGACGGCTGGGACCGATACGAGGCGGCCAAATGGCTCACCATGCGCCGATGGCTTGAAGCCAATCCCGACGACGAGTTGGCGAAGGAGGTTCGCGCCAAACTGACCTCGGAACCCGAGCGCTACGCCGCTTACGCGCGTGAATACCTGGGCTGGGGCGTGTTCGCGCTGATGTCGCGGTGATGAGGGGATTACCGGGCGACTCAGATAGTGGGGAAAATCCAATCATGCCTAACAACTCATTCAAGCCGACGCCACTACGCGGCGCGGCATAATTCAGGCGTTATATGTAAGAAGTGACCGATGACCGATGAAGCCAAAAATTAGCATGATTACTCTCGGAGTCCGTGACCTGACGGCGGCGATTGACTTTTCCGAAAAGGGGCTGGGGTTTCCTCGAATGGAATCTCCGCCAGAAGTTGCATTTTTTACGCTGAATGGCACTTGGATAGGTTTGTATGGGCGCGAAGCCTTGGCGGAAGATGCTCAAGTGTCGGCTGAAGGACAAGGATTCGGAGCATTCACTTTGGCCCACAATGTCGCATCTGAAAAAGAAGTTGATGAGGTGGTTGCTCAAGCAGTGGCGGCCGGTGCAAAGCTTGTCAAAGAACCCCAGAAAGTATTTTGGGGGGGTTACAGTGGTTACTTCAAAGATCTCGATGGCCACCTTTGGGAGGTGGCCCAGGTGATACTATACACCGGATTCAGCGGCCAAATTACAGAAGAAAAGGCTCGTTCTGTTGGTATTTATTCCTTTCTTTTAAAGCCGGTTTTGTTCCATGATTTGGCCACAACTTTGAGAAAGGTCCTTGACGAATCACAAAAAAGCAGTTTTTGTTGAAAGGCGGGTCGCTTTCTTGGAATAGTTTCTCCCCGCGCGAGAAAATAATTGCGATGACCGGTCTGGTTCAATCCTTTTCTGAAAAAACCACTCTTGAAAATGAATTCTTTCGAGGCATCATGACCGCTCAATTCCTGAATCGCAGTTTCTTCCAGCGCATTTTCGGGACGCCGGCCACTCACAAGCCGATTGACCCGCAGTGCTGGAGCTTCAGCGACGACAAGATCACGGTTGACCTGAAGCGCGCAACTGAACTTAAGAAGCCAGGCGGCGCATTAAGACTGGAAGGCGGCGGACTGCCCATGCGCGTGTTGGTAATCTGTGGCGATGACGGAAAATTTCATGCCTTTCACAACCGGTGCACCCATATCGGCCACCGGCGACTTGATCCGGTCCCCGGTACAGGCACGGTCCAGTGCTGCAGCGTAGGCAAGTCCACCTACACCTACGACGGCAAGAAGATCTTCGGACCGCCTACCGGGCCTACCAAAACCTTCAAGGTCGAAGCGGATGGTGATCGCCTGATCGTCTTCTTGGGATAAGGATATCCAAAGACCAATGTTTATGAGAACGCATCTCGAATTCACATCAACGGCATTTCCAAGCTATCCCGGCGAGGACAAAGAGATCAACCCAGGAATCTTCGGTAAGCGGCTTGCCGAATTCTTGGCTGAGAGTCTTCCCAAGCATGGTTTCAAAGTGCTGGGTATCGGGGCCGAGGACTGGGGCTGGATGATTGAGATTGAGAACCGAGAGTTCCCGCTCTGGATCGGTTGTGCCAACTATGATGGGACTGAAAACGAATTTCAATGCTTCATCGAGCCGTCAACGCCCTTCGTTCGCAAATGGTTCTCCAAGATTGAGACCGGCCCTACCGTCGAGAAACTGGCAACGGCACTTGAGGCTGTGCTCCATCAAAGTGGAGAAGTTTCCGGCCTGCGCTGGCTTTCGGAGGATGAGGCGCGAAGGTGAAGACACTCCTCGAAGGTAATCGCCTTGTCATCAGAGACCAGCCGTTCGGCTTCTGGCTCTTCTATTCGTTTTTCGTCGCTGGCGGCTCAATCGCGCTGATTCTGTCTCTGACTGCCGCTCCAGATGCGACGACAACGCTTATCGGCTCGGTGATCGGCCTCGGGAACATCGCCGGCGGTCTTTACATGATCAAGCGCGAGCCGGCTTCTATCGTCGAGATCGACAAGACGGCTGGGGAAATCCGAGTTCGCCGGTGGTATCCGGTCGGTAAGAGACACAAGCGATATCCCCTTTCAGCCTTATCCAGCGCCGGGGTGGAAATCACGGAGCATAGCGAGGGCGGTTCCGTTTACCGGCCACGGCTCTGTTTCGGTAAAGCCGAATCCCTCCCAGTGTCGCTGTTCTGGTATCAAACCAGAGAGCCAAGCGAGGCCATTCTGAAGGAGATCGGGGCCTTCCTCGGTGTTGAACTGCTTCAGAGTTCGGTCGCCTAACCTTCTGAACAACCAGACCGGCCAGTTGGAGGATCAGGTAGGCAGTTTCCAAATATTTGGAAACCGCGGCAGGGGTTATAAGGGCTGCCTATGACTGGTCAGACCTTTCACGGTGATACCGAAAACCAGCCTGCCTCCGGTAAAAACCGGCTCTCTCCTCGTAAGACCTTCTTGAATCGGTCTTTTCAATCCGCAATTTATTAAACCGGCAATTAAACATGTTCACTAAGCTGCATGGGCGATCTTGGGAAAAGGAGGCAAGGGTCGCATCTTAGGAATTAAGGATCATCTCCGAATCAGTTGTAGCAAGCCTGGAAAATTTTCAGGGTAAAGTAGCGCAAGTCGTGACAGCCGTAGGCCTTTCGTTTGATGACTTTGATCTTGTTATTGACCCCTTCCAGAAGGCCGGTATGAATGGGGTGGTCGCAGTGGTTTAAAATGCCATAACGATGGGGTCGAGCATTGCGGCAAACTTGTTTAGGGCGCGATGATTCAAAGAGCGCGCCAGTGCACACCAATGATCTAACGCCTTGCCCGCCCAGGTGCGCGACTTGTAGCGCCAGATCTGTTTGAGCTGCTCTTTCAAAAGTGTTGATGACCTCGTTGAGGGATAAGAGCTCTTTTAGCTGCTCGCGATGTTTTTTTGCGACGCACGTTGCCCCGGTTCTTGAGCAGCAAATATTTGGCGCCCTTGAAGACGGCTTTATTCTCCGCGGAGGCCTTGCGGCACTCGCTGTTGCGGATCTTCTCGATGATCTGATGCGGCCTTCAGCGTCTCGCACCTGCCGTTCATGCCGCCGGGCTTCCGTCGCCATCAGGCAGCCGACCGCAGGGCTCGCTACACCATGCCGCCCGGCTGCTGCCGCGCGCCGCTCAGCGTGCCGCTCAGACAGAGCGTGAGGGGAATGGAGGAAGCGGAAAACACCCTTGCCAGCAGATCGGCGGGCAAGGGGTTGAGCATGACCTGAACCTCGGCTCCATCGGCTTTCAGGATTGGAGTCTCGACAAGGGCACCGCGCGCGCGGCTCAGCAGTGAAAGGCTCTCAAGGGTGAACGGAGGTTCGGCCTGCACGAAAAAATGGATGACGGGCGTCGAGGCCTGACGGCCGCTGACCTCTGCGGCAGGCAACGGCTCCGGTCGATTAGAAAAACCGGGGTTTTCGTCGATCTTCCAGGGCCAAACGAAGATTCCGGGTTTTCCGCCCTCCGGCCGGCCCAGATGCACCTCGACCCCGATCTTGGCGCTGAGCATTTCGCAGAGCGATGCCACCGCTGATTCGATTGCCACCATCTTCATCGCCTGCCGTTCAATAGATTATTTTCAACCCGGTCGGAGTCAGCGCCCGCGAAAGCGGGATCGCCTGAAATGCCTTGACAACGCTATTGTGAATGTGATTTTAATCTAGCATGTTACAGTATTTTTCGGCTCTTCTCAAGCTCTTTTGACGGCTCGATCACCCGCTTCGCTCAGGCAGTCGGCCCTCTCTCGCAGTCACGGGAGACGCACCACATGAGCAGGCCCCCTCCCCTTTCATCTCACCGTCTCATCGCGGATGCCTCTTCTTCCGCCGCCGCGCTCAGGCATGCCGGTCGGCGAAAACTGCGCCCTCAGCAGCCCTCTCATGCCGTGCGCGGGATTATTGCGAAGCGGGCGCTTCACCTCGACCCTACGGCACAACCAGACAACCCGGGAGGTCGGCATGCGCAGACTGATGTTGCACCTTTTCGTCGTGGCATCGATATCCGTGGCGGGGTGCGCCTCCATCCCGGCGGAGGCCCCGGAGCTTTCGGCTGAGCTCGGGACGCGGATTTCGGCGCTGGAGGCGGCCCATGTGCGCCTTCTGCAGGAGTTCTTCCTCGACCGCAAACGCAGGGTGGATGAGTTCATCCAGAAGGTCTGGGTCCCCGTATTCGCACGGGAGTTCTTCAGCGACCCCAGAATCGATGACGTATGGCAGGAGGTGGTCCGATCTCAAGACCCGAAAGACCGCTTGCAGTTCATCGTCATGGCCGGCCCCAGGCTGCAGGAGAAAATAAACCTGAAGCGAATCGAACTCCTGCAGCCCCTCGATGAGCTCGAGGCCGCCATCCAACGCAGGCTCAAGGCCGAGTACGACCAGGCCCGGGCCATCAACCACACGTTGACCGCGTTTCTGCACTCCGCCTCCAAGGTGGAGGAGAACCGCAGGCGTTATCTCGACATGATCGGCATCACGGACACGGCCGTGGACCGGTTCGTCGACGAGACGGACCAGGCCGTCGCGGAGCTGGTCGATGCCGCCCGCGGCATCGAACATCGTGCCAAGGACGCCGAGAAGTATCGTGAGAAACTCCATCGCATTCTTGCCAAAGTGAAGCAGTGAGGTGCCATTATGCCGATCAACTGGGAGAAGTTCCACGAGGAACTCGACGACATCATCGCGGATGCCGGCGAGCGCACCGACACGATCCTTGCCGACAAAATATCATCGATCACGCGGATGACGGATGCGGAGGTGAAGCGGCTGTTCCCCGATCCGGCCGACGTCAAAAAACTGGCCGAGCTCATGGAAATCGTCAGACGCTCCGGAGATCGAAATGAGAAAATCAACAAGATCGTCGAAAACGCCGAAGCGTTCGGGGGCGTGATCCTGACCCTGCTCAACAAGTTTGTATAGAGCGGCTTTCACCACCCCGGATCACGGTTGCGGGCAAGGCGCAGGCCGGTTCGAAAGCGCGGCCGCCGCGAGCAGGTTTTGAGAGCCTTCGCGCGGCCTGCCATCCCGCCCGGGCGCCTCCCCGGCCGCTGGAGAGGGTCACGAAGCCGGTTCCAACCGGACAGCATGGAGGCCCGAGCGCGCATGGCCGAAGCGGACGCCGTCAAGCAAGGCACCATCTCCTTTCGGGGCGATGCCTCCGACTACCCTGTTTTCAGGGATGAACTCGATTTCATCCGCAAACGGCGCAAGGCGATGGGGCCAACGGAGGCCCCCGAACCGGCGTTCGCGCCCTTCCCGAGCACCGAAAATCAACTGGTCGGCCTCTGCCTATCCGGCGGGGGCATCCGCAGCGCTATTTTCTGCCTGGGTTTCATCCAGGCGCTGTTCCGCAACGGGCTGCTCAAGCGAATCGATTACCTCTCCACCGTCTCGGGGGGCGGCTATCTCGGCAGCTGTCTCACCGCTCTGCTGAGCTCAAACCTCCAAAACGTCGATCGAACCGTCCTCGACGCCTGCAAGAACCAGCCGGGCGCGATCCTCTGGGACGAATGCAATTTCCCGTTCGCGATGCCGAAGCGCCGGAAAATGACGGCCCCGGGCAATGAGCCGCGCCAGGAGGCCGCTGCAGTCCCCTCTTCGCCGGCGTCCTCTGCGCCTCCCCCGCCGAAGGAGTTCCTGTCCGCCGAAAAGAACCCGACCCGGCGCCTGCGCTACTACTCCAATTACCTGACGGCCGAGGGCAGCTTCATCCAAAAATATTTCGGCCCCCTGCTCGCCTTCGGGCGCGGATTTCTTTTCAACCTGGCGCTGATCCTGCCCCTTTTTATCTTCGCCGCGGCGCTGCTGGCCGCCGTCTATAAAATTCCGTCCTTTCCGGTCGGCGCCTATCACTCCTTCTTCCAAATGGACCGGCTGGATCAGGCCTTGAAAAGCCGCTCCGAGGCCGTGACCCAATATGAGCGCTTCATCCTGCAGGCATCCATAGACCGCCCCGCCCATCTGTCCCTCGCCGAGCGCGTCAACATCGTCAAAGCCTCAGAGAACCTGGCCGACCGGGAATACCGCCTGGCGCGGCGGGTCGCGGAGTCCCGGGACGCCATCCGCGCGGAATGGCTGTCCATGCTGGTTTTGCCCCTGGCAGCCATCGGCCTGGTGCTGGCTCTCGATTTGGTTTTCATGATGAGAAAAACGTGGGCGTTCCTGCCCACCCGTTTCCGGTTCAGCTACAAAACGAGCCTGTTCCTGGTCGCCGGCTGCATTTGCCCGCTGGCGATCCAGCTCTTCGGCGCGTTGATCTTGTATTGGAATCACTTCCGCTTGCCGAACGAGATCGCGTTGTTGTCCCTCCTGTCGTTTCTCGGGCCCAAGCTGTTCTCGGCCGAGAAAAACCAGTCCACGGACACGCTGTTCTACCTGAGGCTTGCGGCCTCCTTTTGCCTGATGATGCTTGCGCCCGCTTTTTTCCTCTTTTTCACCGGCTGGATAGTGCAGGCGATCCGCTCCCTGGATTTGGCGTGGGACCGGATGGTCTGGCTCATCCTCGCAGGCGCCTGCATCCTCTATCTTCCCAGCCGCCTTTTGAACATCAATAAAATTTCGCTCCATGTCTTCTATCGTGATCGTTTGAGCCGGGCGTTTTTGATCCGCCACGACAGCGGCCGCCCCCCCGCAAACGCCGTGCCCTTCGAGCGGCTTGCGACCGACGATCAAATCCGGCTGGACACCCTCTATGACCATGAATCGACCACCGGGCCCTACCTGATCATCAACGCGAACCTCAACAACAAGAAGGAACTGCCGCGCGACGACCCGGAGGGTGTTTTCCGGACCGGCGAAAGCTTCATTTTCAGCAAATACTGGTGCGGCAGCAATCGAACCGGCTACATCCGAACGGCCGACTACCAAGACCGGGACCCGCATGTCAACCTGGCCACGGCCGCTGCCATTTCGGGGGCGGCGGCGAATATCGGCATGGGCTCGAGCAGCGTGGGCGTGATCCGCCTGCTCATGGCCCTGCTCAACATCCGGCTAGGCTACTGGGCCCCGAATCCGGGCCAGCCGGTCTCCCGGGTCAAGCAGGCGCTTTTCGGCAGGACACCGGGCACCTGGACCCTGTTCAAGGAGATGTTCGGCATCTACTCCCACAAAGGCAGCTACATCAATCTCTCCGATGGCGGCCATTTCGACAACTCCGGGGTCTACGAGCTTCTGAAGCGGCGCTGCAAGTATATCGTGGTGGCCGATGCGGAGGCCGATCCGCAGATGCGCTTCCAGGCCCTGGCCTACATCATTCGGCTGGCCCACATCGACTTCGGCGTCCGGATCGACATCAACCTCTCCGATATCAAGCCCGGCGCGGAAAGCAAGGTGTCCGCAAAGCACTGCGTGGTGGGCACCATCCGATACCCCGAAACGGACGACCTGAACGAGGAGTACGGTTTTTTGTTCTACTGCAAATCCTCTCTGACGGGAGATGAGCCGCACCACCTGAACGAATACCGCATCAAGCACCCCTCCTTCCCCCACCAGACCACCGCCGATCAGTGGTTCGACGAGCAGCAGTTCGAGGCCTACCGGGAGCTGGGCTACCACGTGGCGCGCGAAAGCCTCAGACCCATCTCCGAGGTGTCGACGGCCACCAACATCGAGGACTTTTTCATCCAGCTCCGGCAGCACTGGTACCCATCGCCCCCCTCCATGGAGGACCGCTCCACGCATTTCACCACCGAGCTGAACCGGATCATCGAGCACATCAAAAACGATCGCCACCTCGAGTTCATGGATGCACAGATCTTTCCGGAGTGGGCCGCCCTCATGGGCGAGGCGCGGCAACCCTTCGACGATGTCAACCTCTGGCTGCCGAAGGATGCCGCCAAGATCCGATCCGGCTTTTATGTCTGCAATCTGATGATCCAGTTCATGGAAAACGTCTACACCGACCTCAACCTCGACGACCATCAGGACCATCCCGGCAACCGCGGATGGATGAACCTTTTCCTACACTGGTCGGGCTCGGGGATGTTTCGGGTGGCTTACGCCGTTTCGGCGTGCACGTTCAGCGGCAAATTTCAAAAATTTTGCGAAAAGTTTCTGAATCTGGGGACCGGCGACATCGTCGCCGCCTGCATCCTCGACAACATGAACGCGCACGTGCGGCGGCCGGACGGAACGCAAGATCTGAAATTGACGCCCGAGCAGGAAAGAACGTTGGCCGCCACGTTCAACCCGGTCGAGGTCGAGGAAATCAGAAGCCATTTCAGCGAATCGCAGGGGCTGCCGGAAACCTGTTATTCATTCAGCCTGAACGTCGTCAATCCGCTCCATCCGGCGCAGCGCAAGAGGTTCACCTTCGGCTTTGCGCTGACGCGATTCACCCCGCACCACGTGGAGATCCTCCATTTTCGAATCCAGGATCATCTCCGGCGGATCGGGCTCGGCCGACAGGCGGTCGGCCGGCTGCTTGAAGAACTGCTCCGGAGCACCCGAATGCCCCCGGGTGAAGAGCGGTCCGAACGCCTCAAACGGATCATCCCGCGCAGCGGGGACGATCGCGCCGATTCGAAGTATTTTATGAAGTTGTTCAACTCCGTGAAAGTGGAGAAGAGCCACTAGCGCTCAGACGGACATGCCGTTGATCAAGGCCAGCACGTTTCTGCCCAAAACGTCATGGTTGTAGCCGCCCTCCAGGACCGCGAAGCAGCCGGCGCGGTTGCGGCGCGCCGCCGCGCGCACCATGCGCCCCATTTCGAAATAGTCCTCGGTCGTCAGCAGCCCGCCCCAATCCTGGCGGTGGTTGTCGAACCCCGCGGAGACGCCGATGATGTCCGCCCGGCAGCGCGACAGCTCCTCGGCGACCTCCCACAGATAGGCCTTGCGCTCGTGGGCGCCGGGGTTGTGGATGCCGACGTAGTTTCGGCGCTCCAGGATGTTCACCGTGCCGTCGCCGAAGTGCAGATCGAAGTCCAGGATGTAGGCCGTCTCGATCCGGCCCGCCTGCTTCAGGGATGCGATGGCCACCGCCATGTTGTTGAAGTAGCAAAACCCCCAGCAGGAGCCGGCCGACGCGTGGTGGCCCGGCGGGCGGATGAGGGCGAAGCAGGGCTCGGTGAGCCCGATGGCCGCTGCCTGCGCCGCGCCGCCCGCAGCCAGGGCGGCAATGTCGTATAGGCCGATCTGCCGGATGCGCGCGATGTGCTCGACGGTGTGCACGGCGGCGATCTCTTCCTCGGCCGCCGGCTCCGCCGCCACGAACTCGACCTGCGGCTCGATCGCGGCGACGATCGCCTCCATCCGGCCCGGCTCGGCCGCCGGGTCCGAGGTGTAGACCTGGTAGAACTCCTCGTGAAAGACGACTTTCATGGCAACGCCCTCCGCTCCAGCCGCGCCACGGACTCCACGTGAAACGTGTGCGGGAACATGTCGATCGGCTGGACCTCCGCCACCTCGTAGCGCTGCCCGAGCAGGGCCAGGTCGCGCGCCAGGGTCGCGGGGTTGCACGAAACGTAGACCAGGCGCGCCGGCGCCATCGCCAGCACCCGGCCGACGACCTCCTTGTCCATGCCCACCCGCGGCGGGTCGATGATCACGACGTCCGGGTGCGCGTCGGCCCGCGCCAGCCCCTCCAGGATGTCCCCCCGGATGAAGCGGCAGTTGGCAACCCCGTTCAGCCGGCAGTTGCGCTCGGCGTCCGCCACCGCGGCGGGGACGATCTCGACCCCGAGGACCTCGCGGCAGGAGTTTGAGATGAAGATGGGGATGGTGCCGGTGCCGCTGTAGAGGTCCAGAACGACCTCCG
This sequence comes from Desulfobacterales bacterium, assembly GCA_025454255.1. Lineage (GTDB taxonomy): Bacteria > Desulfobacterota > Desulfobacteria > Desulfobacterales > SpSt-501 > SpSt-501. The sequence goes on along the minus strand of JALOOU010000035.1, from coordinate 23,476 downwards.
TGCCCTTCAGCCCGGCGCAGTCCAGCACCGTCTGATACAGCCGGGCGGCGCCGCGGGTGTTGGTCTGGAAGAAGGAGTTGGCTGAAATTTGAAACTCAAACCGGCCGATCCGCTCGCGGATGAACCCATCGCCCCACACGACCCGTTCGCTCTCACCCACGGCGACCCCGGCCTTGCGGGCCGTCACGTTGTTGACGATGGAGCTGATCTCGGGAAATTTCGCCCGCAGCCGCAGCGCCAAGGCGTCGAGGGCATCCGCGTCTTCGGACGCCGTGACCATGTTCACCATCCAGCGTCCGTCGGCGCAGGAGCTGCGCAGCATGGCGAAGCGCCAGAACCCGGCGTGGGTCCGCAGCCCGTAGACCGGCCGACCGGACTCCCGGATGCCGCTGCGGATCTCCTCCAGGATGCGGTTTCCGAGCGGGGGCTGCAGCAGGCACTGCGCGATGTCGATCACCTTGTTGAAGGTGCCCGGCACGTGCAGCCCGAGGGCCAGCCCCGGTTCGATCTCATCGCGGCCCATCTCCTCGGGCAGCAGCCAGCGGCGCTCGGCGCAGGTGAACTCCATCTTGTTGCGGTAGGCGAACACCGGATCGGCCGGCAGGGTGGGGTGCACGGCGGCCCCGCCGATGCCACCGATGCGCTCGAGGCACTCGCGGACATGCTCCCGCTTGTAGGCGAGCTGCCGGTCGTAGCGCAGAAACTGCCAGGTGCAGCCGCCGCAGAACCCGCTGTAGCGGCAGGGCGGCGCCACCCGGTCGGGGGAGGCCCCGAGCAGTTCCACCAGCCTGGCCTCGGCGTAATGGCGCCGCCTGCGCGTGATGCGGATCCGCCCCCGGTCCCCGGGGACCGCCTGCTCCACGAAGACCGCCATGCCCTCGAGCCGCGCGATGCCCCGCCCCCCGAAGGCGATGCCCGTTACGTCCGCCTCGACGATCGTCTGTTTTCTTCTTCGCATGCCTGCTATAAGCCGATAGAAAGGGGTTCCTAACCCCGTCCAACGGCCGGGGGGGCCCGCCGTGGCGGGATGGAGGGCCTCGCGCACGTGCTCAGCGCCGGTTGCGGGTGCGGCGCTCTCGTTTCGGCCCCCCGCCGGCCGCGCCAAAATTAAATGCCAGCTGCGCGCTGCGTCGCTGCGGAGAGAAGTCGGTTCGCCGGGCGCTTGGGTCTCGGGCGCCGTCGGATCCTCTCCGCTTGTAACGGATGCCGCCATGGAGTGCAAGGAGGAACACCGATGGCCGCCTCGATCCCGCTGCCCCGCACCGAGGAGCTGACATTCGCGGCGGACGGCGTCGCCCTGAGGGCGACGCTGCACCTGCCGGCTGCCCGCAGGCCGCCGGTCGTCATCGGCTGCCACGGGCTGTTGAGCGACCGCCGCTCGCCCAAGCAGACCGCGCTGGCCGAGGCCTGCACGGCCCAGGGCTTGGCCTTCCTGCGCCTCGATCACCGCGGGTGCGGCGAGAGCGAGGGCCGGCCCGAAGCGGCCGCCTCGCTTGCGGCCCGCGCCAGCGACGTGCGCCACGCCCTGCGGCTGCTGGAATCCCGGGGCGAGCTGGGCGCGCGCGTCGGGCTTTTCGGCAGCAGCATGGGCGGCGCGGTCTGCCTGGAGGTCGCCGGCGGCCGGCCGGTGGCGGCCCTGGTCACCTTCGCCGCCCCGGTGCGCAGCCTGCCGCTCGCGCCGGCCGAGCCGCCCGCGGGCGGCGGCCGCGGAGGCATGGGGTCCGTCCCGATGGAGCCATTCGACGTGGGCGCGCGACTCGGCCGGGTCGGCCGCATCCTGGTGGTGCACGGCGATGCCGATCGCCTGGTGCCTCCGTCCCATGCCCGCGAGATTTTCGCAAACGCGCAGGAGCCCAAGCGGTTGATCCTCCAGCCGGGCGGCGACCATCTCATGAGCGGCACGCACCACCAGCGGGAGTTCGTGCGCGAAGCCGCGCGGTGGTTTCGCCGTTTCCTGCTCCCCGACCTCCCGCCGCCGGAAGGGTAGCGGGAGGCCAGGCTCAGCCGGCGGCGAAGCGCAGGCGGCCGTCGATGAAGACCGCCTGCACGCAAGCAAGGCTTTCCGGCAGGCGGCCGGGGTCGCCCGGAACCGCCGCGAAGGTCGCCGGGCGGCCCGGCGCCAGCAGGCCCTCGCGCCCGCCGTGCAGGAGGGCGCCGTTCACGCCGGCGCAGCGCAGGGCCTCACCGATAGAGAAGCCGGCCTGGAGCAGCAATTTCATCTCGGCGATCACCGCCGCTCCGTGGTGCACGCCGGGGCTGCCCGCATCCGTGCCCAACGCCACCACCACGCCGGCGCTTCGGGCGCGCGCGATCTGATCGAGCTGGTGGTCGAGGGTCTGGCGCGCGACGTCGGGGCTGCGCCCGGTCCGTTCGAAAATCTCCGCGTAGGCCTGCATGGTGGCGGCGGTCGGCACCCAGGCGACCCCCCTCTCGGCCATAAGCGCCAGGTTGTCGGACCCCATGAAGTACCCGTGCTCAACGGAGCGGCAGCCCGCGCGCACGGCCGCGCGCACCGGCGCCTCGCCGTTGGCGTGCACCATGACGGGGCAGCCCTTTTCACGCGCGGCGTGAACGGCCGCAGCGAGTTCGCGGGCGTCGAACTGCGGGGCCGTTCGCCGGCCGAATTCGGTTAAGCTGTTCAACCCGGAGTTGACGATCTTGACCTGGTCGGGCTTCTCGGCATCCGCGCGGATGGCCTGCGCCAAGGCCATACCGGCAGCCGGCGGCCGGCCGATGAGCCCCCCGTACCTTCCGGCCCGGTGCCAGGCCCTGCCGGCGGCGCGGATGCGCACCGCCGGGGCAGCGTGCGGGCGAGAGGCCCGGGCGAACCGCAGGGCGTTGCCGCGGGCGCCGCCGCCGTCGCGCACCGCCACCACCCCATGCCGCAGGTGCGCCTGGAGGTTTGCGAGAATCATGCCCCTGACGGTCTCAAACGGCGCCTCGCGCAGCCGGCTGCGGATCGCATCGTCGGGATCGCCGCTCATCGTCAGGTGCACATGGCTGTCGATCAGGCCCGGGATCACGGTGCAGCGGCTCAGGTCCACGACCGCCCCCGCCGCAGCAGCCGGCCCGCCCGCCTCCATGCGCTCGATGCGGCGGATGACGCCCTCCGAGGCCAGCAGGCGCACATGCGCACGGGCCGGCCCCCCGCTGCCGTCGATCAGCCAGCCGGCATGCACCGCGAGAGCGGACCGGTCGCCGGATGCGCCCGGCCGCATCCCCAGCGACGCTTTCACGCCGGCGCCCCTCCGGCCGCGGCAGGCCCGAGCCTGCGGTCGATGAAATCCTTCAGGACGGCCGGGAACCGGGGGCAGAGGCTCGCCTCGCTGTGGCCGGCCCCGGGGGCCACGAAGAGCTCGCAGCGGCCGGGGGCAAAGCTGCGGTGCAGTTTTTCGGCGAAGGAGAGCGGAAAGCGCCTGTCCCGCTCGCCGTGGAGGATCAAGACCGGGACGCGAATCCCCGGCGCCAGGCGCGCGGGGCTGACCGCCGCGAGCGTGAAGCCGTAGGCCAGGTTCATCCAGAAGACGATCGCCGGCCCGAAGACCCGGCCGAAGATGGGGTTAAACCAGCGGTAGAGGCTGAGCAGGGCCTCTTCGGTTTCCGCATAACAGGCCTCCAGAAAGAGCAACCGCACCGAGCCCGGGTGGCGGTGGGCCGCAACGATGGCGGCCGCCGCTCCGGCGGAGTGGCCGTAGAGCAGCACCGGCTCGCCCACCCAGGCCAGCACCGCCTCGATGTCCGCGGCCATCTTCACGGCGTTCATGAACCTGCGGGGGCTTGAGCCGCCGTGGTCCCGGGCGCTGTGCATCACGGTGGTGAAGCCCAGCCGGCCGAAATGCCGGGCCCGCGGCACCATGCGGTCGCGGTTGCGGCCCCAGCCGTGGGCCAGCACGACCGTACCGCGCACCGGCCCTTCCGGCACCACGCGCCAGAGCTCCAGGCTGCCGCCGCCGGGCGCGGGAATCCTCAGGTCGGCGACCGTTCCCCAGTCCGGCGGGTCGGCCACCGGCCGGCGCGGGTATTGCTGGGCCAGGTAGGCAAAGACCAGGGAGAGCAGGATGTAGCCCAGCAGCGCCCCGCCGGCCATGCACGCCAGAGTCGTCATACGTCGTCAGCGTGCGGCAGGTCGAGAAGCTCCCGCCGCAGCAGGTCGAGCGCCTTCATGGCAAACGCCTGCTTGTTCATCGCCCGCCGGCCGTAGGTGAAGTGAAAGCGGTAGCCGAAAAGGCCCTGCGGTGCAGCCAGCCCGATGCAGACGGTGCCCACCGGCTTTTCGGGGGAGCCGCCGCCGGGCCCGGCGATGCCCGTGGTGGACAGGCCGTAGGTGGAGCCGGCCAGGCGGCGGGCGCCGGCAGCCATCTGCCGGGCGGTCTCCTCGTGAACCGCCCCCAGCCGCTCGAGCATGCGGGGCTCGACGCCCAGGACCTTCACCTTGGCCGCGTTGGCATAGGCCACCGTGGAGATCAAAAAATAGTCGGAGCTGCCGGCCGCGTCGGTCAAACGGCTCGCGAGCAGGCCCCCGGTGCAGCTTTCCGCGACGGCCAGGGTGGCCTGCCGGGCCCGCAGCAGCGCGCCGACGACGGCCTCCATGGGGTCGCCGGTCTCGGAAAAGACCAGATCCCCCAGCCGCTCCCGGACCCAGGCCGAGGCGGCATCGAGGCGGGCAAGGGCCGCGGCCTCGGAAGGGTCGCTCGTGTAAAGCTTCACCTGGACCTCGGGGAATTTGGCGCGCAGCCCCAGCCTGACTCCGGGGAACCGCCCCGCGAGCCCCGCGACCCGCTCTGCGGTCAGGGACTCGGTCGACCCGAAGCAGGCGAAGGTGCGCACCGGGCGGTGCTCCCGCAGCGGCCCCCGCATACGCTCGATGCCCGGCAGGACATGCGCGGCGAGCATGGGCTTCATTTCGGAGGGAACCCCCGGCAGGAAGAAGAACCGGCAGCGGCCGACCCGCAGGCTGAAACCGGGCGCCGTGCCGACCGCGTTGGCCAGCATCTCGGCCCCCCGCGGCAGGAGCGCCTGCTTGCGGACCGAAGGGTTCAGGGGGCGGTTGCGCCGGCGATAGAACTCCTCGATCGCCGCCAGCGCCGCGTCGTTCCGCACCAGGTCCAGTCCGGCCGCCTCCGCGGCGGCCTGGGCGGAGAGGTCGTCCACCGTGGGCCCGAGCCCGCCGGTGACGACCGCCACATCCGCCCGCGCGCCGATCTCGACCAGCACGCTCTTCAGCCGCGCCAGGTCGTCGCCGACCGCGCCGATCCGCGCCACCTCGACCCCGGAGGCTTCGAGCGCGCGGGCGATGTGGGCGGAGTTGGAGTCGACCAGTGCGCCGGTTCGGATCTCCTCTCCGGTTGCCAGGATTTCTGCGAGCATGGGCCGGCGCTCGTGTTCGTAGAGGTCGGGTTCGGGGTTATCGGCTCGGCGCCGCCAGCACGAACATCTCGGGCGAGACGGGAACGTCGGCCCAGTAGCGCTCGACGAGCAACTGGACGCTGGTGCCGGCCGCGTTGGAGATCGTGAGCCGTAGCGGCACCTTGTAGCGCCCGACGCGCTGCATTTCCACGAAGTTCGCCTGGTAGAGAAGCGTGCCCGAGTCGAAAACCTGCATCTGGCGCGCCTCCGAGGCAGCGTCGTCGAAGAAGACCGTCTGCCGGACATGCCGGCCCTTGAGCAGCTGCAGTGCGCGGCCGGAGCCGGAGGCCACTGGAACCACCCTGGCGGAGGAGTGCTCCTTGATGGGCAGCCTGCCGCTGATCAAGGCGATGATGTCGCTCGTCTGGATCGAAATCGAGAGGATGCGCTCGAGGTCCGGGTCGCTCGCGCGGATGCGCTTCACGGGCGCGCCGGCCTCCTGGCCGTCCTGGTAGTAGAGCCACTCCCCGTCCCCGGCCATGCGCAGGGCCGGGAACCCCGCCGCGAAGAGCACCACGCTCAGCCTGAGCGGCGGGGCGCCGACCCATGCCATGCGCTCGTCGAGCTGCACCCGGTCGCCGTGGCGGACCGTCAGGCGCCCGAGGCCCTTCATCGTCGCCAGGCCGCTGTTGGCCGCCTGCAGCGCCTCCACCAGCGCGCGCGCCTCCGCCGCGGCGGCGGGGTCCTCGGGTGGCGCGGGGGGCCCCTCCAGCACGCCCGGCAGCGATGCGCAGCCGGCGAGCAGCAGGCCGGAGAGCAGGCCCAGCAGCCGTTGCCAGACCGAGCCTCTCATGATCCGCCTCCCTTCAGCTGCCGGATTTTGAGCTGCAGCTCCTCCTTGTCCTTGTCCTTCTTGGCCAGCGCCCGCTGGTAGAACTTGAGGGCGTTGGCCTTGTCGCCCAGCTTCAGGTAGGCGTCCCCGAGGTGCTCCATGATCGTCGGATCGTCGGGCACCAGTTCGTGGGCTCTTTTGAGATGCTCCAAGGCCCGCCGGTAATCGCCCTTCTGGTAATAGACCCAGCCCAGGCTGTCGGTGATGTAGCCGTCGTTGGGCTTGTGCCGGAGGGCCTCGAGGATGAGCTGCTCGGCCTCATCGAGGTTTTCGCCCATCTCGGCGTAGGTGTAGCCGAGGTAGTTCAGGGCGTTGGCGTTCTTGGGGTCCAGGGCGATGACCCGCCGCATGGTCTCAATGCTGGCCGGCTTGTTCTTCTGCTTGTCGTAGACGATGCCCAGCCGGAAAAGAAAATTGGCGTTGTCGGGCGCCTTCTGGGTCGCCTGCACAAGGGCGGCCGCCGCCTCGTCGTAGCGGCCGGCCTCCTCGAGGATGGTCCCCAGGTAATAGTGGAGCTCGGGGTTGGCCGGATTGCGCTGAATGGCGGATTCCAGCTGCTGCAGGGCCTCTGCGGTGCTGCCCTGCTCCTGCAGGATGAAGGCCATGTGCACGACCGCGTCCTGGTGGAAGCGCGACTCCGGCGCCACCTTGCGGAAGGCCTCGAGGGCCTCGCCGTAGTGTTTCTGGCCGAAGAGGGTGAACCCCTTGAGGTGGTTCAGGTCGGAGCTCTCGGGCGCCGCCTGCAGCATGCCGCGGATCAGGTAGAGCGCCTCGTCGCTTTTCTTGGGCTCGACATAGCCCTGGATGAGGTTCAGAACGACCTCGAACTCCGTGCGGCTGCGCTCCCCGAGCCGCAGCAGGAGGGCTTCGGCCTCGGCGTTCTGCCCGGAGCGCCGGTGGAAGAGCGCCAGCTCCAGCGCGGCGCGGCTGTTTTCAGGGTCGAGCTCGAGAATCGTCTCGATGACGGCGGCGATGTCCGTTTTCCGCCCCTGTTCGCGGTAGATCTTGAGCAGCTCGAAGAGCGGGTCCAGGTTGTCGGGGTCGATCTGCGCACAGCGCGTGAAGGCCTTTTCCGCGGCGGGCAGATCGTTGCGGGCCAGGTGCAGGCGGCCCGTGAGGAAGCTGCCGGCATAGGACCGGGGAAATCGCGCGTTGAGCTCGGCCAGGGTCCGCTCCGCGCTGGCCAGATCGTCGGCCTCCAGGTACATGCCGGCCAGCAGGGAAAAGACCTTCTCCTGGGAAGGATCGAGCCGGACGGCTTTTTCGTAGGCCTCGATCGCGCCCCGGGGGTCCTTGCGAAGCTGTTTGATCCCGCCGTAGAGGATCAGCCCCCGGACGTCGTCGGGGGACCGGAGCAGGAGCTCCTCGACCACCGCCAGCGCCCGCTCCTCCTCCTTGTTCTGCAGATAGAGGGTGGCCAGCTCCCGCCGCAGATAGGCCGAATCCGGGTCGCGCTCGATGGCGTTGCGTACGAGCAGGATCGCCTTGTCCGCGTTGCCGGCCTGACGCTCCTTCAGGGATGCCAGAAAGTAGAAGGCGGCGCTCTCCGGCATCTCCCGGGCCTGCGGCGCGGCGGACGGCCGGACGGCGGCACCCGGGGCAGCGGGCGCGGGTGAATGCAGGGCGCAGCCGGTCAACATGCCGCCCAGGCAACAGAGTGCCGCGATGATGAGCCTGTGAGTGTTCATGCAGAGGGTTTCCTGGGCCCGGCCGGGCGATGTCAGGCAGGAGGTGGGATCACTCCGCGCCGGTCTCCTCGGAATCGACGTCGGAATAGGACGCGAAGTCGGGGATCTCGCTTTTGAAATACTCCCGTATCTTGCGGATGATGTTCTTCTCGATCTGCCGGACCCGCTCCCGGGATATTCCGTAACGGTCTCCGATCTCCTGGAGCGTGACGGGGTTGTCCGAAAAGATGCGCAGTTCGAAAATTTCGATTTCCCGCGGCGACATCTTCTTGCGGAATTCGCCGATCTTGTTGTGCAGGAGCAGCTCGATCTCCTTCTTCGACACCTGCTCCTCCACCGATTCGCTCTCGGTGCTGATGAACTCGATGCGCTCGGTTTCGGAATCGTTCTTGACCGGCGCGTCCAGCGAGACGTCCCAGCTGTCCAGGCGCTGGTCCATATCGACGATCTCGCGCTCCGACACCCCCAGGCGCTCGGAGAGCAGCTTGGGTTTCGGGTCGAAGCCCTGTTCGATCAGCCGCTGCTTCTCCTTTTTCAATTTGAAGAACAGCTTGCGCTGGCCCTGAGTGGTTCCGATCTTCACCAGCCGCCAGTTGTCCATGATGAACTTCAGGATGTAGGCCTTGATCCAGAAAGAGGCGTAGTAGGAGAACTTGACGTTCTTGTAGGGGTCGAATTTCTTCACGGCCTGCATCAGGCCGATGTTGCCCTCCTGGATGAGATCGAGCAGGTTCTGCATCCAGACCCGTTGAAACTCCAGGGCGATCTTGACGACCAGGCGCAGGTTGGCGGTCACCAGCACATAGGCCGCATCCTTGTCGCCCTGCTCCATGACGCGGATGCCTAGCGAGCGCTCCTCCTCGCGGGTCAGCAGCCGGTAGCGGCTGATCTCCGACAGATAGCGCTGGAGCGGATCGAACTTGACCAGGGCCTTCTCGTCGTCGTCGGCCTTGGATGGCTTCCGGGCGCTCTTCGAGGCCGCGCGCGGCGCCGCCTCCGCTGGGGATTCGACGGGCGGCGCGGCGTCCGCTTCCGCCGGGGGCGCCTGCGCGTCGGCGGCAGCCGCCGGCGGAGGTTCGGGCGCTTTTCTGCGCGGGGACCTCGCCGGCGGAGTCCGACCGGCGGACCGCGAGGCCGAAGCGCTCTGCGGCGGTTCTTTCGGCGTCGGCGCTGCGCCCGCCGGAGCCGGCTTGGCGGGTGTTTGCGCTGCGGCCGTTTTTTTAGCTTTGGCCGATGCGCGCCGCGGGGCCGCCGCGCTCTTCGCAGCGGGCTTTTTGGGCGCGCCGGGCCTCTTCGGCCCTGCCGCCTTGGCGGCGGGTTTGGTCTTGGCGGCGGGCGCCGCACGCGGGCTTGCGGCCCGAGCCGGTTTGGAAGGCGTTTTGGCCGGGGCGCTCCTTGACGGCCTTGCGGGCGCAACCGCCGCCGGCCGCGCCGCTGCCGGCCGGCGCGGGGGCTGCTTTTTTCTGCCGGCGGCAGCCGGCCCCTGGGTCGCGCGCGTCACCTTTCGGTCCGAGGCTTTCGGCTTGGCCTTTTTGCTCTTCTTCTCCATTCAAACGCCTGCACGGTGGCAATAGGTTTCAAGTGCCCTAATCGCGTCAGCTTGCGCGCGCGGCTGTGGACAGCTTTGGGCACTTGTGGTAGATCATCGCGGTCGGGCGCCTGTAGCTCAGTTGGATAGAGCAACGGACTTCTAATCCGTAGGCCGGGGGTTCGAATCCCTCCAGGCGCGCCGTTGTCTATCCGTAATCCTCGCGCTGCCGGGCACGACAGAGGCTGACTATACTAGAACCCGAAAAAATATCAACGATAATTTAGGCGGCGGCCGGCTGCCCGTGCGTTCGAGCCCCCCGGCCCAGCTTCCACAGCCGGGCGTCGTTTCGGCGGAAGCCCCGCACGCACGGGGCCGCTATTCGGATCGCGGCCTCGGACGCGGCTGACCCACGGCCTGCCTTCACGTCCGGCGTTCCTTGTGTGGGAGCGGCATCTTGCCGCGATCGGATCGCGGCTGGAAGCCGCGCCCACCAGCCTGGAATTGCTTGCCGACGAACCGCCGGCTCAGGCAGCGGGCAGCGCAGATCAGGAGAACGATGCCCACCCTCATTGAGATCCTCAAGGCGTTGTCGGTCCTGGCCGGCGCCGCCATCCTCGGCAACTGGTTCCTGAGCGAGCTGCGAAATGCCCGCCGAAGAAAACTGCCCTGGTACACCCCGTACCTGAGCCCGCCGGGCCTGCTCATGCTGGCGGCCTGCATCCTGCCGCTCCTCTATTGGCTCGCCGTTAAATAGCACGACTTCGTAACACCCCAAGATCCGTCCCGCCGCGGCGGGAACCGCCGCGCGACAGGGGATTTGCGCGCCTTGATCTTGGACGTTTTACAACGCCGCCAGTGTCGGGAACCTCTTCCACGCCCCTCCACTAGCGCCCGTTCACAAACGGCGCCCTGCGGTCCATGCCGCTCTTCCCGCTATTCGCCATCCTCGGCGCAGCGTCACTGCGCCTCCGGCGGCAGCGTCGCTCTCGCCTTGGCCCGCACCGCAGCCCGCCAGATGCGAATGGGCGCTGACAGCCCCGCTCACGGACGACCCGCCGCGGCCGCTTTACGGCCGTTTTGCCTGAACGATGCTCTCCCGGGCCCCGGCCGCGACCGGGCGCTCAAGTTTAAAGTACGGTCTGCCGATAGAGAGGAGCGAGGCAGGGGCCGAAACGTTTTCCGGCAAGCCAACCTTTCGAGGAGGCCGTGATGGCTGATAACAATTTGATTTTTCTTGAAAATTTGGAATGGTTCGACGATTCGGGCCGGCAGATGGTGCACCGGCTGCCGCAGCAGGGCTCCGGTGAGATAAAATACGGGGCCCAGCTCACCGTGAGGGAAAGCCAGGCCGCCGTATTTTTCTACAAGGGCAAGGCCGTGGGGGCCTTCGGCCCCGGCCGCCACACCCTCAAGACCGGAAACATCCCCATTCTGACGAAAATCGCCAGCATCCCCTGGGCCCTCACCAGCCCCTTGAGGGCCGAGGTCTATTTCGTGAACTTGAAGGTCTTCACCAATCTCAAGTGGGGCACCCGGGACCCGGTCGCCTTCAAGGACGCCGAGCTCGGCCTGGTGCGGCTGAGGGCCTTCGGCGTGTTCAACCTCCAGGTGGTGCAGCCGGTCCTGTTCATCAACAGCCTGGTGGGCACACAGGGGATGTTCACGACCGAGGAGATCGAAGAGTACCTGAACCGGGTGATCGTCTCGCGCTTCAACGACTTCATGGGGCAGAGCCTGGACTCGCTGCTCAACCTGCCCGCCAAATACGACGAGCTCTCCGATGGGCTCAGCCGCCGGCTCCAGGAGGACTTCAGCCATTTCGGCATCCGCCTGACCCACCTCTACACCAATGCGATCACCCCTCCCCCGGAGGTCCAACAGGCGATCGACGACCGCAGCCGCATGGGCGTTTTCAAGGATATGGAAAAACTCATGCAGATGAAGGCCGCCATGGCCATGGAAGCCGCCGCGCAGACCGACGGCGGCTCCGGCACGGGCATGGGCACCAGCCTGGGGTTCATGCTGCCGGCGATGTTCGCCCAGTATTTCGGCGGCGCGAAGCCCGCGGCCGCACCGGAGCCGCCGGCCGCCGCCCGGGCGGCCTGCCCGGAGTGCCAGAGCGGAGTGCCGGGGGATTCGAAGTTCTGCCCGCAGTGCGGCCATCACCTGGTGGTGTTCGACCAGTGCGCCCGCTGCGGCAAGAACATGGCGCCCAACGCCAAATTCTGCCCGCGCTGCGGGCTGGCCGCGGCCGCCGCGCCCCGGAAGCAATTCTGCAAGCACTGCGGCGCGGAGAACCTGGCGGAATCGATTTTCTGCAACGACTGCGGTGAGAAGCTGTGACGGTTTTGCGCATCGATCACCAGTGCCCGCAGTGCGGGGCGCCGGCCGCCCTGGAGGAGACCGATCGGCTGTTTGCATGCCCCTTCTGCCGCGTGCGCTCGGTGCTGACGGCCCGGGACTGTTTCCGTTATGTCCTGCCCGCCAAATCCCCGGCGGGCAAGCAGCTGATCTATGCGCCCTATTGGCGCTTCAAAGGGTTTCTGCTCTTCAGCCTGCCGGCCGGGGTGGAGCACACCTATGTCGATGTCAATCAGCTGGGCATCGACATGCAGAGCCTGCCGCCGTCGCTGGGGTTGCGCGCCCAGGCCATGAAGCTCAGGTTTGCGGCCCCGGACATGGAAGGCCGCTTTCTCCCCCCCTCCGCGTCGTTCACGCAGACCTTCGCCGCGTTTCAGCAGCGCTTCGGCCGCGGGAGGGGGTCGGGGGCCATCGCCAGCGCGCACCTGGGGGATGCCATCGGCCTGCTCTATTCGCCCCTCTACGCTTCATCGGGCCGGCTCGTTGACGCCGTCGTCGAGCAGCCGATCGGGGCGGTCCCCGACGGATTCGAAACGGCGGCTGCCGCGGCCGGCAAGCCCGATGGCGGCGTTGGTTTTCTGCCCGCGCTGTGCCCGGCATGCGGCTGGGACTTGGAAGGCGAACGGGAGGCTCTGGTAATGGGCTGCGGCAACTGCGGTTCGAGCTGGGCCCCTGCGGCCGGGGCCCTGACGCGGGTCGACTGCGATTGCCTCAGCGGCGATGAGCAGGGAGCGCTGTACCTGCCGTTCTGGCGCACATCCTGCGCCGTCTCTGGAATGCAGCTCGAAACCTACGCCGACCTGGTGCGCGCGGCCAATCTGCCCAAGCGGGTCCAGCCGGAGTTCGAATCGCGCCGCTTCGAGTTCTGGAGCCCGGCCTTCAGGATAAAAGCGAACGTCTACCTTCGCCTGGCGCAGGGCCTGAGCCTGATCCAACCCCAGGAGCCGCTCCGTCCCGGCCGGCCCCCCGGGCGCCACCACCCGGCGACGCTGCCTGCCGATGAGGCCGCAAAGACGCTGAAGGTGATTCTATCCGCAATGATCAGACCCGCGCAGCGGCTGGCCGAAACCCTGCCGGCCGTCGACATTCGCGCGCAAGGCCACCGCCTGGCCTACCTGCCGTTCCGGGAGGACCGGCACGACTACATCCAGCCGCACACCCGCATCGCGATCAACAAGAACATGCTCGCTCTTTCACGCAGCCTGTGACCCGCAGCAAGGCCGGCGCGCGCGGGCCTCAGGGGCCCTTGGAGCGCTCGTAGCGCTCATTGGATTGCCGGATGGCCTCGAGCTCTTCCGGCGTCATGTTCCGGGTGTTGGCGCAGCCGCTCAAAAGGATCAGTGCGGTTGCCAAAATGGCGCAAATGGCTTTCATGGCGGCCTCCGCGCGACGGAAGATTTCAAACCCGATCAAATGATGGGTCCGCGGAATGAAAAAAGCAAGGCGCCGGCGGGCCCTGCCCGGGGCTCAATCGCCCGCTTCCTCCCGGCACAGCCACGCCGGCAGATCGGCCGGCTGCGCAAACAACCGCCCGGCGCCGGCCGCAGAGAGCTCCGCCTGCGGCCGGAACCCCCACAACACCCCGGCCGGAAACATCCCCGCGCGAACGGCCGTCTGCATATCGACGGCGCTGTCGCCCACGAAGACGACGGCGGCGGGGTCCGTGTTCAGGCCGGCGGCGATCTCCAGGGCTGCCGCCGGGTCCGGTTTCCTCGGTCTTTCCGCGCCGGCGCCCAGGACGCGGCGGAAGGCCCCCGCCGGCAGGAGCGCTTCGACCAGATGCCGGACGGCCGCATCGGGTTTGTTCGACAGGACGGCCAGCTCAAGGCCGCCCCCGCGGAGGGCGGCGAGCATCTCGGCAATCCCCGGGTAGGGGCGGGTCCGGCAGGTCCAGCGCCGGCGGTACTCGCGCTCCATCTCCGTGACGAAATGGTTGAGGTCCGACTCGTCGGCGACTTCGAACGGCAGCGCCCGCCGCACCAGCTGGGCCATGCCGTCGCCCACGAAATACCGGTAGGCCTCGAGGGGATGGGTCGGCAGCCGATTGCCGGCCAGCACCGCGTTCATGGCCTCCGCCAGGTCGCCCAGGGTGTCCAGCAGGGTGCCGTCCAGATCGAAAATGACCGCCGTGTAGGTCAGTGGAACATGTTGGGTTTCCGGTTTGCTCATCCAGCGATCCCGGCGGCCATCCAGAAATGGCCGATTGCGGTCCAGGCCAAGTCCGCAGCGATGTCGCATCCGCAGGCGCAGCGGCGCTGCGACGAGGATGGCGACGAGCGAGGCCGCCGGCCTTAGCCGAAAGATGCCGTTTGTGGCTGGTCGCTACACCAGCCCCTGGTCCTGCATCGCGTTGACCACCTTGAGGAACCCGGCGATGTTGGCGCCGACCAGATAGCTGCCGGGCTGTCCGTACTCCTCCGCCGCCTCGAGACAGGTGCGGTGGATGCTCTTCATGATCATCTTCAGCCGGCTGTCGACCTCCTCCCGCGACCAGGCGAGGCGCATGCTGTTCTGGGCCATCTCGAGCCCCGACACCGCCACCCCGCCGGCGCTGGCGGCCTTGCCCGGCGCAAAGAGGATGCCGGCCCCCTGGAACACTTCGACGGCCTCGGAGGTGGCGGGCATGGTCGCGCCCTCGGCCACCAGGCTCACGCCGCTGGCCACCAGGTTTTCGGCGTCCCGGCGGTTGATCTCGTTTTCCGTGGCGCAGGGAAACGCGCATTCGGCCTTGACCTTCCAGATGGGGTTGTGGTCCGCGGTCGCATCCTTCTCCACGAAGAGCGCCTGGGAGTACTTGTCGACGTATTCGCCGATGCGCGCCCGCCGGATGTTCTTGAGCCGCTTGACAAAGTCGAGCTTGCCGCGGTCGATGCCCTCCTCGTCGACGATGCACCCGGAGGAATCCGAGAGGGTGACCACCTTGGCCCCCATGTCGATCAACTTCTCCACCGTGTGCTGGGCCACGTTGCCGGAGCCCGACACCAGGCACACCTTGCCCGCCAGGCTCTGGTTTCGCGCCGCCAGCATCTCGGCCGCGAAATAGACCAGGCCGTAGCCCGCCGCCTCGCGCCGCACGAGGCTGCCGCCCCAGTTCAGGCTCTTGCCCGTCAAGACCCCAGTGAACTCGTTGCGCAGCCGCTTGTACATCCCGAACAGATAGCCGATCTCGCGCGCCCCGACCCCGATGTCGCCCTCGGGGATGTCGGTGTCGGGGCCGATGTGGCGAAACAGCTCGGCCGCGAAGCTCTGGCAAAAGCGCATCACCTCGTCGTCGGATTTGCCCTTGGGGTCGAAATCCGCCCCGCCCTGGGCGGCGCCCAGGCTCAGGGTGGTGAGGGCGTTCTTGAACACCTGCTCGAAGGCCAGGAACTTGAGAATGCTCAAGTTGACCGAGGCGTGGAAGCGCAGCCCGCCCTTGTAGGGGCCGATGGCGCTGCTCATCTCCACCCGGAAGCCCCGGTTGACCCGGGCCTGGCCGTGGTCGTCCATCCAGGGCACCCGGAAGAGGAGGGTGCGCTCGGGTTCGATCAGCCGCTCGAGGATGGCGTTGCGCCGGTACTCGGGGTGCCGGTCGAGCACCGGCTTGACCGCGGCGAAGACGTCCCGGACGGCCTGCTGAAACTCCTTCTCCCCGGGATCGCGGGCGGAAACGGTTCTCAGGATATCGGACATGGGAGACCTCCTTTAAGGGCTGCCGTCGCAGATCGGGTTCAGGCGTCGATGATGGCCAGGGCCTCCTCGCGGAAGGCCTCCATCACATAGGGGATGCCCGTGACTCTGGCGCACTCCTCGGTGAGCGCCACCAGGTCCTGCCGGCCGATGTAGCCCACCTCCCAGCTGCGGGTGCCGGCCATCAGCTGCTGCAGGCCCACGCGGATCTTGTCGACGGCGTTGTAAATCCCGATGGCCCCCAGCGGGAAGCGCTCCACCTCGGCGCCGTATTTGTCCTTGAGCACCTCGTAGTTCATGAAGATCTCCTCCTTGGTCATGCCGTAGCGCGACACGCTCTTGGGCAGCCCGTCGTCTTCGCCGCGCAGCCACTTTTCGGCGTTCTTGCCCACCATGCCCGGGATCATCAGCGCCCGGCCCATGCACACCGCCTTGCAGAAGGGGGCGCCTAGCGCGAGCGCCTTGAACACATGGTCCTCGCTGGAGAAGCCGCCGGCGAAGGCGATGTCCGGGACCCACAGCCCGCGGCGGGCGAGGCGCGCGCACAAGTCGTGGGCCATGGCGTGCAGATACAGGGAGGGGATCCCCCACTCGACCATCATGCGCCACGGGCTCATCCCGGTCCCGCCCGGGGCGCCGTCGATGGTCAGCAGGTCGATCTTGGCATCGCTCGACCAGCGGATGGCCATGGCGAGCTCGCGCATGGGATAGGCCCCGGTCTTGAGCGTGATGCGCTTGGCGCCGAGGCTGCGGATGCGCTCCACCTCCCGGAGGAAGCCCTCGCGGTCGATGAACCCCAGGCGCGAGTGGCGTTCGAACTGCTTGAGCGGCCCGGCCTTGAAGGCCGCCTGGTGAGCGGGCAGCTCCGGGTCCGGGGTGACGATGTAGCCGCGCCGCTTGAGCTCGAGCGCGCGGCTGAGGGAATTGACCTTGATTTCGCCCCCGATGCACTTGGCGCCCTGGCCCCACTTGAGCTCGACGGTCTCCACCCCGAGACGCTCGACGACATACTCGGCCACGCCGAGGCGCGTGTCCTCCACGTTGAGCTGCACGAGGATGTCGCCGTAGCCCTCGTGGTAGCGGCGGTACTCGCGCACGCGGCGGTCCATCTCGGGCGATTTGACCACCTTGCCCTGGGCGTTCAATTCCAGGCCGGGGTCGATGCCGCAGACGTTCTCGCCGCAGACGATGGTGATTCCGCTGATGGCCGCCCCCACGGCGAAATGCTCCCAGTTCTTGCGGGCGATATCGGTGCTGCCCAGGGCGCCGGTGAAGATCGGGACCCTCATTTTCACTTTGGATGCCGCCCCGAAGGCGGTCTCGGTGTCCACGTTGGGGAAGGTGGCGCGGTCCGGGTCGGCCGCGATGCCCTTGGCCCCCAGGGCGTAGCCGTTGATGTTGAGGTGGGAGTAGTCCACGGGGTAGTCTTTGTCCGCCCCGGCGGTGATGCTGCCGAAGGGCTCGGGGTAGAGCACCTCCCGCCCCCGGAAGGTGGCGCGGAACATGTCGCAGTTCCCACGGCAGCCGTCGATACAGCGGCTGCAGATCCCCGACTGGGGGACGACGTTGCGGGACCGATTGCCGGTTTGGAGCGCGTCGTTCGCATTCGGCCGTTGCAGATTCATGGACTCCCTCCTTGTGGGTTGAAAAAGTGAATTCGAGTCAACCGCTGCACGCTTGTAAGTGGGGGCCGATTTAAAGTCAAGCGGCAGTGGCGATCCCGGCGCCGGGATGATATGCATGCGGAGGAGGCCGGCCGCCGCTGCGGCGGTGTACCGCCGGGGAGAAAATGCGATGACGGAGCCGAACCCGCTCAACCAGCTGATCGACCGGTTCATCAACTACCTGCTGGTCGAAAAGGGCCTGGCCAAGGCCACGCTCGAAGCCTACAGCCGCGATCTGCTGCGCTACGCGGAGTTCCTGGCCCGCAGCGGTCGGCCGAGCGTCTCGGAGGCCGACACCCCGCTGATCTTGAAGCACCTGATCGACCTGCGCGCGCAGGGGCTGGGGGCCCGCTCCCGCGCGCGGCATCTCGTCGCGGTGCGGGGATTCTACGGCTTCCTCGCCCGGGAAAAGCTGCTCCCGGCCGACCCATCCAAACTCATCGACCTGCCGAAAATGAGCCTGACGCTGCCGGACGTGCTCTCGGTGGAGGAGGTCCGCCGCCTGCTGAACGCCCCCGCGAGCAGCCGCCCGCAGGGCGTGCGGGACGCCGCCATGCTCGAGCTCCTCTACGCGGCGGGCCTGCGCGTCTCCGAGCTCGTCGGGCTCAGGCTCCAAGATGTCCACCTGGATGCCGGCTTCGTGCGGGTGATGGGCAAGGGGGCCAAGCAGCGCATGGTGCCGATCGGCCGGTATGCGCGCGAAAAGCTCCTCTTCTACCTTGCCCACGGCCGTGAGGCGCTGCTTAAAAACCGGCCCAGCCCGTTTGTGTTCGTGGCGCGCGCCGGCCGGCCGATCACGCGCCAGGGCTTCTGGAAGCTGCTGCGCCGATACGCCGGGGCGGCCGGCCTCGCGAAAGCCATCACCCCCCACACCCTGAGGCACTCCTTCGCCACCCATCTGCTGGAGGGGGGGGCCGACCTGCGCGCAGTGCAGGAGATGCTCGGCCACGCCGACGTCGCCACCACCCAGATCTACACGCATGTGGCCAACGAGCGGCTCCGCGAGATCCACCGCCGGTTCCACCCCCGCGGGTGAGCGCCGGGGCCGAGGGCGATCCCATCGTCGTCAGCCCGCGCGCTGCCGGTGCTTGACAGGCGCGCCGGGTTTACCCTATTCGGTGTATCCCATGGACACCCCCACTGCCCCCCGACCGATCGGCACCTGGCGCCAGGGGAGTTCTCCCCCGCAACCGCTCGCCGCCGGCCTCGCCCGCAGCCTGCTCAACGTGACGCATCCGATCTACGTCGTCGCAGGCCGCGACGGCCTATGCCTGGCCCCGGACGGGACCGCGCAGATCGGCGCCGCCCCCGGGGAGTCGAGCGGTGCGCTGCCGCTTCTGGCCTACGTCCCGCCGCTGCCGCCGGAGGCGCTGGGGGATGCCGCATTCAAGGCCCGACACGGCCTGCGCCTCGCCTACGTCGTCGGCGAAATGGCCAACGGCATCACCTCCGTCGAAATGGTGACTGCGGCGGGGCGGGCCGGCATGATCGGCTTCTTCGGCGCCGCCGGGCTGCTGCCCGCAGAGGTGGAGGCCGCCCTCGCCCGCCTGCAGGCGGAGGCCGCCGGCGTGCCCTTCGGGGTCAACCTGATCCACAGCCCCGGGAACCTCGAGCTCGAATCCGCCCTCGTGGAGCTTTTCCTGCGCCGGCAGATGCGCCTGGCCAGCGCCTCGGCCTTCGTCGACCTGACCTGGCCGCTCGTCTACTACCGCGTCAAGGGCATCCGCCGCGACGCGCACGGCCGCATCGTCTGCGCCAACCGACTGGTGGCGAAGGCGTCGCGGGTCGAAGTGGCGCGCAAATTCCTCTCCCCCCCGCCGGAAAAACTGCTGATCCGGCTCGTCGACCGCGGGCTGATCACGGCCGCGGAAGCCGCCCTGGCGGCGGCGGTGCCGATGGTGGACGACCTCACCGCGGAGGCCGACTCCGGCGGCCACACGGACAACCGGCCCGCCATCACCCTGCTGCCGACGATGCAGGCGCTGCGGGATGAAACGGCGGCGGCCCACGGCTTTGCCGAGCCCCCGGCCATCGGTTTAGGAGGGGGCGTCGCCACCCCCGCCGCCGCGGCCGCCGCCTTCGCCATGGGAGCGGCCTACGTCGTCGCAGGCTCGATCCACCAGGCCTGCGTCGAGGCCGGCACCTCCCGTGCGGTTTGCACCATGCTGGCCGAGGCGGGCCAGGCGGACGTCGCCATGGCGCCGGCCGCCGACATGTTCGAGATGGGGGTCAAGGTGCAGGTGCTGAAGCGCGGAACCATGTTTCCCCATCGCGCGGCCAAGCTCTACGAGCTTTACTCGGCCCACGAGAGCTTCGAGCAGATCCCCCCACGGCAGCGCGAGATCGTCGAGCGGGACATCCTCCGTCGGCGCTTCGATCAGGAGTGGGAGAACACGCGCGAATTTTTCCGGGTGCGGGATCCCAGGCAGGTCGAACGGGCCGAAAGGGACCCGAAGCATAAAATGGCGCTCGTCTTCCGCTCCTATTTGGGGCAATCCTCGAGCTGGGCCATCGCGGGCGAGCCTGAGCGCAAACTCGACTACCAGATCTGGTGCGGCCCGGCCATGGGCGCCTTCAACCAGTGGGCCAAGGGCAGCTTCCTCGCAAAGGCCGAAAACCGGCGCACGGTGACCGTGGCGTTGAACCTCTTGCTCGGCGCCGCCGTGGCCACGCGGGCGGCCTGGCTCCGGGGCCAGGGGATCGCCTTGCCGCAGAGCGCCGGCGCCATGGCCCCCATGGAACTTCCCGAGGTCCTGAAACACCTGGGGGAGGGGCCTTCTTAAACTAAATCTTGAAATTCGAGGCAATTATTCGTATATAGATATTTTACGATCGTGCCGGCTGTAGGCCGGCTCTATTTCGTATTGCCTGACCGCAGTCGGAAACCATCCCATCGTCTCGGACCCAGGTCTACCACAGGGGTTGAGCCGTGAGCGTTGAAAAACACCAGTGCCCCGTCGCCATCGTGGGCATGAGCTGTTTTTTCCCCAAATCCGCGGGGCTGAAGGCCTATTGGCGCCTTCTGCGGCAGGGGCTGGACGCCATCACCGAGGTTCCCGCCTCCCACTGGCGCACGAGCGACTACTACGACCCGGACCCGAAACGGCCGGACCATGTCTACTGCACCCGCGGCGGCTTTCTGCCGGCGCTGGAGTTCGACCCCTCGGAATTCGGGATTCCCCCTTCCGCGCTGGAGGCCACCGACAGCTCGCAGCTGCTGGCGCTCGCCGCCGCCCGGCACGCCCTGGAGGACGCCGGCCTGGCCGTGGACCGCGCCCGCACCAGCGTCATATTAGGCGTCACCGGGACCCAGGAGCTGGTGATCCCGCTCAGCTCCCGCCTCGGCCACCCCCATTGGCGGCGCGCCCTGGCCGAGAACGGCGTCGCGCCCGAGCTGGCCGAAGCGATCGTGCAACGCATCGCGGATGCCTACGTGCCCTGGCAGGAGAACTCCTTCCCCGGGCTGCTCGGCAACGTCGTCGCCGGCCGGATCAGCAACCGGCTGGATTTGGGCGGAACCAACTGCGTGGTGGACGCCGCCTGCGCCAGCTCAATGGCCGCCGTTCACCTGGCGCTGCTGGAGCTCGGCTCCGGTCTGTGCGACACGGTGATCACCGGCGGGGCGGACACCCTGAACGACATCTTCATGCACATGTGCTTCTCCAAGACCCAGATCCTATCGCCCACCGGCGACGTGCGGCCGTTTTCCCGCAATGCCGACGGCACCCTGCTGGGCGAAGGCATCGGGCTGCTGGTTCTAAAACGCCTGCCGGACGCCGAGCGCGACGGCAACCGCATCTACGCGGTGATCAAGGGCATCGGCTCCTCCAGCGACGGGCGCTCGCAAAGCATCTACGCCCCGTGCATCGACGGCCAAGTGAACGCCCTCACCGCCGCCTACGCCGCCGCAGGGGTCGACCCGGCGACGGTGGGGCTGATCGAAGCCCACGGCACCGGCACCCGGGTCGGGGACAAAGTCGAGTTCCAGGCGCTCTGCCGGGTGATGGGCGCCTCCCCCGGCACCGCCCGGCGCTGCGCGCTGGGTTCCGTCAAGTCCATGATCGGCCACACCAAGGCCGCCGCCGGCGCCGCCGGCCTGGTCAAGGCCGTGCTGGCCCTGCACCACAAGGTGCTGCCGGCAACGCTCAAGGCCGAAGACCCGGACCCCGCCCTGGATGTGGACCGGTCGCCGTTTTATCTCAACTCCCGCACCCGCCCCTGGCTCTCCCCCCCCGGGCAGCCGCGGCGCGCCGGAGTCAGCTCCTTCGGCTTCGGCGGCAGCAACTTCCACCTGGTGCTCGAAGAGCACCTTCCGGAAAAGCCCCGGATCGCCTGGGACGGGTCGGTGCAGCTGCTCGCCTTTTCGGCCGAAGAGATCGGCGCGCTGCGGGGCCGCGTGCGGGAATTTGCGGCCGCGGCGGACGGCTGGAGCGAGGCCGAGTTCTCCCACCGCGCCGGACTGAGCCGAGCGGGCTTCTCCCACCGGCACGAGCACCGGCTCCTGGCCGTGATCGAGGCGCCCCGGACCGCCGGCGCCCTGCTCACGCAGGCGCTGCCGCTGCTGGATGAGCCCGGCGGCACCGGGCCGGCCGCGATCCCCAACGTCTATTTCGGCCGCGGCCCCGCCCCCGGCGGGCTCGCGCTCCTGTTCCCGGGCCAGGGCAGCCAGTACCCGGGCATGATGTCGGCGCTGGCCTGCCTCTTCCCGTCAGCGCTCGCCGTCTTCGAAAACGCCGACCGGCTGGCCGCCGCGCAAGGGCTTCTGAGCGATGTCGTTTTCCCCCCATCCGGCCGCGACAGCCAGAACGCCGCGGAGGCCCTGCGGGCGACCGAAACCGCCCAGCCTGCGATCGGCGCGGCCTGCCTGGCGGCGCTGCGGGCGCTCGCGGAGTTCGGCATCCGGCCCGATGCCGTCGGCGGCCACAGCTTCGGGGAGTTGACGGCTCTTTGCGCCGCAGGCTGGATGGACGAACCCACCTTTTTCGGCCTTGCGGCCGCCCGGGGCCGGGCCATGGCGCGGGCGGGCGCGCAGGGGCGCGGGACGATGGCGGCGGTGCGCGGCCCGCTGGCCGAAATCGAGGCCCTTATCGCCCGCGAGAAGATCGAGGTCGTGCTCGCCAACCGCAACAGCCCCGCGCAGGCGGTCCTCTCCGGAGCCGCCGCGGCCGTCGCCGAGGCCGAGCGGCTCTGCCGGCAAAACGGCTTCACGGTCAAAACGCTGGCGGTCGGCGGCGCGTTCCACAGCCCGCTGATGAGAGCCGCCCAGGAGGAGTTTGCAGGGCAGGTGGCGCAGGCGGCGATCACGCCGACCGACATGCCGGTCTTCTCCAACGTGGCCGCCCGAACCTACCCCCGGGATGCGGATGCGGCCAGGCGCCTGCTCGCGGAGCACCTGGGACGGCCGGTCGATTTCATCGGCCAGATCGAGGCCATGTCCCGCGCGGGGGCGGCCACTTTCGTCGAGGTCGGCCCGAAATCGGTTCTGACCGGCCTCGTCGCCGCCATCTTGGACGGCCGCGCCGCGCACGCCCTTGCGCTGGATCCCTTCGCCGGCCGGCGCGACGGCATTGCGGACTTAGGCCGGGTGCTCTGCCGGCTGGCGGCGCTCGGGCATGCCGTCGCGCTCGAGCGCTGGGAAGAGCCCGCGCCGCCGCCCACGCCCAAGCGCATGTCGGTACCGATCCACGGGGCCAACTACCGGCACGCCGGGCCCCAGCCCGGCGGCAACGCCGCGCCGCCGCGCGGCTCCTCCGGCGCGGCGGCCAGCCGCGCCTTCGCCGCAACCACCAGGGCCGGCACCGGCCGGCCCGAGCCAACCACCCATGCCGATGCAGAAACGATGAGGAAAGAGACGCCCGACGCCATGCCCCAAACGGTCCAGGATGCGCTGCGTTCGGTCCAGGAGGGGTTGAAAACCATCCAGGCCATCCAGGTCCAGACCGCAACCGCCCATCAGAAATTTCTGGAGACCCAGGCTGAAGCCACCCGGGTCCTGCTCGAACTGGTGCAGACCACCGGCCGACTGGCATCCCCCCCCGCCGGCGTTGCGGTCGAGCCGCCGGCCGACCGACCGGCGGCAGCCGCGCAAGCGGCGCCCGCTCCTCCGCCCGCAGCGCCGGCGGCGGCAGCCGCCCCGGACCCGATCGGCGCGCCCGCCCCCCCGGCCCCGAGCGGCGATCTGAACGCGCTGCTGCTGGCGGTGGTGGCCGAGCTGACCGGCTACCCTGTGGAGATGCTCGGCCTCGACATGGACATCGAAACCGACCTCGGCATCGACTCCATCAAGCGCGTCGAAATCCTCTCCACCCTCGAGGAGCGCAGCCCC